>CAZGIY010000037.1:0-10053 GCA_964526445.1 uncultured Candidatus Poseidoniales archaeon
AGGTCGGTCATGAAAAAAGGGAGTTGGATCGAAGTCGCTGAAGGATCTTACATCGACCTGCATCATGGCTTCTTCAATCACTTGGTCCATTGGAATCCCTGCTTCTTGCAACCTCTGAAGCAATGAGATCATCGGGTCCATGTAAGTTGACAAAGGACCGACCCCTTTGAACGCTGGCATCAACAAACAAATTACCGACTGTGAGTTATCAACAACCATGTCAGAAATAGGCCGGCAGCCGCCCCTACAGTTCCACTCAAGGTATTGGCTTGTGCAAGGTCCATGAATCCCAATGCACCCATACCTGCTAGTGGTGCACCTAATGCCGTCATCTTGAGTACCATCTCACGTCTAGGGAGCGGTGGCCTGCGTGGCCTTAATGTGATGGTGCTTCTCTTTTTCCAGAGATGAAAATCTCTGATGATTTCTGGTTGCGATAGCATACTCAGAATCAATGTACGTAGGTGGGGCATTCTACTGGTAGCATCTCCTCTGCCACTGATGAATGTCATTCGTCCTACCTTGTGTCGCACACTGATGCAAATCTGCATTGCAGCCTTGGCATTTTCAATCTCCATGTCATGTAAATCGATACCAACGCCTAGTCCTCTATCGCTGATGTGAGTGTTGACATTCCAATTTCGATTACCGGTGGTTATGTCATCCTTCACTTTGGCTCCCATCGGGGCCAAAGTTTGTCTTAAGAAGGCTAAGCCTTGTTCGACTGGAACTTCCATTCGAATGCGTCTGCCAAATATGCTGTAAGCGAAGAAACTGCTTCCGAAGATGATGCCCCATGCCCCACCTGCGATTTTGAATCCAAGGATGAATCCACCTGTGAAGGCATGCGCGTAGATGACTACAATGTATGTCAGAACTCCTGTATATGTAGCGAGGATGAAGGCGGTTGCGAAAGCCTGACTAACACTCAATTTTCGCCGTTCCCAAGTAGGGCCGACGACGCTTTGTGAAGTGGCGGCTTGCATGAAATTCGCTCTTGCTTTACCGCTTTGCTACATGATATCATTCCTTTGGCAATAGCGATTGTGCGATAATTCAATCATCTCGGCCTAGTGCCAAGTGTCATGGACGAAGAACCTGATCGCTGGAGAGCGGCGAAGGTTGGAACTTGGGTCATGTCTATTTCCCTGTTCTTCCTAATTTCCTTCTTTTTGGCTCCGATGACTCTTGAGGAGGGCAGCGTTCCAAGATTGTCAGGTAGAGCTAACGTTTTCGATTATTATCAATACGAAGGTTGGGGAAGTTGGGGAAACGGCAACCACAGTGGAGATGTGGGGCATGATCAAACATCTGAGGGCCTGTTCTCATGGACAGACATCAACTTCTATGCCGCATTCATCTACGGATTTGGAGATTTGAATTGCCATCAGAAATATGAGCGAAGTTGGGTCATTAATGGCAATCAGATGCCTTTGTGTGCTAGGGACGTTGGCATCTTTTTTGGTCTTGCAATCGGTGGCTGGATATTCTCTAGATCTGGAAAGAATCGTTGGACTGTGACCGATAGTTTCCTCTCCGTATTCGGCGATTCAAGACTTCATTCGGTCTATGCATCTGGATATCGAAAAAGAGCGGCTTGGGGAATTGGCCTTCTCGCCATGGCGCCAATAGGAATTGATGGCTTCACTCAAATGTTGACAGAATACGAATCTACTAATCCTGTGCGCTTGGTGACTGGATTAATCTTCGGTGCAATGTTAGCAGTTCTACTTTCAGCAATGCTTTCGGCTCGTCCTTCTGATCACCAAGGGCGTCCCGAATTGGTATCACTTCCGGCTGGCGCAAGATTTGCTAGAACTCCGGATAATGAATCAGAGTGAAAATCATGCGGGTTCGGTACTCCACCAGATTAGGAATTCATCTTTACTTTCAGGAACTGGACAACCAACATAACCTGAAGTCAGCATTTGTAATCTCGCCGTTGTAGAGGCTAGAAGCGCTGCGATTTCTGAGTCAGTCAACCTTTCTTCAGAAAGAATCCACCGCATCGCCGTCGATGTCTCAGCGTCCGGGTTCCTACGTCTCCATTCCGCTAGATGAGTTTGTAGTGGCCAAAGAGCAAGGAACAAACGACCTAAGCCAACCCATTCGGCACTTATCTTGAAAGTAGGTGCATCATTGAATGGTACATGCGCCTGTTGCCTATGGGTCCATCCGATGGAATCGAACCATTTCACCATCCTCTGTGAATGTCTTTGTGTGACGGCCCTGACCGGACCAAGAGTTCTTCGTATACTGGGGATATCAGTAGTAGACATGAACGAAAGTGTACCTAGCAAGGACCAAACAGAGTGATGAATACACGAGCCAGCAACATCCGCTTGCCTCGCATCCTTGCTTGACCATGATTCCTCGGCTTTGGATAACCAATTAGCCGGATTTCTCTTCGCTAGCCAATCTTCTACCAACGAAGTAGACTCGATAGGGGAACCTGGTAACCTCTGTTGGCTTGCAAGTCCCCTTACTAATCTCTTGAGGTGGTGCCTATCAACCACTTGCGGGTCTACATTTAGCGGTGGAGGTCTGCGGTTCAAGAAGCCGCGTAGAGCGCTTGCTAATTCCTTGCGCAGTTGCTTTTTGCTTCCTTCGTTGAGTATCGGTCCCGCTATAACGCAACTATCGAAGGGAGCGGGTGCGGACACATTGCCGGATAACAATTCATGAAACCCTGCCCGAATCTGAGTTTGTAATTCGTCTGTCTCAAAGTATTCTTTCTTCTGTGAACTCTTACGTAGCGTTCCGCTGTTGATTCGTCTCATCGCAACTTCTGGGTCGCAGTCAACCCAAATTACAAGGTCTGGAACCGCAGCACTAGAATTCATTTGTGCGACTTTTTCATAACCGAGTTTGCCGACTTTACCTTGGTAGATTAAAGAGGAATGCACATTCCTGTCGCTGATGACCAATTCGCCCTTCTGGAGGCGAGGTAGTATCCATGTGTGACTATGATCGAGCCTATCTGCTGCGAAGAGTGCAGCTTCTTGGAGCGGGGTCTGCCCTCCTTCTTTGACCGCTTGTAAAGCCAATTTGCCGATGGGGCTAGTTCGCCTAGGCTCATGAGTCAAACAGACTGCGGGAAATGGAAACTCTTCCGCAATCTCCTTGAGGATTCTGACCGCTTCCCCTTTGCCTGAGCCATCGCCCCCCTCGACGGCAACCAAATACATCAGGTACCATCTCCCGTAGAGGATTTCTCATCGACGACGAAATCTGCGAATTGGCGTCGAGTCATACTCAGCAGTACCATTCCCATCAGGATCAAGATTGGACCAAAGAAGATCAGTCCGCGACTACAGAGTGAAATACCTGCCAGATACTGAGTTTTGCGGTAGCGCCTACCCTTCTTGGCTTCATGAGCCGCGTATAGGCCCACAAAGGCAGTCAAGATTGTGAAGACCGCAACTAAGGTACTGACTGTAACTGCACCGGCGAGGATGGAACCCACCTCTTCACGTTCTTCTTCGATTAGTCCACTACCAACATGCATGACAAGTGGGTCTGAACCTCCTTGGTCTGGAGTAAAGGTTCTCTCTATGCTGATGAAACCATCTTTGTCCGCAGTCAGTAATAGTCGTTTGACAGAAATATCAGTGAACCGATAGAACCCATTGGAATCAGTTGTCGTATTCGACATTCTAGCCTCGGTATCTGCGTCGTAGAGTACCAGTTCAACTCCTTCAACTCCTTCCCCCGTCTCATTTTCGAGAGCATAACCACTGACATCGACAGTTTCACTGACTTTGAACATCGAGGAACTGATCAAATCAGAAGGATTGTTTGATAATAACATGAATCCCGTTAGTAGGCCAAGTATACTTCCTGCTACAATGAGCACAGCCGCCGTACTTCTAGTCAATGCTCTAGTTGAGTATTCCTCGCGAATTTCCATCAATCTGTCAATTCTTTTTTCTCTTTCATTTCGACGCTTCCAGACGCTCAGGAGACCCTTCTTGGAGCCATCATCATTCGTCATCGTCAAACACATTCCCTTGAGAGAGCGGCTTCTTCTCGTTGCTTGGCAGAGCGCGCCAGAACTTGAATATTCCAATTGCCGCGCATGATAAGGCCGTAAACAAAACCACTCCATACATCATATAAACACCGAATGGGGCATCCTCTTCACAGTCATCTCCAGTGCATGACTGCGAGCCTGTTTCATGACTTGCTGGCTGGTTGGGTTCTGTAGTTTCTTGACCATTATCAGTAGGTTCTACCGCTAATTCCAATTCTACCTTGAAAATCTTAGGCCAGTTCTTCCCTGTCAGCCACATGTTTCCTTCCGAATCAAAGGCAATTCCATTGAGGTATCCACCATTATCCTCGCCGCCTAAGGAACTAGCGTTAATGACCTGATCAACCACTCCGGTCGAGGAGTTGATTCGTACTAATTCATCGGTTTGAAAGACATTTGCCCAAATGTGGGCCGAATCACACTCTAGTTCATTCAATTGGCCGAGTTCTTCTCCGCCAAGAGTCACATTGATGCTTCTGGTTATTGAGAAATCAGCGGGGTTTCTGAAATCGATTTGAGAAGTACCATCGGACATGACCAAGGAAGTGCCATTATTGCATAACCCCCATCCTTCCCCATCGTAAGAGAAATTGCCAACCAGAGTGAAATCAGAAAGATTCCAAATCAAAGCAGTGTTTTCTTTCCATGTCAATTGTATCAGTTGCTCACCTACAATAGACAACCCTTCTCCAAATTGAGATTCGGCAAGTTCCACATAACGATTGACTGTGCCATTTGGAAACACTTCTCGTAGAGTTGATTCACCATATATCCCTGTACTCTCATACATCATGCCATGCTGCCATAGGAGTCCTTGTGTGAAAGCATCATTCTGGTGTGTTACATTCTCGACGACTTTGACAACCATCTGAATTGCAATATCGCCTTGCGAATCACTCTCCGCCGAGGTTATTTGTGCTGTTGACAATAGCAAAAAAGCACAGATTAGAATCACCGACTTGCGGTGAATAGCCTTGAGCATGTCTGATGCCTGCTCCACCGAGCCTTAAATACCTCATTCAAGGTGGTCCATCACGTGACGCGTAGCGTCACTTGAGGAGGTTTCCCGATGAGCAAGAACGATGGAAGATATAGCATTCCCCTCGGACTGATTCTAGTCATGGTGCTAAGTCTATGGGCACCTCTAGCCACAGCGGGTGGAACAGAGGCCCCTGAAGAGAGAAATAGGCACGTTCCGGGCAGTGAAATGACGATATCATTGGACGGGTTTGTACCAAATACCGGAAAGCCGTATATTCTCTTTGAGGACGATCAGGCCGTATATTCTGCAACAGGCTTCCTGAAGCAATCTTGGTGGGAGGCTGGCAGTCCAGGTGCGCAGGATTCTGAAGATTCGCAAGTATCGGCCAGAAATGCTAGATCCTGCACTCGCATTCTGGAAGGAGATACCTCAACAGTTCCAGGCTATGGTGGAGGAACCGTGGGTGTGACCGCGGAACGTGTCACCAACACAGTCGCATTCATGGTGCAGGATGGGTACACGCTTTCTTCTACTGTTCTTTCCAACTGGGCTTCAGATTGGGACAACACCATCTATCCAATACTGACGACTTACTTCGGCAAGGATTACGGAAGTGGACCTGAGGCCCCTGATGTCGATGGAAACTGTCAGATCGAGGTTGCCATCATCAATATGGATGGGCAGTACAATACTGGAGGATATTTCGCTCCAAGCCTATCTTCATCCAGAGAGATAGTTTTCGTTGATTATGCAGATGCATCTCTGAGTTGGAGCAAGGTCATTTTGGCGCACGAACTTCAGCACCTGCTGCACAACGCTGCCGATTCTCAGGAGAATCTGTGGATTGATGAAGGGGCTGCGGATATGGCTGCCTATCTCTGCTTTGGAGCCAGCTCCACCTTGACTGGGCACTCTAATGCATGGACTGAGGACAGTGGCACCAGTATCCGTTGGTGGAATCAGCGCATCTCAGATTATGGAGGTGGATTCCTCTTCCTTCTGTGGATGGCTGACCATTTGGGCGGGGGTCCGGCGATAAGGCAATTAGTAGCAAATACCCAAACTGGTGGCGCTGCGATTGCATCCTTGGGGCAAACGCCTCCAAATAATGTTGGAATGATTCTTGGAAGCACTTTTGAGGAGATTTTTGCTAACTTCAGTATCGCTGCTACTTTGGATGCTTCAAGTGGAATCTATGGCCTGTCCAATGTCGATATGACAGATCTGTGTTCGGGTTCAGCATTCTGTAAGATTCAACCCGCTGACTCCAATAACGACTGGACACAGGCATGGGAGTCTAAGGGCAATACTATCGAAGGTTGGGGTATTCAGGTATTCAAGTTAGAACCAGGATCCTCGCCTCCAGCACCACTGACTATCAGGTTGACTGCAGATGCATCGGGAATGGAAGGACGTTTGGTCAGCAGAGCCTCTGCAGATGGGCAGTATACCGTCGAGGAATTACAATTCAACAACATGGTTTCAACTGCTATGATTCCAGGATTTGGAAACATTACTGATCAGGCTCACGTAATTGTTTGGTATGGTAGCAGCATTGGAGATTGTGACTACACTTCGTGTGGACCCACTTATCCTTCAGCTCAATTGGATATCGAGGCTGCCCGTATTACTTCTCCAGCAAGCCTCGCACTCAGCACCGTAACCATGGCTGACAGAGATAACGATGGTGATGACGATACTTTGGCCCTGCCATTCGCTGTGACTTCCAATGCTTTCTTTGAAGATCTCAACATCGAGGTAAGTGCCATCAACTCAGATGGTGATGTGGTAGATACCATGACAACTGGTATTGAAGCGGGTGGAGGTGTTCCTGCTCCAGGTGCAATCTATTGGACACCTCATACCACTGACGATTAAACACTCTCACTGGAGATGAAAGATTTGTTGGGAGATACTGTTGACAGCGCAGTCACCAGTAGTCAAATGGTTCACAACATGCAACCACTACCAAACGCTACTCTGAACACCAATGTGACCTTGACATGGCTACCTATTCAATTTACAGGGAACGGAATCGATTACTGGGGATTATCTGATAATGCCAGCACTTTGCCTCACGCAGATGAGCCTACGGCATATCTCTGGGATTTCGGAGATGGAAACACCTCTACTCTACGTTCCCCATTACGCGGATATAGAGATGAAGGCGCCTATATTGCCAACTTGACAGTTCAAGATCAGGGTGGGGCTTGGAGTTTAGTTTACCCCAATCTAGTGATTGTAGCAGACATCCTAACTCCAATCATTAGGGTCCACGATGGTTCAGGGCAAGAAGTGGTTGCAGATGATGTGATAGACATTTACACCAATCAAAGAATCCAGTTCTCGACTCTTCAGACACAGGACAATGTCCCCAATGACAATATCCTATTCACTTGGGACTGGGGCGATGGACAGACCGAAGGAGGAATCGGTAACACGGTAACTAGTCATGAATGGAGCGAAGGTGGAAATGGGGCCGGTAATTCCCATGTGGTGAGGATTACAGCAGATGATGGCAAGAATATTGGCTACTTCAATTTCACAGTGAATGTCAAGAATAGACTACCGCGATTGATATTCGATGATGCTCTAGTGGTGGACACTTACACTTCCCTTCCTATGCCTACATTATTTGTCGACGATGATGGAGACCTATCCAGTATAAGTTGGCAATTCGCTGGAGGTGTAGCACTCAATGATGCCAATGTAGATCGTAATAGCGATTTTACAAGGACTAGTAGTAATGATTGGCAACCTTTGGTTGCTTGGGAAACTCCTGGCAACAAAACGGTGCAGGTGACAGTGACCGATGATGATGGTGGCCAGACTACAGTTTCACTCAATGTATTGGTGAAGAATCAGTTACCAGTCGCTGATGTAAAGGTTAGAGACAGCAATTCTGTAAGTGTTGATTTCCGACAAGAAGATGCAATAGTAGACATGGTCTATACTTTTGATGGACGGGATAGTTTCGATCCAGATGGCTCCCTTGCGGACTCCTCAATCTTGTCCTTTGCTTGGTTCTTTGAGGATGGCACTACTTCGAGCAAGACTCAGGTATCGTATTCATTCAGCACCCCAGGGCAGCATCGAGTCACGTTGATTGTGACCGATGAATATGGTCAATCTTCAGCAAACCGAACAGTTGTGATTCAAGTCAGCAACCCTGTGCCGGTGATTACAGTACAGATTCTAGAGGCATGGAGTTCTGGTGAGTTGGTCGATGTAGATACTCCACGTTCTGAAGATTTCTCGCCAGATAATTACTCTAGAACATTCGATGATGAGGGTAGGACTCATGCTTCAGTTGGCACTTTGTTGTATTTTGACTCCAGTGAAACTCGAGACGGAGATGCGATTTTTGCAAACAAGAACACTCCTTTCAATACCAACTCTTCTGATTGGAACGGTTTGGTCGAATACATCTGGGATTTCGGAGATGGAAGTCCACATTCAAAGGAGAGCCACCCTTGGCATGCATATTCGATGCCTGGAATATATACGGTCAGTTTGACGGTAAGAGATGCGTTTGAGACTGGAGACACAACCACTCAGGTATTCACTGTGGTAATCGATGCGCCTCCTGAAACAGATGGAATAATGGAAGCCACTGAAATCATCATCGATGAACTGTCGATATTCCGTATCAATGCCAGTGATGCTGAAACAAGCCGTGACTACGTTGTATATCGCGACAACAATGTCAATGATGGTTCAAACAGTGATGTCGATCAGCAGATTCTCAACACCCTTCAAGTCTCTTGGGAATTGGATGATACTGTCGATGAAGATGGAGATGGTGTTCTAGACAATGATTGGGAATTCAGTTCAGATGGACCCGAATCTCTCAGATTTACGCATATCTATGATCATACCGGCGAAGTTACGGTCAGAGTACAGGTCTGCGATGGTATGGGGATCTGTGTCCAAGAGACGATTTTGGTTGAAATCAATGAAGGGCCCGAGAATACCCCGACCCTTTCCGACTTCAATTGGCAGGATGCAAAGGCATGGTTGTCTGATGCCGGCAGTGAATCTGCGTTCGTTTTGGGACTGATTGTTCTAATGCTTATTCTCGGATGGCTGGTCATGCGAACCCCTGCTGATCTCGATGAGGAGGAGGCTGCAGAGGCTACTCAGGCTTACGATGTTCAGAACGTAGAAGCTGAGGGTGGAGTTTTGGGAATGGATCAACACGAGCCCCCTCCAAAACCAAAGATTCTGTCCAAGGATGATCGCCGTAGTTCCGATTCAGGTTATATCAGGCCGGTAAGAGGTAGACGTCGCTAGTCGATGGAATTACAATCTGTTGTGGCCAATCATGATGTGCCGTTGTCCACATCGCTATGTTAAGGAGGCATACAGGTGACTCGCTTGGTTCAGAGATCGGTGTTGCTGGTCAGCCTGATTTTATTGCCCTTGCTGGCTTCTAGTAATTGCATCATCCCTTTGGTTGGTCAAGTGGAAGCTGCTGGTTGTAGCGTTTCAAACGGAGATGAAGCGGAATGGGGCCAGCACCTTCGAAATGTAAGCGTTCAGACTACTACGGTTTTCGGTGGCTACGATGATGATGAATTCGAAAAATCTGGACCCGGGGGGCGCAGCGCGCAAGATGACACCATGTTTGTAGAAGAACCCATGATTGCATACGTCCCTCTTGACCCGCTAGTTTCGGGTTTTCACACTTCATTTTCGGTTGAAAATGGTAGTGGCGCTGGAGTACGTATGAATTTGACAACCGGTATGCGTTATACCTTCTGCTTGAGCATTTCAAACAATGCCAGTGAGCCGCTAGAACCGTCCATAGATGCATATCTAATGTTGACTCACGATTATGAAATTTATACCCAACAATACTACGTTGATGGTGATGAAATGGAGTGGATGGCCGAATTGGAAGAGATGATTCCTCCGGAGTGGCGAGGAGGTTTATGGAGAGGATTCAGAGATGTACACGCTTATGAGAATATCAGAGAGGTAGAGTTCTCCGTCGTCCTTGATAAACTTGAAACATCATCTTCAATGTTAACTGGTG
>CAZGIY010000037.1:10063-13621 GCA_964526445.1 uncultured Candidatus Poseidoniales archaeon
AATATGAGGAATTCGTCTTCATAGTTGACGCAATCAACAATTCACGTACTGATGATGCACCCGAACCTCATGCAACATCTTTGGTCGATATGACGGTTATGGTTGAAGAAGCGTTCATATTACCGACATGGACCGTTCCGTTGACTTGTATGACTCTTATGCTTCTGTTGGCTGCTGTCCCCGTAGTCATGCATTTCAAACACGCCAATGCTGGCATGGAAGGATACAAGGTGCAACTAGTGCCTAGTCTTGCACAAGAATCAGAAGAAAGTGACGCTGTTTAGGCACTGTTGGATTCTTAGTATTCCATCAGAATCCAGGCATTTCTCAAATCTTTGACATTGACCAAACCTCGATCCCCGAGGTGGAAGTCGTTCTGTAGAGTAGCGTAAACCAAGGATTGATCGAGTACAGGGGCGTGAAGGCGCGTCCAGTCTCCTCCAGGCCCGAGCCCCATCAATGCGAAATCATGTCCTTCACCTTTCAGACTCCAAGATGCTTCGACCAGCCTCAGGCTCTCTTGCTGAGATTCAGTGGTCCAACACATCTTGACAGTATCTCCTTTGCTGGCATTCTGTTCGATTTGAGCTACAATATCTTCGACACCTGGTACGCCTTCTCCGTGCACTGAAGCGATGATTTTGACGCCAGCAGCCTTTGCTGCATCATGCATCTCTTGTCGCTTACCTTCCTCGATCAAGAGCTCTAAGTCTACATAGGACACGCCGCTGCTGATTGCAGCATCAAGTATTCCGCAACGCTCATCTTCGTCGCCGGGAAAGAATCCGCCTTCTGAAACAGGTCTACAGGTGAAGATTACAGGTAGAGGAATTCCGCCCTTCAATTCTTCAATGACTTCCGCTGTGTTGACATCTGCGACAGCCAGTCTTGACCACTCATCCTCTGGTGGCATGATTTTCCTGATCTCACCATCTTCTCCTTCAACCTCTTCGGCTTTGGGCCTGACAAGATATAGGCGATCGAATCGAACTTCTACGAGGTCGGCATTGCCCAAATTGGCCCTTGCCGCTTCGTCGATGACCTCCTTGACTGTACATCCATCGAGGGATACGCACACCAATGGGTCGCTCATCGGGCCGGCGACCTGACTCTCATCCTTAACCATGTCGCGCCCCCAATCATGCATTGTCGCCTGTTTTGAATCTGCCATTTCACCTGTTTATTGGCCACTTTTGACCGACTTGTTTAACAAGGTTCATTTACTGTTGTTGACACAGTGAATATGTTGGAAGCAGGGTACCCTATGGGTACCCTGAGAATGAGTTGATTTTAATGTCAGATGATTATGGAGCAGACAGCATTCAGGTCCTTGAAGGCCTAGAAGCAGTCAGAAAGAGACCGGGTATGTACCTCGGTGACCCACACGATGGTTCAGCATTACACCATTGCATTTGGGAGGTTGTCGACAACGCGGTGGATGAGCATCTTGCCGGGTACAACCCTACCATCGAGGTGAATGTCGAAAAGGACGGCTCGATAACCGTCATCGATCATGGCAGAGGGATTCCTGTTTCACAACACGAAGAAGGTGTTAGTGCCGCCGAGGTCATCATGACTAAACTTCATGCCGGAGGTAAGTTCGATAATGAAGCATACAAGGTAGCAGGGGGGCTGCATGGAGTAGGAGTCAGTGCAGTCAATGCAGTTTCCGAATATCTAGAGATGATTATTCATCGAGATGGTAAGGAATGGTACCAGAAGTATGTCAGAGGGGTACCAGAAGGCCGTCTTGATTCAATTGCTGATTCTGATAAGACTGGTACGATAATCCGTTTCAAGCCTGATTTGACTATCTTCAGCGATGTCATTGAATTCGATTTCGCTCAAATCAACATCCGTTTGCGAAGGACAGCATTCCTTAATGCTGGATTAGAAATCATCGTTAGGGATTTACGTGCTGATGAAGAAGTGCTCATCGTTCACAAGTACGATGGTGGACTGAAGGAATATGTCGGTTGGATGAATGACAAGAAAGAGGTGTTGCATGAAGACCCATTGCACATTATCGGTAGCAAGGAGGGCGACAAAGGAGAAGTGCAGGTCGAAGTATCTCTGCAATGGACTGGAGCCTATACGGAGAACATCCATTGTTTCACAAATATCATCCACAATTCAGATGGAGGTACTCACCTTTCTGGATTGAAGAGTGCATTGACCAGAACAATCAATTCTTATGCTCAATCTCGAAAACTCCTCAAGAATGTCAACAGCCTTTCCGGCGAGGACATCAGAGAAGGAATTTCAGCGGTGGTTTCGATAAAGCACCCAGATCCTTCTTTCAATGCGCAAACCAAAGCCAAACTGGTGACCAGTGAGGTTGCAGGAATAGTTGAGAGCGTAGTCAATGATAAATTAGGAGAATTTTTCGAAGAAAATCCTGCATTTGCCAAGATTATCATCGAAAAGGCGGTCTTGTCAAGTAAGGCCAGAGAAGCAGCGCGAAAAGCTAGAGATTTGACTAGGAGAAAAGGGGTCTTGGAAGGGGGAGGACTCCCCGGAAAACTCGCGGATTGCCAGTCTCGAGATCCTTCTGAATGTGAAATCTACATCGTAGAGGGTGATTCTGCAGGCGGTTCAGCCAAGACCGGCAGAGATCGTCGTACACAGGCAATTCTTCCATTGCGAGGTAAGATTCTCAATGTTGAGAGACAGCAACGAAACATTGCCAAGGTGTTTCAGAACCAAGAGATTCAAACAATGATCAGGGCTTTGGGCGCTGGTGTTGGCAATCCTCCTGAAGATGAAGAGGAGCAAGAGAACAAGGATGAAGGCCTCTTCAATACAGACAAATTACGATATGACAAGATCATCCTGATGACGGATGCAGACGTCGACGGTGCCCACATTCGTACTTTGATTCTGACCTTCCTTTGGCGTTTTATGAAACCAGCGATAATGCAGGGTCATGTATACGTAGCTCAACCTCCATTGTACCAGATCACCAGAGGTCGTAAATCTCACTATGTTTACACAGATGAAGAACGCGACGTGGTAATAGAAGAGTTACGTGGAGAATCTGAGAATGCCAAGGTCAATATCCAGCGTTACAAGGGTTTGGGGGAAATGAATCCTGAGCAGTTGTGGGAGACCACAATGGATCCCGCTGTTCGCACATTGCTACAGGTGACGGTGGAAGATGCAAGCAAAGCAGACCGATTGTTTGAGATTTTGATGGGTGAGGATGTTGCTGAAAGACGTTCATTCATCGAGAAGAATGCATTGGAGGTGACCAATCTCGACGTTTGAGGTTGGAGGTGAGTAAATGGAAGAAGAAACAACTCCAAACAGTGGCAGATTATTGCCGCATGGGCTCGATGATGAGATGAAGACCAGTTACATCAATTACGCGATGTCGGTAATTATTGGTAGAGCATTACCTGATGTTAGAGATGGACTCAAACCAGTTCATCGCCGAGTACTTTACGGAATGCACGAGGGGGGGCATACTTCTGAAAAATCATTCAGTAAGTCGGCGCGTTCGGTCGGAGAGGTGATGGGTAAATACCACCCTCATGGTGACCAATCGATCTATGATAC
>CAZGIY010000038.1:0-13460 GCA_964526445.1 uncultured Candidatus Poseidoniales archaeon
AAACCGTAGATGCGGAGTGTGAAGTTGCAGATTTGATTGCCGTGGTAAGTGCATTCGACTTATCTGCTGTTGTTTCTGCTGCACCTGGATTGCAGGTTTGGGTTCAACACCTTGATCCGATAGGATTTGGCTCTAACACTGGATGGTTACATCCCGAAACCGCCATTCAAAGAGGTGCAGTTGGTACTTTAATCAATCATGCTGAACACAAAGTTTCCGTCGAACATGTAGAATCATTGCTAAATCAGTTGCCTGATGATTTCACAGTATGTGCCTGCGCTGCTGACCTCGATGAGGCGAGGTCTCTGAGTGCTCTCTCACCAGATATGATTGCTGTTGAACCACCGGAATTGATTGGTGGAGATGTATCAGTTACTAGTGTTGATCCACGTATTGTCAGCGATACTGTATCGGTAGTCAACTCAATCAATCCCGGGGTAACAACTCTTTGTGGTGCTGGTGTGAAGAATGGAATGGACGTCGCCAAAGCCATTGAATTGGGTACTTCTGGAGTATTGCTTGCTAGTGGAGTAACTAAGGCGCAGGACCCTGAGTCAGTACTCAGAGACTTGGTGTCTTATCTGTGAATTCAGGATATTGAAGATGCCCATTCAAGCATGTTTCTTTCACTTGCTGATTGTTGCATCTTGGCTCTCTGTAGGTTACTTCCACCTGGACAGGTGAACCTGTATCCACATGAACGACAGCGCCATGCCTTGTCTGCAAGAGGTATACGTTCGAGATTCAGCATCGGCCCTGCTCTATTGACAAGATATCTAGCCTCTTTGAGATCATGAGAGATTAGTCTTCTCGTCTCTTCCAGCATCTGTTTGTCCGCTGGACGTCTCCAAGTCTGCCATCCTTTTTCGGTATGTGAGATTCTTGCAATTTCGTATTCCTTGGGAGAATCGGGTAATGTATTCTCTTGTATAGCCCAATGTATCATTCCCGACAATTCGACCATCCCTGCATCATCTGGCATCGCTCGCCACGAAGCAGCAGAGATACGAATCAACACCCAACGCCGCGGCCCCTTGATGATAAGGTCTGGAGAGAGATATGCTGGTCCGGAATCGGTATGGGTTGTGATGAAGGGGTCTAGAGGTTGCCATTCGCCCTGAAATGAACACTTGAGCAATTCGCCCAACAATGGATGATTGTATGCTCTGCGCAACATCAGATTACCTTTCTCGATATTCTTCTCTATGCTTTGCTGGCTTGGTTGTTTGAATAATGCGACAGGACGACGCAATTGTTTCTGCATCCTTCGCATTTCGGATTGTTGGGAATCAATGGTCCTCAGAAAACAGTCCTGTAACTCTTTGCGAGCAACCTCAGGGGTCCAATGAACAGATAGATGGGCCTCAGAAAGCCACTTTCTGAGAGTATCTCTAACCGATCTTTGCAATAGTTCTCTTGGCGATGCCCACCTACCTTGCCTCCATAACCATCTCTGTGGCCTTTCTGTCGAGATTCTACCACCATGTCCCGCAACATATTGCATGATGAATCGTCGTGGACAGGATTGCATCCAACGACTTCTACTGGAACTCCATATAGGGCTCCAAGACGTTCTATTGATTGCAGTTCTTTCACTCTCTTCTTCCATGAAGCGGAGTAATGACGTCTACCTTGATGAAGACGTTGGTCAGATGAAGAATCCCATGCTTTGGGCCTTGAAGAACAGCACTGCAGTGTACCATAATGCGATAGGAATCATCAAGGATCCGAAGATCTTGACCATATCGTCTCTGGCAAACTTTCCGAACATGACAGAAAATTTCCCTCCCATTCCGGCGACTAAGCGGATGACTAGAACTACAGCGCCTGAGCAAATGAAGAAGGCAACAAACAGAAGAATACCCATAATCAAGCCGAATCCGCTAGTAAGCAGGGTGTTCGAGAGACCTTGTGGAATTAACATTGGATGAAGTATCCAAGAGAACCATGCAACCCACATACCGATTTGAATTTCGATGCCGAATTCTTCTTCTTCCTTCCATTTGCGATAAGTTTCAGGTGCAGCCTTGTGGAGGATTTTTGAGATGAATCTCAGTTCCGGTGCAATTCCCCACAATGCTGTGGCTATAGCTTGATACAACAACCAGAACCCCACAAAGAATTGAATCAGATACCATGTTTCTCCTGCTAATCCTGTCATTGATAGTACCATCAGAGGTAGCCCCAGAATCATGAATCCAATACCACCGGTAACGGCTATTCCTCCCCAGTTTCCACCAGGAGGTAATGGGTCCTCTGGCTTCTCCCATTCCTTTCTTGGCAGGGCGATAATCACCAATGGAAATATTGCAGTCCAGATCATAGATAACAGGAGTTGTGGACTTTGTGAAGAGCCAAAAGAGATGTCATCGATTGCATTTTCTACATTTTCGAGAGAACTACTTCCTTCGCTCCACCATGCAATGTGCCCAGTGCTGTCGATAAGAATCATGCCATCAGCCATTCCGGTTGGTAACATTTTGGCAGTTGCAGCGTCATGCTCATCGATCATTATTGGCCATCTTGAGTTCACCTTTTCTTGGAGTTCTTCTAGTTCGAATGGCTGTACCTCTTCACCGGTTACCAACATTGCTAAACTGACTCTATCCTCCAACTTATCCATGACCATGTCCATGACATCTATGTGTTGACGTTGATTAGGAGAACCAACTATTGAGATGGCGATTAATGCCGCTTCTTTACCGCCTAATAATTCATCTAGAGAAACTGCTGAACTGTTGTTTCCTGCTGCGTTCAATACGAATTGTGGTGCAGGCCATCCCTGTCCAATCGGTTCTGCTTCAGAGGTTAAATCTGGCATCTGCATGTTCATTGGAATGAATAGAAGCGACATCAATAGCATGATGCCGATTAACGGTGGTGGGTAGAGGATTCCTTGCTTAAGACCTAAGCCCAGCCAAAGCAACACGATACCAATGCCAAGTGGTGCCAATATCAGGACAGGTTGCCATCCATCTGCACCTTTCTCATCGTTGACGATATGAACCCAACCTTTGAAGTGACATTCACCTATCTGTGCAGTATATGGCTGGTCATTGGTTTTCATACAGAATTGCAGAATCCAGTGACCTTCGTCCAACTTTGGTGTGACATAAGTCCAAGATGTTCTATTCTCCTCGACTTTGCGTATTTCTTGAGGGCTGTCGATGATCTGTAGAATTGATTCTCTGTCGACAGGTTTGGAATCATCGGGTTCCACCGGGCCCCATACCTCCATAACTGTGCTACGATAACCTTGCAAGGCCCAAGGTCCAAGTGCAACCATATCAACATGAGTGAAACCTAAATCATCACTGATGATTCTGACATCCGGATTCATCCATTCTCCTTCAAAGATTAGGCCTCCATCTTCGGCGATGCCAGCCCACCAAAGTTTGGCATCAACTTGACAGTCATGCATCACTCTCAAGGTGGCTACAATTTTGTCTCCAGGGTTCATCTTCATGTTTATTTCAGTTCTAGGGAATGTGAAGTTGTGTGCATTGAGAATCGAAGTTTTAGTGATATATTGCGAATTGCTTTCCAGTTGATGCAAGTCTTGCCCGACCTGTATATCGAGGAACATCTGAGTTTCACTTGCTGTAGCAGCACAGTTCATAATAGGCACCGAATCTGTTGCCGTGGCATGAATGTAAGCCGACATATTGAGCGTCAAGTTGACCGTTTCCTGAACTGGTTGAGATTCTATGGAATCGAAAATAATCTGCGGGAGTAATGACCCTTCGAGTAGGTGGCTTCCACCAGCATTGGTGTTGAAGGGATGAATATTTGAGAGGTTGGCGTTGTTTTGTTCGGTTCCTGAAAAGAACAACCTATGCTTCTGCGGAATGTCCCATTCCTGCTCTCCATGTTGCCATATCTTCTTCTCGATTTGAGCGTTGGCTGAGAGCGAAGAGAGTACCAAAGTCAGTGACAGTAACAGGAGAAGGGCGGCCTTGCTACCTCTACCTGCGGCCCCTGCCATGATGCGAGCGTATAGCCCGACATTGAACAATCCTGCGCTTCTGCAAACTCTTTCTTCTGCGTCATGATAAAAAGCAAATCTAGCCTGTGTGGCCCTTACAGGCGAAGCAGGGGGATGGCAGATGACGAACAAGAAGGCTTTCGTTGGTGGGTTGGTATTCACTCTCTTAGGAGCCACTCTTCTTCTGTATGTAATGCACGATGAATCTTGGATGACACTTTCCACCCCACTGGAATCCACTCCTGAAGTGGAGTCGTTAGGGATAGACTATAGAAATGCTGGCAGCGGTATTAAATTCGGACTTTACCAAATCGAAGTAAGTGCTTGGGGTGAAGTTTGCAGGGATTCTGAATGTCAGGATTTATCCAACAATAGGGAAGTAGTCGAATACACGACTTTGACCGAGGTATGCGGAGAGAATGGAGATCCAAGTGATTTCGAAGAGGCCATGTGCGAGATTACAAAGGTCACAGAGGCCGGAGAGGCCGGAGATTTGGGACATTGGTTATTTATCTCGGCAATCTGTTTGAGTTTCATTGCGCTGATTCTTGCTGCAGTTGGTATTCCCGGGTACATGCATGGATGGGTTCCTTTACTTCTCAATGCGATTTCAACTCTAGTTATAGTAGCGGGAGCAGTAGTCTGGCTGGTCGCATTCCCTGACCTGAATACTGCATCAGGAATTGGAGAAGGTGATGAACGATTCAGTCCATCATATGGCTTCTATTTGTCCATTGTGTCTGCTCCATTCATCTTCATTGGGGGAATCGTCTGGGGAGGAATAGATGGTTTCAATCTCGAAGGTGGTGAGGATGATTGGGATGATGAGGATGAAGATTGGCAAGATGCAGTCATGAATTCTAAAGAGGAATCCTCTGATTGGAGGAGACAGGGAGTACCAGTTTCTTACGGTACTGAGGCACATCATCAATATCAACAGAATATGATGCAACAATATGAGTATCAAGATCAATCATATCATCACAGACAGTCATATGGCTCGCAGCCGAATTGGCAGAGGTCTGCTCCAAGGCCTGCTCCACGTTCAGCCCCGTTATCGGGCCCTCCGCAATCAGGTCCTCCTCAGAGTGGACCCCCGCAATCGGGTCCCCCGCAAACAGGTCCTCCGCAGAGTGGACCCCCGCAATCGGGTCCCCCGCAAACAGGTCCTCCGCAGAGTGGGCCACCGCAATCGGGTCCTCCTCAGAGTGGACCTCCATCATCTGGCCCTCCACAATCAGGTCCTCCTCAGAGTGGGCCACCCGGTTCTCAAGCAGGACAAAGAGTGGGTCCACCAGGCTCAACCTATGGTCAGCAGCGCGCTCCCAAAGTACGCAAGGCTGCTACTCCAGCACTTGTTCAAGAAACTCCAGCCCCCTCACCTGCTCAGCCAAGTGCGCCAGCCTCTCCTCCATCTCCGACAGTTGCACCTGCGGCACCAGCTGCGCCGCCTTCTGCTCCACCAGCGCCTTCAACTCCTTATGCGGCACCAGTACCAGCGGCGCCACCAACAACAGTAACGCCTGCGGAAACACCAGTAGCAACTCCAACTCCGCCAGTAACTCCCGTTGCTCCACCTCAGCCTGTAGCGCCAGTAGCCCCCGCACAAGGGCAGTTACAACAGTACATTGCACCTCATCAGATGCCTGTTGCACAGAGCAGTTTCCCACCCTCAGATGTCAGTGGTACCGTTAGGCCAGATGGCTGGGAGATACTTGAGTGGCCAAGCGGCTCAGGAAAATGGTTCTGGAAGAATCAGAACACAGGCCAATGGTCTGTATGGACCTGAACTTCAGGGAAGCAATGGCAATGTCAAGACTAAGATTGCCATAACGACTACACCCATTGCTATTGATGCTGCATTAACCTGATTCTTTGTCATCAGTCCTCGATTTTCATAGTGGGCTCCAAGTATGCTGTCCATTTGGCAACCAAGCCAACCGATGATTGTCGTCATTAAGGCTAGAATCATGCCTCCATTCCAGTCTCCAGCAGCCATGGCACCGAAGAATCCCAATTCTGACATGTTTCCAGTTGCAGGAACCCAACCTACTACAAGAGCGACGAAACTAATCAATGCTGAACCTCCCAAGGCCGCCCATTGTCCCATTATTGAGGTGCCGCCATTGGTTCCAGGAGGGACCATCATTCCGTTGCGAATCAGCCTGACCCGTGGATCAAGACAACCGAATTCACTGGCCCATGTATCGGCTGCAGCGACAGCGACAGCAGCGACGAATAACCAGTAGAATAGGGTCCATTCTTGAAGAGCGAAAGCGAGCAGAGCAACCAATCCTGGAAGCATTCCATTTGCTGCGACATTAATCCAACCTCTACCGCCATCCTTGGATTCACACATGCCTAATTCTTTCTTTTGTTCCCAACCCCATTTGGTTGCGATATGACTGGTTCCGAGGAAGACTAGTAGAATAGCGAGCCATGACCAATGCCCCATTACTCCTACTACAACACCAAGAATACCAGCGGCTAGAATACCCATTCCATCCAGAGCTCTGAATATCTGCCCAGCGATTAGGAGGGCTGCTATGACGCAGATGCTGATGACTACATTGGTGGGGTCAAGTCCCCCAATTACCTCAGTCGACATGCTCCTTCCTCCATCCTCGGAATCAGTGCTTGTTGAAGTCATTGTCTATGGTACAAGGCACTGAATGCAATGATTCGAGAATTCTTCTTCCTCCCCATAACAAGGCAGAAACCATGACGATTATCCATGCCAGCATGACTAGAACTGCTCCTACTTCTCCCAATATTGGTTCAAAGAGGAAAGCGATTGCTGAGGTTGAACCATTCCAGAATGCATGGCCTAGAATAGCGATGCTAAGGCCGACGAGTGGAGTTTTTGGCAGATTCCAGTGAGGTTTGCTTGCGACTTTGCTATAGGAGAGATAAGAACTGACATTCCACATTGTCATAGAACCTGGTTGCCCTATTATTCCAGAACCTGTTGCATCATGAACCTGCGCTCCAGTCTTGGAATCTATGAGGACGAATGCTCCTTCCTGTGGTTTACTCCTTTTTGCAAGCAATCCACCGAGTCTTGGCTTTTCTGCTAATAGCCAACCTATTCCAAGTCCTGAGAGGCCAGTCCAGACAGCGTGCCCTGGAATTGATCCTATCCCCCTAACAAAGGCTGTGAAGGCGAATCCGATGAATCCCCCGCCGGCGAAACTGCTCGAAATATAGAGGATGTTCTCAAGCATGGCAAATCCCAAACCAACTGTAAAACCCACTTGGAAACCGCGTCTAGGGCTATCGATGAGGTGATGGCAACTCAATACTGCTGCAGCCTTGCAGATCTCCTCGCCAACTGGTGCACTGATTGTAACTATCAGGAATTCTCCTATTCCCGAAAGTGGGTCGATACTTATGGCACTCAACAGCATCGGGAATAACAGACTGTTTATGACCACAGCAGGAAAAGTGGAAACGAACCCTGCAGTCAATGCTGCTTCCGCATGATGAGTTCTGGTGGGTAAACCCAACCTTCTAGTTGAGTAGGACATCCACGCAAATACAGGTATAGCGAATCCAATCAGCCAGCAAGGAATCCCTACCAGTATTGCGATAGTCAGCAAAAGTGAGTTCTCTGGAGAGGCTAATAGCAAGATGAACAGAGTGATTGCAGTTGCAATTGCCAAGAAGAATATACTCCAAAGAGAACCGGTTGTGGGGATGTCCAATAGCGTTGAATCTCGCAGGAGATGATGTCTGAAGCGTGTCTTTACGGGCGTGGTGAGTGTTCGGTCTCCAGGCAAAGGATGGGCAATGTTTCCTGAATCGGCAGGTTCTGCTAACATGACATGAATCAATCTTGGACGTCGCACAAAGAAGAATAGCAGAAGGAGGGGAATCGAACAGAGACCTGCAATGAAAGTCATCCCACCATCGAGAGTAACTATTCCAAAAGGAATCAACATGAGCAGATTCATCATCAGGAATGAGATCAATACAAGCCCCAACATCCTTCGAATCATCGCCCATTGACTACGTGACCTGCCCAGAACCATGCCGTATGGCGGTGGAGAGAGTGCCTCAACTTGCGGGATTACATACACAGGGGCTGAGGGCTGCAAATGGATAACGGAAGGGGGTGCCGCCGCCTGCATCATGCTTGTCAATCCCCTCACCCTGATGAACACTGTTATCGATTTTTGTTTTCAGTTATGAAGGACCCAATATTTTGAGGATTTGGAGGGTGCAGAAGAGGCTCTTGACAAGATGATTACAAAGCGTAAACTCAAGGTAGAGCAGGCGATGCTACTACGTAATCAATTGGAAGAAAGTGGGCTGATTACGTGAAGAGGATGAAGGGATGACAAGCAGTTCGAGTGTGTTCAATTCATTCCAAGAGTCTTCAGAATCTTCTCGTAGAGGAAAATACTGAGAGATATTCAGGTCCCCTCAGTTCGCCCATCAATCGTCACTGAAACAGCAGTCGGAGTGAGAGCATCATCACAGGGGATACGTGCTGGTAGGCTATGCGTTTTGGTCTTTTATTTGATTTCAGATTTCAGTCTTGTGTACTGATATTGTCCTGATAAGCGGATTCAATAACCACTTGCTCGCCGCGATGAGCATGAGCCGATTGCACAAGCAATACACTCCGAACAGTCAAGCAATGAGCAGCATTGGCAGGACAGCAATGGAGTTCATTGGTGTCGCATGGAAGATGGAACCTACCGCTGGGATGGAAACCAGTGGATTCGCCAGTGATGATGGTAAGGTGTATTGCGAAGTACCCGTTCCCAACACCTAATGCGAAGCGCAGTCACGCTGGTTATTCTGCTGCTGGTTGCTCCATTTGTAGCAACTCCTGCTTCTGCAAACGGTAGTCCTGATATGACCATATCGATGTTGGATAGATTCCATCTATCGCATGAACAGGTCTATTTCACGGTTGTAGCCGACAACTTGACTACGGGTTCTCTGCTAGAGTTACGTTGGATTTTACATGATGGAGACCTGGCCACAGGCACAGAGATTCTCAATGGTTCAATGGTCAGAACGGCTACTGGAGACAGTAAGTCTCTGAGTTTCCAGATGAGTCAATTCTATACTGGAAATAATTGGTATACCGTCGCTATAGAACTTTATCAAGATGGGAATCTTGTCGATAGTGATTCACATCATTTTTCGGTGTTTTCAAATGTTGATGAGCCTCAATTTTCACAGATGGTCATCTTCGGTGATAGCCTTTCTGATATGGGTAATGTCAAGGACAGCATAATGAACATGCCAGCGGTTCCTCCCTACTGGCAAGGAAGGTTCTCCAATGGGCCTGTGTGGGCGGAATATGTGGCAGCAGAATTAGGGTTATCTTTGCAACATGGAACTGGAAGTGGGGAAGGTAACAACCGAGCTTATGGAGGCTCTCAGTCAGGTCAGGGATATTCCTACATCTTGCTGCCGAATACTGGCACGCAAATCAACAACTATCTCGCTAATGTGCACTCTTCTTTCAATAGCACAGATCTCGTGGTAATTTGGTCTGGAGGAAACGATTTCCTCTATGGCTTGGCGAATGCCAATACTACTCACGCCAACATGGTTTCACATGTAGAGGCGGTGATTCAAGCGGGAGCCAATAATATCCTGCTCCCCAATCTACCTCCGCTGGAGTTGACTCCTGAAGTACGCAACAAATCTTCCAATCAGCAGCAGCAAATCGCTGCTGGTATCAGTTCTTACAATTCGGCATTGGCTTCCTCGATGCCAACTCTGGCATCAACTCATGGTGTCGATATTATGCTCGTTGATACCCATTCGATGTTCTATGACTTCATGCATAACTCAACCTATCTGGGACTTACCAATTTAGTTGATATGGCCTGTCAGTCGAGTGGTTCAATCCTACCTTTACCAATTTGTAATTCAGGTGATCCTGTAGTTTCTAATGTCGATGAATACGTCTTCTTTGACAAGGCGCACCCTACAGCAGCAATGCATGAGTTGATTTCGATTCAAGCCATGTTAGCAATCAGTGAAAAGGATGCAGATGATGACGGGGTAATCGATGACTTCGATACTTGTCCATGGACCGATGCTGGACGAATAGCCAATGAGACCGGATGTTCAATTGAACAACAGGATGATGACGGGGACGGAGTGCAGAATTCGCTAGATGATTGTCCACAGACTCCCGCCGGCTCAACAGTGGATGAGAATGGTTGTTCAGCGGCGCAGAGGGATTCTGATGATGACGGTTTCAGCGACGATATAGACCCCTGTCCTTACAGTCCTACTGGAGGCGACCATGACAACGATGGTTGTACCAATCCAGAGGATGAAGATGATGATAATGACGGAGTTCCGGACGTTGATGATGAATGCCCAACTGGAGCGGTAGGTTGGACCTCCTCACCCCAATTGGATATCGATGGCGATGGTTGCAGAGATGTCGACGAAGATGAAGACGATGACGGCGATGGTTTGAGTGATGCCGAGGAATACCAAAAAGGAACAGACCAGACATTGTGGGATACCGATGGTGACGGCATAAACGACAAGGACGACCCGTTCCCGTTGGATTCTACTCAGTGGGAAGATTACGATGGTGATGGCTATGGCGACAATCCATTGGGTAACATGCCTGATTATTTTCCCGCAGATTCGTCACAGTGGAGCGATAGTGATGGAGACGGATATGGCGATAATCCTGATGGAATGAATCCTGATCACTTCGTCAATGATGGTACTCAGTGGAATGATAGTGATGGAGATGGATATGGCGACAATCCTGATGGCTTTGCAGCCGATGCTTGTCCTGATGTCATTGGAACTTCTTCCGTTCCACCCGGATGTCCAGATTCAGATGCCGATGGATATGCCAACGATTACGATGCTTTCCCGATGAATATCAATCAATGGAATGACAGCGATGGTGATGGCTACGGCAACAATCCTGGTTTTCAGAACAGCGATGCCTTCCCCGATGATTCCTCTGAATGGAATGATACTGATGGTGATGGCTATGGAGACAATGCAGCAGACAAATTCCCTGACGACCCACTTGAATGGAATGATACCGATGGAGATGGATGCGGAGATAATTCGGATGTATTTCCCGAAGACCCCACAGAGTGTCTGGATTATGATGAGGATGGAGTAGGAGACAATGCCGATGCCTTCAGACGAGACCCTGCTGAATGGGCAGACTCGGATGGGGACGGAGTAGGGGACAATGCCGATGCATTGCCGAATGACCCCAGAGACTGGCAGGACAGTGATGGCGACGGAATAGGAGACAGCATGGAATCCTCGACCTCTGAAAGTTTCGATTTATTGAGTGGAGAAATAATTCTGGCTGGCGCAGTAATTGTCATTATTTTGGCTGCTTTGATTCTTACAGGAAGAAAGAAACCATCGGTTATCGACCCTTCTGAATTGTGGTTTCCAGAAGAAGGAAATTAACTGATTTTTCAATCCGTTTGCTTAATGACCCCTACGGGGTCGCCCCCTTCATGCGAGCCACCTCACTGCGAAGTAAGAGTGTTTTTTTGTGCATGCTAATGTTGTTCATGTCTCAACTTCCATATGTCGATAATCCGATAGTTCCTGAAGAATTGGATGAAGTGCTTCCAAACATGAACGCAGATACTGGAAATGCCGAGTTAATCGCTTTGGGAGATGCACATGCTTGTGCAGTCGGCACATCTGGAAACATGAAGTGTTGGGGTAATGGAAGTTCTGGACAATTAGGTCTAGGAAATACTCAGAATGTAGCAGACGATTCGATTGAGCAAGGGTTAGATTTGCCATTTGTAAATCTTGGAAGTGGATTGACAATATCTTCTCTAGCACTCGGAGATTCGCACTCCTGCGCAATGTTCAGCAATGGATCTGTAAAGTGTTGGGGGAATTCTGAGTTATTGGGTCTAGGACTGGGCAGTAGTTCTGGAGGTTATGGAGACGGATATCTAGAGACTGGAGATGTATTGCAATTCTTGGATTTTCCAGGCTCAAACACAGCGACATTAATCGAAGCAGGTGCAAGGCATACATGCGCTGTACTTAGCGACAATAGTCTGATTTGTTGGGGTAGAAATGACAAGGGCCAACTCGGCCTTGAAGATACATCTGACCGTGGAGATGACAATGACGAGGTAGGCGATGACTTCGATGCAGTCTCTCTACCAACTTCGAGAACAGTTTCTCAATTAGCTCTAGGTGATGACCATACTTGTGCAATTTGGGATGATGGTAACGTTTCTTGTTGGGGAGGAAATGACCATGGTCAACTTGGGTACGGGAATACCGATAATATTGGTGATGGTGCAAGCGAGATGGGCTCAAACCTTGGATTTGTCTCTCTACCAGGTGGGAATTCAGCATTGAACATTACAGCGGGTGATAGTTTCACTTGTGTCATTCTCGATACCTCCCCCGCCGAAACATATTGTTGGGGACTAAATGATGCAGGTCAACTTGGAATCGAGAATACCAACACGATTGGTGATGGTTCAGGAGAAATGGGAGGCAGTCTTGCAGAAGTTGATTTTGGAACTTCAAGATATGCAGTTGAAATCGATGCGGGAGATGAGCATTCATGTGCAATACTTGACAACGATCAAGTCAAGTGTTGGGGCTCAGGAAGTAATGGTCGCTTAGGTTATGGAAATCAGGTAAGCAGAGGTATTTCATCTGGTTCAAGTAATGGAATGGGCGATAATCTCCCATACGTGAATCTTGGAAGTTCTTCAAGCAGTGTGACCTCATACAATGTGGATAGGATAGAGGTTGGAAGTAGTTTCAGTTGTGTGATAATGAATAATGATGATGTTCGCTGTTGGGGTGAGAATTCATTGGGTCAACTTGGCTATGGTGATACAGAGAACAGAGGAGATGGAGCAAGTGATTTGCCGCACAATAGCGAGGTTGATCTCGAACTTGACGAAACACCAGCCGCAGATTCTTGCTTAGAATCCTATGCGCAATCGCATTTCTCTTCAATTGACAAGAGGTTAGATAGTTCTTCTAGCGACGTAGGTGATATGAACAATTTTGTGTTATTGCCTAATGGTTGTCCTGCAATTTCATACGTCGATGAAGATAGTGATAAGATAAGGTTCTCAGCCTTTTCAAATGGCTTGTGGGGTACGGAGTCACCTTTGACAGGTGGTACTGTGATAAATGACATCGACATGGTTGTGGATGATTCTTCAACCCCACATATTGCACATACTTTGGATAGTGGAACTGACCAGTTGATTTACACAACAAAGGTGAATGGTTTCTGGCAATCTGTGGCTTTGACTACCAGCGCAACGCAAGTCGAGATTAATCTTGATTCATCAGGAAATGTGTTGATTAGTTATCTTGATTCTACCACTTTGAAAACTACCAGTTGTTCCAGCACTTGTACGGATTCTTCTTCTTGGTCTGCTTCGGATACACATAGTGTTGGAGCAGCAGTTGAAAATCTGGACTCGGTCATTGATTCCAGTGATACGTT
>CAZGIY010000039.1:0-12600 GCA_964526445.1 uncultured Candidatus Poseidoniales archaeon
AGGTTCAACCAGATGAATTTTACAATTTAGGGGCGCAATCCTTTGTCCCAGAATCATGGCGCTCCCCATTGATGACTGCTGATGTTACCGGAATGGGTTCGCTACGCTGCCTTGAGGCTATCAAGAGAAACAAACCGGATTGCCGCTATTATCAGGCAGGCTCTTCAGAACAGTTCGGCGAGGTTAGAGAAATTCCACAAACAGAGTTGACGCCTTTCCACCCACGTTCTCCTTATGGATGCGCCAAAGTTTTCGCCTTTGAAATAACCAGAAATTATCGTGAATCATACGGTTTGTTCGCCTGCACAGGAATTCTGTTTAATCATGAAAGCCCAAGAAGAGGACTTGAGTTCGTCACTCGAAAAGTCACCGTGATGGCGGCAAGAATAGCTGCTGGGTTTGATGAATATCTGTCGATTGGTAATGTAGATGCCAAGCGCGACTGGGGCTTTGCCGGAGATTATGTTGAGATGCAGTGGAGAATGCTACAGCAAGATGAGCCAGATGATTACGTCATTGCAACAGGTGAAACTCACTCTGTCAAGGAATTCATCGATCTTGCATTTTCCCATGTTGGTATGGAACTCGCATGGGAAGGTGAAGGAGTAGATCGCATTGCAAAGGATCAGAATGGCGTGATTAGAGTCCGCACCAACCCCAAATTCTTCCGCCCAGCAGAAGTCGATTTGTTGATTGGTAAATATGACAAGGCTGAAGCAGCCCTTGGCTGGAAACCAAACACAACCTTTGCAGGATTGGTAGAGATGATGGTCGAGGCGGATGTAGCACTGATTGCAGAAGCCAAGGAGAGAGGATACATCCCTCCAAGGCCGCCTGAGTGATTAGAACAAAGAGTCCCAGGCTGCGGCCATATTCTTTGCAAATACGCTGATAGAGAATTTTTCGGCACGTTGCATAGATTCCTCACACCGTCCAGATTCTAGATTCTTGATGGCTTGACGCCAAGCCTGAACATCATCTACTGGAAGTAGGTGAGATTGAGGAGGGATCTCATTGGCCGAGGCAGCGTCGGCAACCAAGGCTCTTGTTCCACCAGCCATCGCCTCCAATGGCGGGTATCCGAATCCTTCAGCGATACTTGGGAATAACAAGGCATCAGCGTGTTGGAAGGCTGCTCTTAGGTCATCTTCAGGAACTCTACCTTGCCACCTGAGGTCTATTCCATGGGTGGAGGCTAATGCCTTGAGGTAGCGTTCTTTGTCGGAATCGGATTCGGCACCAATTTTGTGGATAATCACGTCCTTCAAGCCCTTACATGATTGAATAGCGAAATCCAAGCGCTTGCGTGGTTCTTCAGAACCTACCAGCAATAGGTGCTTTGCCTCATCCAACATCCACGATGGCGGGTTGAGGGGATTGCTATCGGGCCTCCTTGCATCTAACTCAAGTCCTAGGGGAACGCATATCGAGGCTACGTCTGGATAATACTCCTCGACTTCTTTCAATGTCGCTCTAGAGTCGCAGATCAAGAGGTCTGCTCTTTGTAGCCCAGCGCTCAACTTACTCAGGTCTTTTCGGCGCACTGCCCCAGGATTAGTCTCTCCAATTTCTATCCCCGATACTTTGCGAGGATGAATGTTGAACAAATCATGTACTGTGACCGAAACTGGAAGGGGGCAATTCTCAGGCACAAGATGTGCTTGCTCTTGGTCGCTTACGTGTAGCAAGTCAATCATTGCTAATGACTTCTTGACTCTTGTAGGATTACTTCGCCAACGTCGATGTAAACGTGTTGCTGGATTACCTCCAGTGTCGTGTTCAATCACTCCTCCAGAAGCATATCCCTCAATTTTCTCAGTATCGAGAGCCTTGATCAAATCGTGGTGAGCGCGTCCAAGTCCAGAAGCGGCGGATACCGCACCACCTCTGGCTACCAGCACTTCACGCATCGTATCGCCCAGAAGCAGCGGCATTTCAAAGACTGCCTTGCAAAAACTGTTCATTGGATGATTGGTAGGTGCTTGACCGGCGGTGCAATCCCTAAGTCAGCAGGGAATTCCATTTCTCTCTCAGGAATTGGAATTGGGATGATTTCTTTACCCACCAGCGCTACTCTGCTTGGGCGTGAATCATCGAGAACCTTGCGACCAACCATCGGCGCCAGTTTATTGCTGAAGTCGAGGATGTCATCGTGACTGGGCATATTGTCAATCGACAGCACTTCCCTACTGTGGCCCACGAATACATACCCTTTGCACTCGATGAAATCAGGGTCAGCCCGATTATCTAGAGCAGCATATTGCGCAATGTGTTCCTCAGCCATATTCTCGCCTTTGACCAAGGTATGGCGGCAGACAATTCGAGTATCTAGGCTCGGCAATAAATCGATGGTTTCTTCGAATTTATTCCACGCCCCGCTGTTCCACTTTGGTTTGCAGATGCGGTCGAATACCTGTTTGTTAGGAGCATCAACGCTGACATAGAGTTGAGTTGGCAGGGTATCGAGATTCTCCAGTGCTTTAGGCAGAGTTCCATTGGTCACCAACATGGTGGTCATTCCATGCTTGTGACAGAGTTCGATGTATTCGCCCAATTTCGTGTATAGGGTAGGTTCCCCATTCAATGAAATCGCTACATGACGCGGATTCTGAGCCTCCTGATACTTCTCAGGAGTGACTCCAATGTTGCCACCGTATCCTGTAAGGAGGCGCCTTTGCGCTCTTACGCTCTCATACAACAACTCAAGTGGGTCTTGATCAGTTAGTTCCAGAGTGTCCATGTGCGGCTCTCTCCAGCAATAGGTGCATGCTAGATTGCATTGGTCGACGACAGGACTCATCTGCAGACAGTTGTGGCTTTCGATACCGTAGAACTTGCCTTTGTAGCATTGTCTATCTCTGAGTAGGCTTTCTTTGGTCCAATGGCATATCTTCACTCCACCATGTTCTCCGACGATATGGTAGCGTTGCTTCTGCAATTTCGCCTTTAGTGCAAGATCCATTCCCATGCTATCACGTCTTGAGCCCGGATTCCTCAGAGGGACCGGCTCGAACACTCCGGCGAGATGCTATTTAGCCTTGAAAGCACCCCTCATCTTTCAATCGTGTTCTTGCAGGCAATGATGTTGAGTAGAATCTCCCCCATATCCCTAGCATAAGCACATAATCTTCTGATTGCTTCGGAAACCCGGAATTGATAGAGAACAGAAGTATTGCTCATCCGCCCACCCCATAGGGATTCTTCATGTTCGATGAGTTCAATATTCGCTTTCTTCAATGCCATTCTTGCATTGTGTATTTCTTGTGGGTTTTCTGTTCTAATGTTGATCATCAGACTTTTTATCGAAGATTGCCATATTTCCAATATGTTTAGTGGGCACTTGTCAAAATCTAATTTAGGCTTTTTTTCTGTAGAAGTAATCAATTGAGTAAATAGTTGGGCATGGTCGCCCATTCGCTCAAAGACACGTGCAAGATTGGCCATTTCTATTGCGCTTCTTCTATCTGTGCCAAGTTCAGCAGCGACTTGGTGAGACTCAAGCAAGGCCCCAACTTGGCGTTGAATTAACAACTGCATTGCATCCATTTCGCGCTCCCGTTCCTCAATATCATCGAGCATCGATTCATCTTCGCCAGAGAGAACATCAATGATGTCACGCATTATTGATGTGAGTTGTAGATACATCCTGTTTAGGCTTGATTGAATCGGCATTTCACCAATCTTTAGGATGTTGAGTAACTCTACAATATTCTCATCTTCATCCATTATTTCAAATCCAGTTGTTATACGTAGGAAACGTTTGATTCTGGATTTTTGATTCCGAGTAAAACCTTCTTTGGTAACAAGTTTGATTCGATTCGCTGAAGCGATATAAGCAGCTACTAAGTGATCAATGAGCGAAGCAACTGGAATAATATCCACATTCAGAGTCATTTCTTTCTTCAACGGTTTACGTTCTTGAGCAGGAGTTAAGCGAAGAGCCCCACTAGGGCGCCAATCCAACTTAAGGGCGTCTTTGGGCCGTATTGAATGATGCATTGCCCATTCTTTTGGAATACTGATTGTGAAAGTCGCCCCTCCAGTCATTTGTACTCTGCGCGTGTGTAAGCTACCCGGTCCAGTTGCCATGAAACTACCATAATAAATATCTCTATATATTTTACTTAGGCTCTAAGTAATATACCACCCGCGATGAAACAATCCCATGTGGTTTGGCGATATGTGGTCATTGGTAATTCTGGCCTCTCTCGCAATCGCGGCCTACATGGCCTGGAACATTGGTGCTAATGATGTAGCCAATGCAATGGGGACAAGTGTTGGCAGTGGCGCATTGACTTTGAAAAGAGCGATCATTGTTGCAGCTATATTCGAATTCTGCGGCGCAGTCTTCTTCGGTAGCCACGTGACTGATACTATCCGCAAAGGAGTATTGGATTTTGGGGGAGATGAGTTCAGCAAAGAACTGAGTCAGAAGATGATGTACGGTTTTATGTCAGCTCTTCTCGCTGCAGCTATCTGGTTAACCGTCGCCACAAAGATGGGTTTACCTGTATCAACAACTCATAGCATTGTAGGAGGGGTCATTGGAGTTGGACTTTTCATTCAACCCTCTTCGGTAAATTGGACAAAAGTGATTGAGATTGTTTTGAGTTGGATTGCTTCTCCTTTACTGGGGGCGATTCTTGCTTTCTTGTCATTTTATGCCATTAAGAAATTAATCATGGAGAATGATGATCCACTAAAGAGGACAAGATCACTAGCCCCTGTTCTTGCATTCCCGACCTTTGCCGTACTTGGATTAGCTTTACAATTCAAGGCCCTGAAAGGATTTTTCAAGAATTTAGACAGTAGAGGAATAATTGATGCAACAAGGTGGTTGCCAGCAAAGGAGAATGGAACTTGGAACCCCTTTTCTGAAACAGCATGGATACCACTCAATAGCATAATTGTAGCCTGTGTCATTGGTCTTATCGCTAGTCTTCTCATGGGTGCTGCTCTACGCAGATATCAGTTCAAGGAGGAAGGATATGCAGGCATGGAAAGAGTATTCATTTGGTTGCAAATCATCACCGCCTGTTACGTTGCATTCGCACATGGTGCTAACGATGTTGCCAATGCAATAGGTCCAATGGCTGCAATATGGGATATTTCGACTTCACCAACCGGCACTTTGTCTTCGGGTAAGGTAGAGGTGCCTATCGGGTTGTTACTTCTGGGGGGTATTGGAATCACCATCGGTGTTGCGACTTGGGGTTACAAGGTCATGGATACTATTGGCAAGAAGATTACTCACATCACTCCATCTCGTGGTTTTGCTGCGGAATTCGGAGCTGCTACCACAGTTCTGATATTTTCAATGCCCTTCCTCGCTGTACCGATTTCAACTACCCACACCTTGGTTGGAGCTGTTGTTGGAGTTGGACTCGCAGGAGGTGCTTCTGCGGTTGATTTCAAGGTCTTCGCCAAGATTGCAGGTAGTTGGATAGCCAGCCTACCAGTTGCTGGAATCGGGGCAATTGTTCTGTACATCTTGTTTGCAGGTTCACCTGTCAATGTGGCAATAATCCTCCCATTAGCGATATTATCAGTCATCTATGTGATGAAGAGAGAGAAGGGCGAATTAGAAGAAGATACCAGCAAAATTGTTCAGGTTGAGGCTCCTGATGGAGAGGAAGGAAGTGGGATTCTAGACCTCTTCCATCAGCATGCATCAGCGGTTGAGGAGACGGTCAACCATATGTTGGAAGCGATTACAATTGCAGTTTCCGGAAAGATTCCCGAGGCAGAGATAATGGCAACGCAAGAAGCAGAACTCAAGGCTGACAAATTGAAGACAACGATGAGAGATTCGATGTCTGGCGTTAGATTGGCATTCAGTCGCGAAACTTTCCTTCATATGATTACACGTCAGGACAGAATTGCTGATTATGCTCAAAATGTTGCTGAGCAATTGTCATTCCGAATTTTGTATGATAATGAAAAGGCCCGGAAATTGCTTGTAGAGCATGCAGAACGTGTAGTTTCCACAGTAAGAAAATATGAGGACACGGTTGAGAGATTGAAGAACCTCGCATATTCAGGGTTCTCAAAGAAGGAGCAATCAACAGTTCTTGAAATGATCAAGGAGGTCAACCTACTGGAGCATGAAGCGGATGAGGCAGAGCGTGATGCAGCAGCGTTTGTTTTCTCTGAAGGCGATGATGAACCATTAGGTGCGATGCACATGTATAGGGTGCTGCAGAGGTTGGACGATGTGGCCAATGCAGCTGAAAAGGCAGCCAACGCCTTCTTGCCAATAGTTTCGAGATAGGTGTTCTATAATACACTAAATGTAGGATCAACACCATAGTGTGTGCCCTTTCACTGTTTGATACTTATACGAGTGGACGCCAATCTCATATTACCCGAGGGGAGTGAGAGTATGGACGATTATTTGGACACATATCTGCATGAATTGATGGAGAAGCAACAATATCGCAACGGAATTTTTCCTAAGCGTAGATCATTGAAGGAACTATTCCTTTCTTTGCGTAGGCGTCGTTTGTAGCCGTGAAATCCTTGAAGTAAGCACTTCAGGATGTACTGTGAAGCCGGAACCATGGGTATTGCACCTATTCGGATTAATCACCCCAGTTGTCGTAGTTTCGTCACTGGTCATTGGTGGTTTTTGGATGATTTCTGGAACTATTCTTGTTCTTGGCGTCTATCCTTTGCTTGACATTCTATTTGGAGAACGGAACAAGCCTGCACCATCAGCAGACAATGGGTCCCCATACGAAGCCATCCTGATGCTTCATGCCCTTGTCATCCCAGTTTTGGTTGGGGCTTTGATTTGGCGAGCTAATCTCGATGGTGCCACGATGTGGGTGGGCTGGGGAATCCTTTCAGCCGGTATTGTTGGAGGGGCTTCTGGAATCATAACTGCTCATGAATTGGGTCATAGGCGTCCAGGTTCATTCAAATGGGCTGTTGGTAGATTCATCATGTTCATGGTAAATTACACGCATTTCACAGTTGAACATAATCACAATCACCACAAGGATGTCGCATTGGATAGCGATGCAGCAAGCGCTCCAGCGTCCAGAGGGTTGTGGGTTCACATAGCGATGACCATCCCATGGCAGTTCATCTCAGCAGTCAAAGTAGATCTTGCAAAGCGTTCTATCTGGGCCAACCGTACTCTTCGTGGCCTTGTTCTACAGATTGTAGCAATCATTGCCTTGGGTCTGCTGCTGAGTTGGTGGGCCGCATTGACATGGCTGTTGTTTGGATTTGTAGCGATCATCCTATTGGAATATGTCAACTACATCCGTCATTATGGCTTAAGGCGTAAAGATGGCGAGAGGCAGACGGAAATGCACTCATGGCAATCTGAGGCTCGCTGGAGCCGTTGGACGCTGCTTGAGTTGACTCGACACCCTGCTCACCACATGAAGGCCAGCACGCCATATTGGCAGTTGCAACCATACGAAGGAGTCCCCACACTTCCAACCGGTTACTATGGATGTTTCTGGCCCTGTACCATTCCACCGTTATGGAAGAGATGGATGCGGAAGCGTATCCCAGAATCTATGCGTCAGACGTAGCCCTTGCGAGAAGGCAATTTCTCTGATTCGTTTTCCTCGATTTCAGATTCCATAGTACCTTTGTATTTTCTAATCAAAGAGTCTCCCTTGAAGAAGATCCAATAAATTAACAACAAGAAAAGTATAGTTGAAATCATTCTGATTTGCGGAAATAGATTATGCTTGAATTCAATCGGTGTCATGAAATTGAGATTCAGAATATCAAACATGACCCACGAGATGATTCCTTCGAATGTGTAAATATCTGAGATTCCATGTTCAGTCAATTTTTCACTGATTATTGGATGCAACAATTCGTCCCAAAGCCAAGAAAATGGTCCTAAAGCGAAGGCGGTTGCCCTAGTTTTTTTCAGAATGTCAATAGCTTTGAGAGATGCCCGAAATTGGTCTTTTTCCTCGGATTTAGAAATTATCAGTACCTTCAGAGTCTTGCTTAACTCCTTCCTCTGTTTTCTTAGTCCGAATACATACACAAGAAAACCTCCAATTGTGGCGACGATGATCACTGATTCTGTAGGGTAATCAGACACTTTTTCTTTGATTGAATTTGGAGATAAGTCTGGGATTTTTGTCATGCTTTCTTCTTTTTTCGCCTCATCGTTCTCAGAAGCGGATGAATAATTAGTGATTGGAATTTCATTTAGTTCGTCATTTTCAAGGCCAACGCTGAATGTGGTTAGCAACAATATCGTACAAATGGCCAAAACCACCGCACGATATGTTCTCATCATGTCGATAACCGAGGACGTACTGGTTGATGAGCCTTAGGCAGCCTTGACGCCATCCGGCCAAAGTACCAGAATCAGCGTCTGTCCCTTGGTTCTGGGTGTGTGAGTGGAGCCCGGGTCCATCCAGACGATTGAACCGGGCGGATATGTGCCGTCCTCATCGTAGACTTCCCCTTCAAGCACCAGATATGTCTCTCCTCCAGGGTGGCTGTGCGGCATGAATGCCTCGATGTCAACATCGGATACAACATCGTAGAGTACCAGACTTGTGTTTCCTTCCTTCGCTAATTTTCCAAGACGTACGCCCGTACCGAAGTCGCGCCACTTCACGTTCTCTTCGATCCAATCACGATCAACGTTCCAACTAAGCCATGCAGATAGGTCTTGCCAGAAGGGCATGGTAGCGCCATCAAGAATGGGCACATGAGTCCTTTGATTGACCACATCTCTCAAGTAGTGGTTAGCCAACCCCCTATTCATGGAGAAGATCAGGAAGCGTAGAGACCTTTCCGTCACTTTGTATCGAGTACTTCTCTATCTTAGTAGGAAAGCCAAGTCAGAATCTGATACGCGCCGGATAATGCGTATTGAAAGAGCGGTAGGAGTCGAACGTAAAGAATTGAAAATACATCTTGCATCATTGTCAGAAAAGGAGTACATAGAGCCTGTTGAGTCATCAAACAAAGGTCGAGGAGGGCACCCGATAGTCCACTATGACCTAACCGAGACTGGCCGCGTTCTGCGTCAGGACATCGGCCGTTTCATACAACATGGAATCGACATGGGGTACTATCCGGAGGAATTCTTCTATCTTCCTTCAGATGCCTAATTTAGCGGGGGATTCAACCCGGTAAAAACACCATCCGTCCTTTATGTCTAACAGCCCCATCCGGTAATCATGTCCGGCAAGAAATCGGTAGACAAGGTGGCAAAGGGATTGGGTTCCCTCATCGACGACTTCACCGCTGCAGTCAAGGAAATAGTGAATGCAGGTGAGGAGACGGTTGTTCACCTGGCTGTCGGTTCAGGTCGCGCAATAACCGCTGTGGTCAACGCAGCGGGCGAGGTAACCAAGGTAGGTGTGGAGACGGTCAGTAATGTGGCAGGATCTGTAGCTGGTGGTATCTCAAAGGCGATTGGGTTGGATAAGAAAAACGAAGAAAACGAAGAATAGGTGAAATGATGTACGCAAATTTGTTGAAAATAGGAATAATGTCTGTAGCACTGACAGGTTTCTTTGCAGGAGTTGCAGAGAGCAGTTTCAGGCACTACCAACGAAAGTATTCAGAGTCTGAGGACTTGAAATCCGGTGATGTGCAGGAAGTTGTAATCATCGAAGATGAAACCAAGAAGTCAGGGGGGAAGAAGTGATGCTTCCAGCAGTAATGCTTGGATCTTTTGCAGTAGTAGCTGGCACCTTCAGGGCCATCAGTATAGGTAGCGCTGCAGGAACTGGATATGCTCTTGGCCGCAAATATGGTAGAATTGCATGCGAATACATGGACCGCTTTGAGAATGTCTTCATCCAGAAGATGAAGGCTAAGGTCATCGTTGAGGAGTGATCGAAGTGTTCGGCAAGGCGATATTCCCATTCGCTCTTGGTTTCGTACTTGGTGGATTGGTCATATCGGTCATTGATTCGAAGCGTGACCCTCCGGTTCCAGGACCATGGGTTGGATATATTCACGATGTCGAAGGGGACTTTGGGGACGTTGATGGTACATTCATCGATGATCCGGAGTTGCAATGACCCGAAAGGGTATGAGTAGTACTACCCCTGTCGATAAACATGGAACTGGTGTTTCCGGACTTTCCGCCGACGGGACCGTGGCAGGCATATGTCTGGTACATTGCCTTCTTACCATTTCTATTCAGGCTACTTTTGGTATCAAGACCTCTTTACCAGGTAATCAAGGTCCTTGCACCGCATGGTGGTTGGGCCATCAAGCAAATCAGAGAATTGCCGATCAAGGGCTTAGGTCTGTTGGCATTCAATGAAATTCTCGCATTCTGTTTGCCACCATTGTTGGTATTGACCGTTCGTTTGATGGTCGACCCGCTCGGTTGGCAGAGTTGGTCTGAAGTGAATGCGACAGGCTTGGTTTTGTTACTGGGTGCCTTCTTGATTTGGATGTATCTGGATTTGTTGCGTGTATTCAGAGTTCGAATGATGATGCAAGCAGTTCTTGAGCAGGATATCGACAAGTTGCGAAAGAGAGCTGGTCTGGTACTCGGTGCTCGCACCTGGTTGAAGCGAATTGGTAGGGGCGAGGATGAAGCAGAAAAGCCGCTGGCGCAGGCTGCAATAGAAGGAGCAGTAGGTGGTAAAGCGGTCAACAAGGGAGTGCTTGGAGCGATTACTGGAGTTGCTGTGGAGGCGGTGCGAAGAGGTGCAACAGCATTGGTCGACAAGGTCGATACTACCATCGAGAAGAAGTTCGAGCAAGCGGTGTTTGAGTATAATCAAAATTTGATTTTGATTCTATTGAGGGATATCGCGATGTCAGCGGGACCATTGTTGATTCTGACACTCATCCCTTCGATTGCGGCATAAGTCCGAACAGGCAGGTTGAAGGGCGTTCCGCGTGGGGTCGGAAAATGAGAGAGATGCCACACCTGATTTTGATGCGTCACTGTCAATCCGCTTGGAATGCTCTCAACCTGTTTACAGGATGGGTGGATGTTCCTTTGTCAAAGAAGGGAATCGATGATGCCATTCAGGCAGGTAAGGATATCGCGGATCTACAAATCGATGAGGTGCACACCTCGTTGTTGATACGGGCGCAAATGACTGCCATGATCGTAGTCGCTCAGAACTCCAATGGGATAGTTCCGGTATTCAAACACGATTCAGACAGTGGCGATGAGAACCAACGTAAGATGAATGAGTTGGCATATATCCATGGCGAGCCAGAGAACGTTGTACCTGTCTACATTTCATGGCGCTTGAATGAGCGTATGTATGGCGACCTCCAAGGTCAGAACAAGAAGGATATTCTTTCAGAATTCGGGGAAGAACAGGTTTACATCTGGCGACGTTCTTTCGATATTCCTCCACCCAATGGGGAGAGTTTGAAACTGGTTGCAGAGCGTACGATACCATACATGGAAGAGACGATTTTTCCGGCTCTTGCATCTGGCAAGAATATCTTCATCGCTGCACACGGTAACACATTGCGTAGCATAATCATGCATCTTGAAGAGATGTCGATAGAGGAAGTGAAGACACTCGAAGTTCCAATAGGCGTGCCTATCGTATTTGACAAGGTCAATGGAAAATATTCCCGAAGGTGATTAGTTGTCCGACGATTCAGTCGTCGCTCGATGGAAACGGCTTCCCTCTAAGGTAAAGTGGCCCGCTGGATTGTTTGCAGGATGGCTTGTTTTGGTTCTGATGATTCAGATTTCAAACAGTATGTTCGTCACTTCTAGCATGCCTTCAGAATGTCCTGAAGACAGTATGAATTGCGTACGGATTGCACATGATGGCACCTCGTTCAGATCAGATGGCTTGGAGCCCTTGCGCTTCAATGCCTCCAAGGAAGAAGTAATCTCCGAACTAGAGAACTGGTTTGAGGAGCGTTGGTTCGCTTCGGTCATTTCGCTTGAGGAAGAGGGTGATTCGACGATATTGCATGGTGTAGATCACACCGAATTCTGGTTCTTTGCTGATGATGTTTTCGTCTCGGTATCTTGTGTCGACGGAACTGCTGAATTGACTTTGCATAGTCAATCGCGACTTGGAAGAGGCGACCTTGGTGAAAATCATCGGCGCATGGTCGAATTGAGCGATGATATTTCCGCGGTAGAGTGGTCAAACGATTCTTGCGAAGGATGATGAGCAAGTTCTGTTCTTGCAGTTACGATGGCATCCTTCTGGCGGCTTGACGGCTATGCGGGCCGTTATCTTGAGGTTGACCTATCCACTGGTTCTCTCAAAGAGCAACTCCTCGATAAGGAGACTTTGCTTTCCACTATTGGTGGCAAAGGTTTGGCGACCCGTCTATTGACATCGTGTGATACGACCGATGACGAGGCATACGATTTACGCCACCCGGTGACAGGAGTCGCAGACCCTGCGATGCATCCATCTACGCCAGTTCTTGTCATGACTGGGCCGTTTCAAGGTTCCAAAGTAGGTTCATCAGGTAGGGCGGTGGTATGTTCTCGCTCACCTTTGACCAATGTCTACATCGATACATACATCGGTGGAGATTTCGGACACGATTTACGATTGGCTGGTTGGGATGGGCTGTTCATTCATGGCCAATCTGAAAGTATGACTCGGCTACAGATTGAGGACCAAGAGGTTTCTTTGCATGATG
>CAZGIY010000040.1:0-12550 GCA_964526445.1 uncultured Candidatus Poseidoniales archaeon
TAGTGCGGCGGATTTGTAATCCGCAGGCCGAGGGTTCGAGTCCCTCCGCAGGCTCTTTCGCCTCCTACGGAGGCGTGCGGGTAATCCTTACATTGATATGCTTCGATTGTGCCGAAACTAACTGAGGCTTGCCCATGCGTGCTGGATTTTTGATTGGAATGCTGTTCTTGACAGCATTGTTTACCCCGTTTATACCAAATGACATCGCACCGTCGATAGACGAGATTCTGAACTCTGAAGAAAACCAAGAATTTGAGGTGCCGGTGACCGAATTACCCGGGATAAGGACTGTCGAAAACGCAGGTGGCAGGGCCCCCTGCCCACAGGTGCAATCTGACGCTGGAGTGGCTGGAGATGCCGGAAATACCTCCGCAACCTCAAGATCGCTAGGACAGAATCCTTCGACCACCAAGACCGGTTGTATAGATGCTAATGACCGACAAGATTGGTACTCCTTCTCAATGACATCTGGCAAGGATATCGAGGTAGAGTTGACCGTCCCCGCCAGCATGGACTTCGACCTCTACCTTTGGGACGATACATCTCAAACAATATTGGATTCTTCGGAGTACAATGACCCACTGGAAAAGATTACCAGTATTGGGACTTCAATTTCTGGAACTGCGGGAACCTACTACCTACGTGTTCATCAGTGGACAGGCGATGGAACTTACAGCTTGAGAACCTGGACCAACAACACACCACCTACTCCCGATTTTGAGACTTCCTCGGTAGTAGCTCCTTCCAAAGGAAATGCAAGTGATACCGTTAGTGTCACCTATACGATTGAGAACACGGGTGATGGCAACTCCTCATCTTTCGATGTTGCATTCATCCTCTCTGATGATGAGACATACAGTTGGAGCGACACTCTTCTCTCTCATTCCGAAACCCATTCTGGAATTGCATCAAATGGTAGCCTTACCCACACCGCTAATGTCACTCTCCCCTCTAGTCTTTCAGATGGGGCATATCACTGGATAATTTGGCCTGATGGATATGGCAACGTGACTGAGAAGAATGAAAGCAATAACTATCTGGCAAGTCAAAACAAGATGATTGTTGGCCTTACTTGTGAAGACCTACATGCCAATGGACAAAACGATGCCGGCTTGGGAGGCGATGCACCCGACAATTGGTCGAATGTCACCGTCGTGACTGGCGACAACTATACTGGAACTGTTTCAGGTTGCATGGATGGAAGTGATGGGAATGATTTGCTGCGCTTCGATGTACCTTACAACTACAACCTATTCGCAACCGTCACTACAACCGGTGACCACCGAACCAATCTAGGATTAATGACTTCCAACGGATCTTATGCTGACTTTGATTGGTCAATCAACACCACGGTGAAAGATGTATCAACAGAAGGTACGGATGACTACGATGCAGCAGGTGGAACCTTCTATCTCAACGTGACACACGATGAAGGAGCCGGTAACTACACCATTGACATCTGGACTAACTACAGCGTTCCAAAAGCCAACATGTATTTCGAAGAAGTAAGCGGACCAACCTCATCCAATCCCGGAGATTCAATCACCGTTTCTGGGATTATGGGTAACGATGGAAACATTGACCTGAACCAATCAGTGACCGTTTCCGCTTGGTTATCAGTCAGCAATGACTGGACCAACTTGGACCATGAAATAGGTAATACTACAATCTCCAGTCTTTCTGTTAATCAAACTCAGAATGTTCAGGTAACCGGCACCGTTCCAAACTTCATCATCGAAGGAAACTACTCGATTATCATGCTGGTCGATCATGAAGAGTTGCTCGACGAGAAGAACGAGGATGACAACGAAATGGCTGCAGAAGACCTGCTTATGGTGGGCAATTATCCAACCTCCTGTACCGGCCAAAATGATGCCCTTTCAGGAGGAGATGCAGGGAATGATGCCAATAGCGCATATGACCTTGGCACCGACCCTTCTGTTGAAGTCATTGGATGTATGGATACAACTGATGAAGATGATTACTACAAAGTCACAATGAGTTCAGGAATGGACCTCGAGGCCATATTGATTACAGCACCTGGAGCCGACTTCGACATCTTGTTGAAGAATTCACTTGGACAGAGCATCGATTTTGGATACAATATAGGTAGCAATGACGAGGAAGTCGCAACCGATGATGGTGCCGGAGGAACATACTATCTTCATGTGCAAGCATATGAGGGGGCTGGTGAATACAGATTGATTATCAACGATGCAACTGATGTAATTACTCCTGCCTTCAACTGTGGAGAGCAGATGGACCTTGGTCTAGCAGGAGATGCCAGCGACGCAAGTACCAATCCAACCGCACTTGGAGACAATCCAATGCAATCTGGGATGGGATGTATGGACGCAGAAGATGTTGCCGATGCCTATGGCTTTGCACTAACGGATCAACAAAATGTCATCATCTCTTTCACTCAGGATTCCAACACTAACTTCATGATTTCACTATACGAAGGCAACAACTTCATCGATAGTTGGGATAACACCACATCTGAAGTCAACTGGCAAACGCTTGGGACTCAAAGAGAAGGTACGAATTCAGATTACCGTGTCGTCATCGGCGCAAATGGCTTCGAAGGGTACTACAACCTCAGCGTCGCTACGACCGCAGCCGCTCTACCTGACTTCGAAGCGGCATCTGTATCCTGTCCAATAGACCTGATAAGTGGAGATGAAGCCTCGTTTGGATGGGAATTCAGTAATATCAGAGGAGACCATTTGGAGGCGGTTGCATTCTCGATTGACTTAATCGATTCGATGGGAGACAATGTGTTGAATCTGTACAACAGCACAGTCATCCTAAACGCCTCCAATAGCAACATGGACTCGGGTAGCGGTGTTGTCATCATCCCTGAGGACTCACTCAGTGGAGCCTACACTTGTCAATTGGAAATCGACCCTGAAATGCTCATTGAAGAAGATAATGAATCCAACAACCTTGTTGTTGGCGAGCAGTTCGAGATAACCAACTATTGGGACCTTTGGGCCAATGATTTGGACCAAGATGGATACAATACTACCGATGATGGAGATGGAATCGTAGATGCATGTCCAGATACTTATGGTGAGTCGACAGAGGATGTTTATGGCTGCCCCGATATCGACGAAGATGGATGGTCAAATGGAAATGATATCATGCCAATGGATGAGAGTCAGTGGGTAGACAGCGATGGTGATGGCTATGGAGACAATCCAGACGGAACCGATGGAGACCAGTGCCCTGATGAAGCCGGAGTCTACAATGGTGAAGGCGGACAAGGATGCCCATTGGCAGTACCAGTCGACAGTGATGAGGATGGCGTGATTGACGATATCGACCAGTGTCCCGACACACCTATTGGAGACTTTGTGGACGCTGATGGCTGTACTGTTGTCGACGATACCTCAGACCAAACTAACAACAACGGTGGAGGAGATGCCAACGATGGAGGAAATGACCCCGGAGATAATGGCAACGATCCTAGCGACAATAACGATGATTCCTCGGATACCGGTGCGAATGGAGACGACCAGAATGTCGATGAAAACGTACTGGGACTAACCGATGATGAAACCATGGAATATGGAATGTTGGCCGGTGCTGCGCTGGTAATCATACTCTTACTGGTGCTTATTCTAAGAGGCAGAGGTGGTGGAAATGACGATGATTTCGCTGTCAATCAAGCATTCAATACCGGGTTGATGAGTGGAGCCATGGACCCATATGCTGGAGCAGCACAAGGGCGTTCACCTGAAGCTATGGCATATGAGCAGCAGTTAATCGCTTCAGGATATGACGCTGCATCCGCAAGGGCCTATGCTGACCATTACTTCAACAACCGTTGAACTTGAAAATCAGTTTTGTAGAAATGCGAAATGGGTGTGTTTCACATCATGTATGTGTCCCGCGCAAATTCTGCAAAGAGAACCCTCAAGTTATCGAACAGTATCGCCTAAGCATGCAGAGCGCGAGCGAAGAGGAATTCAACCTTCGCGAGAAGGAATATTTCTCCTCGATACTCAACCCTCTAGCACGAAAAAAGAGTGGAAATGACCCCATCTTCAAATGGTTCTCGCGTTATCTCCAAGCAAAAGAAAATGGAAGAGATGCTATCAATGGAACTCTAGGTTCATTGATTGATGACTCGGGAGAACTCGCTCTGAACGAAACAGTAATCGATTCATTGAGGAATCAATTTGGGCATGATATGGCTGGATATTCTCCCCTGAGGGGAATGCCTGCCTTCAGAGAATTGGCGATTAACCTTGCTCTTGGCCAATACAGGTCCCAAATCCCGGCTGTTGTTTCCTCAATTGCAACACCAGGAGGATGTGGAGCCTTATACGCGTCAGCATGCAATTTCGCTGACCCCGGAGATAAAGTTCTGCTGAGAGACAAGCATTGGGGGCCGTACAGGACAATATTGTCAGAAAATGGCCTGAATATCCACTCATACCCTCTATGGGACTCCAACTTGGAACTACGCGCTTCACTGTCTGAATTAGCCTTGACACAAAACAGGATTCTCGGGTGGTTGAACGACCCTGCTCACAATCCAACCGGACTTTCCTTGTCCACTGAAGAACGAAAAAACACTCTCAATTGTTGGTTGGATTCCGCACAAGACAATCCATATATCGGACACACTTTGTTAATCGATGCGGCTTACCATCTGTATGCCGGCGAACCACATGGATGGGCTGAAACCATCTCAAAAATAGATAATTGGCCAAACAATCTGTTGATATTGTTCGCAATATCTTGCTCCAAATCACACACCATCTATGGCATGCGTACGGGTGCTATTGTCTACCTTCATCCAGATTCTGAGGTGCATATCAAACTGGAAGAAGTCCTGCTCCATACTGGAAGAGGAACTTGGAGTGGCGCTCCGCGTCTACCACAAGTTGCCCTCATCGATGTGCATCAGAATCAATTGAATGAGTGGGATGATGAGAAGAATAGACTCAAAGCGATTCTAACAAGCAGAAGAAGAGCGTTCAACGAAGCGGCTGCAAACAACTCTATCGAAGTAATGCCTAATGATGATGGGTACTTCGCTTTCATCGAATGCAATAACCCGGAGGAGGTATGCGAATCATGCGCAGAAGATGATGTATTTCTTGTGCCATTGATAGGTGGCATTAGGGTAGGCATCTGCGCAATTCCCGTTAGTGATATGCCAAGAGTTGCATCTGCTTTGGCTAAGGCTCTGAGGTGAGTGCTTGCAGCACCTAAGGGCGAACTTGCTGTTATCTTCAATCATCTGTATAGTCATTGGAGCGATGCTCATCATCTCAAGAGAAACTCTAGCGATCAGTATCGGTGCTCCTATCTCTCTATGCGGTCTGGTAATGTTTGTTTGGGGTATGTCTCTGCAATCACGAGAACTCGGTTGGTCAGAAGAGAAGATTGCAAAATGGGAACCATTAACTGGGGAAATGACAGATGCTGGTAGAATCATGTATCGAGTGGACACCACTTTGGATGAGCCATACAAATCTACAATTCTCTGTGGATCATGTGGAGAGGTTACCGCAGTTGACGGGAAAAGACCGAAGCATTTCACTTGTCCATCATGTGAAAATGAGTTATGGGAAGAAGAGTAGAGCTTGTTTCGGTTGAAAGATTGTTTCTATTCTGAAGATGAATGGCAATCATTCGTCTGCAGGCGCTTCAGAGGTCACGCCTACTTTCAGGCCAACCAGTATTGCTTGAAGCGAAAATAGCCACCACATAACCATTCCAGGTATAGGTGGGAGCTCGTCCTTATCCCAACCAGAAACCCAGCCATAGGTGAACATGAAGGCAGTTGGTATCCAACCAACTCCCAAAGCAAGAAGCGCTCTACGAGCATTCTCATCACTCATGTAGAATATGGATAAAGATACCAAAGTAAGAGGAACAAACAGCATGGCTTCGAACCAATATTCACTACCACCCCCAACGGCCATTATCACTATATGAAATGCCATAAAGAAGGTCATAGTTCCGGCAGATGCTTTGACACTGAGGATTTTATCTAACATGTCAAATTCCGCATTTTGAGGGTTTATTGTTCATTTGGTGGAATAATTGACACAGCGCCATTCAGAGGAGGCCCTTCAGAATCTCATCTTCAATCGGCATCCTCCGAATGGAAACACCCAGTACCGCTTCAATCGGGTTTTTCCTGAAGCAAGGCTGAAGGACTCATGGTGGCTGGAGGAGGTATGGCTGATGCGAGTTTGGGCAATCCTGAGCGCCGCTTGTTGAAGGCTATGCAGGCGCAAGGCGCAGACAAATCTTGGAACATGGATGACATCTTATCCGCTTGCGGATGGGATGATCAGGCGAAGGCAGCAGGTGCTGCTCTAGGCCTAGTCCAAGCAGGATTTGCCGAAGTTGATGAACACTCAACTACCCTATGGAGCCTTGGGCCTGAAGGCAAGGCTGCACTTGAAAATGGACTCTTGGAAGAACGACTGTGGAATTGGCTTTCTGGTCAGCCAGAAGGAAACAGAGCAATGGCTGATTTGCAGAGTTCAGGAGTCGTCGAGAAGCATGAGACTGGTATCGGCATTGGACTTCTGAAGGGGCTTGGTATCAGCATCGAAGCAGGTAACCTTGTCCTGCCTGAAGACACCTCGGCAATCAAAGCAGAAATACAAGCAAGAAATGAATTCCTATCCAACATCTCGGAAGGACCGATGCTGGATCATTTCAAAGGAAGAAAAGGACTTCTTCAGTCGAGCGAACAGGTAACTCGAAACTGGCGTATGAACTCATCTGGAGCTTCAGTGGTTGACTTAGAAGAGAGAGAAGAAGTAGTGGAAATCACACCTGAACTCTTGCAAGGTGACGAGTGGCGAAACATGGTCTTCAAGTCGTTTGACCCGAGTCTTGAGGCAAACATTGCGAGTGGCGGCAGACCTCACCCCATGCAGTCCCTAATCGAAAGAATACGTTCCACATTCCTTGAGATGGGCTTTAGCGAAATCAGTGGAAACTACGTGCAGAGTGCAGGTTGGAACATGGACTCCTTGTTCATCCCACAAGACCACCCTGCAAGAGAGATGCAGGACACATTCTATCTTGACAATCCAGAAAGTCTTGAGATTGAACAGGAACATCTCGATCAATGGAAGGCCGTACACGAACATGGCGGAGATACTGGATCGACAGGATGGGGAGGTACATTCAGCGACGAAATCGCAAAACGTGGATTGTTACGTACCCATACAACAGTCAATACCATTCGACACCTAGCAGACAAGCCTGACGAACCATGCCGTGTTTTCGCAGTTGGCCGAGTTTTCCGCAAGGAAAGTATCGATAGAACTCATCTTCCAGAATTCCACCAGATTGAGGGAATCATCATGGAGCCTGGTGCTAATTTGCCGATGTTGGTAACTACCCTGAAGACATTCTATGCCAAAATGGGTTATCCAGAAGTTAGGGTAAGACCTGCGTACTTCCCCTATACAGAACCAAGTCTAGAGGTGGAAGTAAAGTGGCGCGGCAAGTGGTTGGAGTTAGGAGGAGCAGGAATTTTCCGACCTGAAGTGACCGAACCATTGGGTTGCAAGTGGCCAGTATGCGCATGGGGTATGGGTCTTGAACGTCTAGCAATGTTAGTTCTTGGGCTCGACGACATCAGGCAATTATACATCTCAGATCTTGAATGGCTGCATAAACAACCTATTCTCTGAGAGTGAAGAGCATGCAGCCACGATTAGTGGGTAATGAACACATTCTGGTTCCCGAGGTGCCTTCTCCGTGGTGGCATTGGGGCCCTGCCATAGCCATGATACTGATGGCCATGTTAGGTGCCGCTGGATTGCTCATCTCTGCACTATTTCCAATGGATGGTTTCATGAAACATTATCCAGAACCAGAACATCCAGGAGCATTTCCAGAAAATGGTACTTCAGAAGAACAAGATCAATGGAATAATAGCGATTACAGATACGAAGAATGGAACCAAACGAACAACATTTTCGAGACAATAAATAACTCGGGTTTGTATGAAACGCAGATGTGGGTCGGTGGCCTTACTGTAATCACTGCTTTACCAGTCATCACTTTACTACTGATGCGGCATAAATGGGCATTTAGAGCGGCAACTGCATGGATTATCTTCAAGTCTATTCTTGAATCATTTATCGCATTGAATGTTCAATACATGATGGATGACATATTCAGCCACTTCCCAGAAGGAACTCCACTTCCACCGACGTGGATATACTCTCTTTCTGGGATTTTTCAAATCATCTGTTGTAACCTAGCAATGTTGGGAGTTGTCGTGGTCTGTTCAATGAAAACCGCAGAAGATGAAGTTGTTCCACCCAGTGGATTCCACATATCATGATGTAAACAAATTGAAAGCCCTCCTCCTAATGGAGTTAGTATGCAGCCAGATGCCGCAGCAGCACAGCCCCAGCAAATACAGGTATTGATGTCGAATACTGAGACGATTCATGGTAGAACAATCGCCCAATCACTCGGCGTAGTAACCGGCTCAACGGTACGAGCCAAGCATATCGGTAAGGATATCTTGGCTGGATTGAAGAACATAGTCGGTGGAGAATTATCAGGCTATACCGAATTGTTGCAGGAGGCGAGAGCACAAGCCCTACAAAGAATGGTCACCGATGCTGTCAAACGCGGTGCTAATGCCGTGGTAAACGTGCGCTTCGCTACCTCCAGCGTTGCTGGTGGAGCAGCAGAATTGTTCGCTTATGGAACTGCAGTTGTCCTACAATGAGGTGAGCGAATGGACAAAGAAACATGGGGATTGATTTGGATATTCATCCCTATATTGTTGGCATTTGGTCCATTCCTGTTCAGTTGGATTTTCGGCAATTGGCACCAGAAAAACAAGCAAAAACAGCTGGTAGAAAGAGAAGCAGCATTTGGGAACGATCCACTTAGCACCTTGCGAAATCCTACTGGAGAAGTAAAACAATCCACTCTATTGGTTTCCAACATAACCATGTCAGTTAGTTGGTGGCAGGGAATGATAGGAGGAATACACTCAATTTTCGGCGGCACCATAACCACATGGGACAATGTTCTCGCATGGGGTAGGCAAGAAGCAATGCAGAGACTACGAGAAAACTGTAGAAATTCTGGCTTCGACGAAATTATCAACCTGCGCTTGGAGACAGCCGAAATTGCAGGTTCCAAAGGCAAAACCAAGGCTCTAGAAATCGTTGCTTATGGAACAGCGGTCAAGTATTAGTCGGAAACAGTTCCTCTGTCCAACATGACCTCTTCGATCTTGTCGATATCCTCTAGTCGCTTGAGGCCGATCATCTCCTCAGGCATGCTACACACCACTCCATCTACCCCAACCCCATTAGCTAAGCACGACCTGACCATTTCATTGGGATAACCAAGTTCACCAGATGATGTATCGTACTTGCCTGTTTGAGGATTCCACTTCCCTTTGCATAATGGTACAAGAATCTCCTGCAAGGCCTTCTTACTAGCCCAATATGCACCTACATTGGCCTCGCCAACCTGGGGTTTTTCAGCCCCTTCTAGATGAGTCTCCACCGAATTGCTGACCTTGCCATCCGCATCTCTGAGTAAAGGAGCATACGGATTGGCTGTCATTGTAGTCGGCATGGTGAATCCCAATTTGTGACTGATATGATGAACAAGAGAATCCATGATACTGGAATCAGTTATCAAGGGTTGAGTCCCAAAGGAGACGTAGAGATGTTGATAATCATCGGGAAGATGTTCCATCGCTTGGTAAACTGCATCTCCAGTACCCAAGGCAGCAGGTTGGACTACAACCTTGCAATCTCTTCCTTCAAGGGCTGATTCATACTCCTGTAAACGATCAGGAGGGACAACGACGAGAATCGGAGTGAAGGCTATTTCATGAGCAAGTAATTGATCTATAACATGGAACAAGGAAGGTTTACCCAATATTGGCATCAATGGCTTGTGCACATCCACCCCTTGCTCTGCTAGACGGCTACCCTTTCCTCCGCACAACAACATAGCGGCACAATTCGAAAACTCAGACACCGAAACTTGCCCCCATCGCATAGGGCTAGAAGAAAGAAGCCCTTGAATGAAATGGAATCCAACTAGCGATGTGACTCCTATAATCGGTGGACGGAAACCGTTGAAAACTCCTTGAGGCGCCCAGCCAACATGACCTTCAGGCGTCCGGTCGCTCTGATGTTGTTCTCGCTGCTCTTAGCATCGCCAATTTCTGGTTGTCTTGGAGCCGAAGAAGAGATTCAAGAAGAGAAGGCAGAATTCCTGCTACTTGTGGATGAAATGCGACGCGGTGAATTCCATGACTTCATCATTTCAGGAGAAACAAAACTCACAGTTCCACCTACAGTTCTTTTATTCATTGAAGAAAGATTGCAGGTTTCCGGCACCATCCAAGCCGAAGGTGAGGACTTACAGGGTAGATTACTGATTCCACCTACTACGATGAATTTCAGTCTAGAATTGAATTCACAGATTTTAGACTATGAAACCGTAGAAGGTACGCCTATTGTTTCCGGCAAAGAATGGTTTGAGAAAATGGAGTTCATAACTAGCGTATGTAGCGACTCCAGCGCCTGCGGGGGTTATGTTAATCGGTGGATGGGTAGCCCAAATCCAAACTTTGAGAGAGCTGCTTCTTACTTCCAAGGACATTTTGAGGGGCTCGGATACGAGACGCACCTTATGCGAGTTAGTGACCACCTAAATCCAACTCAACCCGAATCTCTGAATGTCATAGCATGGAAGAGGGGGGTCAGAGATGATTGCGTACAGGGCATGGGTAGCCACATGGATATCGCTCCACCTGGTGGTCCTCCAGGAGGAGGAACCTACGAAGGCGCATACGACAATACTGCAGGAACTGTCTCAATGATGCTCTTCGCTAGAGCATTGGTGGATGTTGAATTGGAATGCGATACTTTCCTTGGACTGTGGTCAAGCGAAGAAGAGGGACTGCGTGGTTCCAACGCATTTGCCAACAACGACTGTTCGTACTGTCTGCCGACCGATAAGGAATTGAGATTCTACATCAACATGGACATGATGGGTATTTCTTGGCCTGCATACAAAGAGAATGGAGACCCCTTTCCCTACCATGCTTGGAGCGGACCTGATAATGATCCGGAGGTCGTGGAGCAACCGATAACTGCGGTCATGGAGACTGTACATTTCGACATCTTGCAGGCTCCTAGAAATCTAACTGCAGATAACGGATATGGAGCGGGATGCGATCAACACTGGGATGAACACTCTAGTCTGACCCTCGATGTACACGAGGACACTTTCGGACGTTCAGACCACGTCACCTTCCGCAATAAGGGAGCACAGACCATCTTTCACCTAGGTGCCTATGACGAGGATTACTCGGCATACCACAGTCCTACCGATACTCTCGACAATATGGTCGCAGTAGTTGGGGGACAAGAGAACCTTGAGAACAGTATGGAATTCGTCATGTGGGCTGCTTTCATCGAATTACTCATCGCTGATGGGACTCCTGAAGTTCGCAACGTAGGATGAGAGCCCTCGCGACTTCACTCTATCCAGTTGACTTGACCGCTGTCAACATCATAGATTGCACCGAACACATTGATTCCATCCCTGATCAAAGGATTGTTCTGAAGAGATGAAACATCATTTCGCAATTTGCTCTCTGTATCATCAATCATGCGCGGTTGGAAATCGGAGAAATCTTTGTTCGAAAGTTCAGTTAGTCTTTGTTGAACGGTAGCTAGAGGCATGCTTGTCATAGCACATCTCGTGTGAGGCATCACGATGATACTGTGGCAATTCAATAGATGGCTGGCAAGAACGATATCCTTCTCAACCTCAGAATTCAACTGTCCTCCGGCATTTCTGATAACCTTGACATCACCTAATGCCAAACCAAAAATCTCATGTGGCACTATTCTTGAATCCATACAAGTAAGAATCAACAAACCTTTTCTTGCTTGCCCAGGAATATCCTTTCCTTGGAATTCAGAGGCATAAGCAGCATTCTGAGAAATGAGTTGTTCTAACAATCCGGAGTCTGCCATACACCTTGGTCATCAGAGGTAGGATTTTGTCATTTCTCGTGAAATGTAGTCAAGATACTAAACAATCCGAGTTCAATACAGTGCCATACCTGCATCGGTCAACTTTGCAGAAGCGAACCTGAATGAATGCAGGTTATTCCATAGCATCAAGTGATTGGCATGAACACCAAATCTTCCCTCAGTGAAACGAATAAGACAAAAGGTATTTCCACATTTCAATTCTGCGAACAGATATGCGTGCATGCATTGTGTCAATTCTGTTACTGGCAGTTGCGTTTTCGCCGATGTTGAGTTCACCATCTGAACTTGAAGATTCAAAATCCATCATCCAATCCAGCCCTCTCGAAGTGACACTTTCGCAGACCACAGGTTGGACTACTGGTGGTGAAGAAATCACCATCACAGGAAGTGGGTTTTCTGACCTAGCCTTCTCTAACATAACAGATGATGGAATCAATCACCAATGGGCCGATAGTACGGCAGACTATACCGATCAAGCCGGTGAATGGAGTTCCATCGCTGTC
>CAZGIY010000041.1:0-12358 GCA_964526445.1 uncultured Candidatus Poseidoniales archaeon
ACAGACTTCTCGATTCAGGATTAGAGGAAAAAGATGCTAGAATAGCGGTATCACTGGCGGGAAGAGAGCCCTTGAAAGCCAGTGAAATCGGATCTCTTGTTGGACTTACGCGAATGGATGCTTACAACACACTCAGGCGATTACAAGAAATGGGTATTGTTCGGGCCACAGTCGATCGTCCGATGCGCTTCATTGGCAGTTCCATTTCGGATATCTTTCAACACTTGATTACTCGAGAGGAATTGGAACTACAACGCTTAAAGGAACACCTAGAGGAACTTGAAGGCGGGGATTCTGATGTCTTCATCTCAATGCCACCTTCAGTACAAGAAGCAACATTCACCGTCATCAAAGAGCGCGGGCACATTCACGCCATGCTACAGCGATTGATTGACGATGCAGAAGACGACATCATGATGATGCTGGGGCCTTGGGGGATATTGCACATCTGCCGATCCGCTTGCCTTGAGGCACTGAATCTAGCCGCATCTAGAGGAGTCAAGGTGAGAGTGTTGACACAACTAAGTACCAAAACAAATCGTTTCTTCGATGAATTATCTGAATCGATCGAAATCAGACATTGCGATGACTCAACTGCAGTGGCCGCTTTCATAGATTCTGAAGTTGCTCTACAGTCGATGTCCATTGAGGCAAATCCCGTTGGGAGAGGGCGTAGTGACAGTGCTCTGTTAATCGAGTCAAAGGAATTCCTGTTGGTACAACGCGAGTTGGCTGAGGCGGTATGGGGTTCTGCTATCGATTTGAAGAGCGCTCGTAGCCGTATAATCAGTGCTCAAATGGTTGAACCATTGCGAATCTCATTAGGTGAAGGTTCATTTTACCACAGACTCCGTGAAGGGGTCCTCGGTGCGATGGATGATGGACAAGATTCAACCAAAGGTTGGTCCAATGCAATCTTGAGACGCCAAGGTGATACGAATGATGGCCTTATTTCATCTCGCGAACTTGAACTGATAGGGGTGCAATTGGAACCAATACTTCGGAACATTGGGCATCGGATTGGAGAAGAGATCGCTCTAATGTATTCGCACCTAGATGATAACGAGCAATTCAACGAGCAATTGATCAAAATCTGGTGCGAAATGGGAATGGGTGAGTTATCCTTGAATGGAGACCCACCCTTGTCAGTAATTGTCAAAGATGCAGGAGCATGTGGGGGAAGGCCAGACATTGGAGGAATGTTTTGCCATCTTGATGAAGGAATTCTAGGCGGCATTCTAGAGGCAAGGTTTGGCACCACTACTACTACTGTTCAACGCACTTGCCAATCTGAAGACAAAGTCCACTGTCATTACGATATCCACTTTGAGGATAATAAAGACGCACATGTTCAATAAGGAGCACCTGCTCGATTATCCTGATTAACATGGACTGTGGAACTTGTGAAGCCGCAACCCCGCTAGAGGTTCATCGGCCCGATGAGGTTGAAGTAAACCTGACAATTACCGCAAAAGCGACTTCCATGTTGGAAGATGCATTTGGTGATGATCGTAGTCATGCCCTACTTGTTGGCGTTCTCAGTGGGGGTTGCTCAGGATACATGTACGACTTGCAAATTGTTGAGTCAACGGAAACGCAATGTCAAGAACTAAGCATCAACGGTTTCCGCATATTGGTTCCTACCGCATCTAGCCATTTACTCAATGGGATCGAAATTGACTATGTGGACAGACTGATGGGTGGTGGGTTCAAAATCACCAATCCAAATGCAAGTTCCTCCTGCGGGTGTGGCGAGTCTTTCTCTTGAGGCTCCATTATGGGGATGGTGCGCCACGAGGCTTACGTTCTTCTCATTCAAGGTGAAGATGTTTTACAGTTTTTAGACGGGCTTTCTACCAACCTTGTTGAAGAATCATGCACAACAATCTTTACCTCAAGAGCAGCAAAAATATTGGATGTGTGTGAGGTCATTCAGATCGACAATGGGGTAGCATTAGTCGGCTATCAGCCGCATAAAGAGATACTTACAGAACACCTTACGCAGCGAATTCTGGGACGTTCAATCAACATCAGTGACATCAGTTCCCTCAACCATGTTTTCATCGGTGACGGGGATGATGAAACTCCTCCCGATGCAACAATACACACGAGTTATTTTGGAACTATGTACGTCGTTCCCGTTCGCCATGCTTGGCAACCAACTTGGACAGAAGAAGAATGGACTGAATATCGCATCGCTAACATCCTCCCTTACCATGGAAATGAGATTACTACAGCCATCCACCCATTGGCCTGTGGCCTCGATAAACTCGTCCACCCACAGAAGGGCTGCTATATCGGTCAGGAAGTGATCACTCGCATGTTGAGCCGTGGTAAGCAAGGTCGTCGTCTAGTAGTTAGAAACAATCCCGTCAAAGATGCAACTACTGTAGGAAAAGAGAAGAGTCTCAGTATTGAGAGAATTCGATGAGGCGACGCTCCATTTAGTTGATTCACTATTCGTCTATTGGTTTGGCCTATCTGGGGGCAGTGCCTCTTCTGAATCAAGGCGACTAGGTAATGAATCTATCATCTCAAATGTTACTCCATCTCTTTCTGTAATTATTGCGGTACCGTCTAGATGCTCGCTCATCTTGCCATTCTTTTGCAGTTTAAGGATGTCATTTTTCCTAGTGAATGAATAGGAATTAGGGTTCAAAACCTCAACAACCTGCTTTGCAAATGTATTGCGTGCATCTGTGCCCCTGGACTTATTGTAGACAAGTTGAGTTCCTGCCCCGACAAAGGTGACCGAATAAAGAACCAATAATACTGTCAGGGCAAATAGAATCGGGTTTCCATTACGAGCCTCTGCCATCAAATCTCTACCTAAGAGAAACAGTAGACCAACCCCTACAAGCGGATTAATGTACGATTCTGCCCATGCTTCAACTTGAATCAAACTAGAACGCGATGCATCGGCAAAAACAAGTTCGGCTGCAATGGCATTGGAGATCACCTCCAATACTGAAAGCATGACAAGATAGATTACACCTGAAATCAACAACTCAATCCAAAGTGTATCGGCGCGTATGGTCCAATGGACAATGAGCCAAGCAAATAGACCGAGGAACACCGAACGAGGCATCCGGTGAAAGGATACCAAACCCTGATGCAACTTATCATGATTAGAATGGGCTTGAGGGATGTGGATTATGCCCCACTTTGTCCAATCTTGCAGGAATTTCAGTGCATACACCAAAACCTTACGTTCGATTAGAACCCACTCTACCAGATACATCATTGGTATTGCTAAAAGGAACAACGGTAATGCTGGAATGATTACTGCCAAGATTATCACTAATGCAGGAAACAGTATGAAATGATGCAATCCCAGTGGGAATAATACATCGGTCTCGATTCTTTCAACTTGCTTGTAATCGAGGTTTCTCTTACGGGCATGGTTATCCAACTCCTCGCGATGTTGAATCAATGAATTGCCACCATCAAGGACTGATTTGACCTTTGCACGATATTCCTGCTGTCCCAAAGTATGAGCCACCCATCTATGCCACACAAATCTAGCCGGAATTGCCATGAACAAAGGCAGCGCAAGGATGCCGATGGCCCACAACAAGGATCCAACATCAACGTCCTGCATAAGAGGCGCTAAGAGAGGTACGTGATGAGGATATTGGACCTAAACGATGATATCTGCTCAAGACAAGGTTCATCCACCCCAAGCCACAACAAAGTATCATGGGCAGAGTTGCAGTTACGGATGGACTTGCAAAAGCAGCGGTCGCTAAACTGGTTGAATCGGGACATGAAGTTGTAGAAGAGCACATTTCTGCTGACGAACTGGAAGGTGGCGCACTTACTGGTTTTGATGCTATCATCGTAAGATCAGCAACCAAATTGACAGCATCAGTAATCGAAGCTTCACAGGGCTTGAGGGTTATAGGTAGAGCAGGAGTTGGTATAGATAATATTGACATCGAGGCTGCTAATACAAAAGATATCGTTGTGGTAAACGCTCCATTGGCCTCAACCCAAAGCGTCGTTGAATTGACGATAGGACACCTTCTTGCATCAACTCGAAAATTGGCTGAATGTGACCGTGGGCTGCGGAAGGGCATATGGCAAAAGAAAGAGATGATTGGAACAGAACTCTCTGGTAAAGCGCTAGGCCTCATCGGGTTTGGTAGAATCGCTCAGAAGGTTGCGAAAGTAGCCGGGGTTTTGGGCATGGAAATACATGCTTACGACCCATATCTTCCAGCCAAGGTTGGATTGAAACTAGGTGCTAGAATGCACGATGATATCGATGATCTGTTTCGTATGTGTACTCACATCTCCGTGCATTGCAACCTCAGCGAAGAGACCTACCATCTAGTCGATGAAAAACGCCTTTCTTTGATGCCAAACAAGGGTGCTGATGGAGTTTCTTGTGGCAATCATCTGGTAAATTGTGCGCGTGGTGGTATCATCGATGAAGATGCCGTTCTCAGAGCACTGCAATCCAATATTTTAGCATCGGCTGCGCTCGACGTCTTTGAAAGAGAACCCGTCAATCCGGACCATCCACTACTGAAACATCCCTCCTTCCATGGTACGCCTCACATTGGTGCTGCTACTCTTGAAGCACAAGTTCGCGTAGGGCACGATATCGCTAATGCTGTAGATGCAGCCATGCGCGGGGAATTGGTGGAGACTCAGGTCAATCGAGAGATTCTCGACAAAGAGTGAGGCGTAATTCGGCCAAACGTCTTTCCAATGATTCAATCCTTTGATATGATTCCAATAACATCGACAGAAGCATGACATTGAGTGGCTCTTCACACAATAACATCGCAGAAGATGAACGGCGCCGCCGGGCAGCCTGCATCATTTGGTCAAAACATGTTTCGTCGGTATCGCTCAAGACTCTCCGGTAGGGGAGTAGCGACTCAATTCTTTGCTCAATTCGGCCTTTCCAAGTCATCTTCCTTTGGGACATAGGATGAATCCCAAAAAAGAAAGTCCACCTTGTTTTGCCTCACAGTGCATTCCGAAAGTGAAAGTGTTCTTGCCCAATACACCCTCGGCGAGGTATGAACGGCTTCATCCCTCTCGAATATGACCCGATGAAAGAAGCGCAGATGTTGACAATAGCCAAGCAATGCCTTGTCGAAATGGAAGCAAGAAGAACAACCAGACATTTCTCCACTAAACCCGTGCCAAGAGAAATTATCGAATTGGCCATCCAGTGCGCTAGTACCGCCCCAAGTGGCGCCCACTTACAGCCCTGGACATTCGCAGTCATATCAAATCGGGAATTGAAGCAGCGGATTAGGGAAGCAGCCGAAGCCGAGGAGAGAAGGACCTACGAAGAGAGAATGCCTGAGGCCTGGGCCGAACTGTTACGACCTCTTGGAACCGACCACATCAAGGAACATATCACCACGGCACCGTGGACAGTGGTACTGTTCAAGCAGAACAAGAGAAGGCGGGATAATGGTGAATGGGGGCCGACATATTACGCGACAGAATCAGTCGGAATCGCCGCAGGGATGTTCATCAGTAGCATCCATAGAATGGGGCTTTGTACACTGACCCATACTCCCTCTCCGATGGGCTTCCTCAGAGAACTCCTACAACGTCCTGAACACGAATCTGCATTGTTGCTGATGCCGGTTGGATATCCTGCAGATGATGCCATGGTGCCTGACTTGAAACGTAAGTCCTTGGATGAAGTAAGCGTCTGGTTTGAATAAGTCAGAAATCAAGTTCATCAAAGTCAATGTCATCCTCAAAGTCTCTTCCACCTACTCGGCGCGTAAAATATGCCAATACCAGCAATATCAGAACAATGGCCCCGCCACCACCCACAGTATACATCATAGTTGAGGAACTGGCAAGGCTAGACAGTGTTCCCGTCTCTTCGACATCCTTGAGTTCACAGAGGCCATTGAAAAAATACATCTCCGGATATCCCATGTAAGCGTTATTGAGTTGGATAGAAAACGGGAATGCATAATATCCACTATCTGCAGAATCGCTGAATTTCACACTTACGGAAATTGACTGTTGTGTTTCACTTGAGGGAGGGGGAATATCCCAATCGATAGAGGTTGACGAAGGAGGCTGTGGCAGTTGCAAAAAGTTGCCCTGATGTTCAAGTTCCTCCATGAAATATGCATTGTCTTCACCTACCCATTCAAGATCGTAATTGCTCTCAATTTCCATACTTAGTTTCGCCGTATAAGTAGTTCCTCTAGTACAAACAAAAACCGATTCTGACAACCAATCAGAGTTCCAGAATCCCTCATTTGAGCCAAAATCCCAGGCGAAGTTCTTGATGATGCGATATTGAATTACCTCGATGTACATCGTATCTGTGTCTCCATCATGCTGATCGTAAGGGATATCATGAACCGCAATGATTGTAGCAGTAGTGACCGATGGAGTACTGCTGATTTCCTTACTGATCAATTTGTAATTGAGTTGAAAATCAACTGTGGAACCAGGTGCCACATTAATAGTTCCCGGGTAATCAACATCTCCTGTCCAATCTGATTCAATTTCAACTTTCAACGGATGCACTGAAGGATTCTCGACAGTGCATATTCCCCATCCCCACTCACCCGAGGAAGGATCTATCTGAACACTTAATTCCTGACAATATAGAGAGATTGCAGGTGCAACCTGCGCTTCAGCCTCAGGAATTGTTGGCACCATCGATAAAGCGAGAAACAAGGAAACTAGAACCGAGCGAAACGCTGGCGACACATACTTTCGTAACTGTACAAACGGATAACTCTTTGCGAAACAGGCCAATCCTCAATAACGGCAGTCGACGGATTGGCCTCATGGATGAGAGGATCATCATCCACTGCGACATGGATGCCTTCTTCGCAGCGGTTGAAACTCTGCATCACGACCTTGATGAAAAAATACCACTAATACTGGGTTCCGACCCACAGAATGGTCGGGGTCGCGGCATAGTATCAACCTGCAATTATGCTGCCCGCGCGTTTGGAATACGCTCAGCAATGCCCATTTCCGAGGCATGGCGGCGATGCCCCGGTTCACCGGTTGGCCCGGGAAGATACATGCGCAGCACGCGTGGTTTGTACCGCCGAGCTAGTCGCAAGGTCATGGACATTCTCAAACAAGAAGCGGACCGTTTTGAGAAGGCCAGTGTTGATGAAGCCTATCTTGATGTCAGCGAACGAGTGAATGGCGATTGGGATGCAGCACTTAGCCTAGCTCGTGAATTGCAGAATAACATTAGAGAAACACTTGGTCTTTCATCCAGTTTTGGCATTGGCCCGACTCGTATTGTGGCAAAGATGTCCAGCGAAATCAACAAACCAGCGGGCATACATATGGTGCGCAGTGGAGAAGTGATGGATTTCTTCACCGGTAGACCAACCCGAGAAGTTCCAGGAATCGGACCTGCTTCAGCCAGAAGGTTGGCCGAATGGGGTATCGAAAATATGGATGAAGCACATGCCATGGGAGAATTGGCATTGGCTAGAGCAACCTCGCAACGGTTTGCTCGTTGGATTATCAGGGTCTTTGAAGGTGAGACTTCCAATGAAGTAAGCGCTCTGCGTAGTCGGAAATCCATAGGGAAGGAGCACACTTTCAATCGTGATCAGAAAGACATAGAGTTGGTATTGCAACGCTTGGACGCACTCATTGACAGAGTATTCCAACGTATGGCGGAAATGGGGATAAGCGCGCGTATGGCTGAAGTTAAAATCAGATATGCTGGCTTTGAAACTCATACTCATCACCGAACAATTCCTGTAGCCATGGATGAAAAGAGCGTGTTCAGACGCTTAGCCCACAGACTCTTTGCCCACAATTGTGACTTCGATCGCCCCATACGCCTCATAGGTTTCAGAGTTGGTCATCTTGAAATGCCAGCAACTAGGCAAATAACGCTTGACACAGAAGAAGAGTGACTCATTCTAACTTGTGCATCGCTGTTAGTACAGTGGTGAATTCTAACAATTCGGCAGGAATTACAACTCCTTCTACTGGAGAATTGAGAGACAATCCTAGGTCCTTCTTCTGCTTCCATACCATGCTGTTGAAGTCGATGACTTGAGCGGTCTTGGAACATAGTTCTTCATCAACTTCCAACATATTGGGGAATTCTCGCACATCCACAGCGCTGCCTCCATACAAAGAAGTAGTAATGTGATGAGAGAAAAATGGACATATCGGAGAGAATACTGCCATGAAATCTCGGACGATTCGATGAATGGTCCAAGAGGCAGCAGAATCGCCATCGTAAAGGCGGGATTTGGCCATCTCTAACCAGTGACTTGGAAGGATTCCAGTTCCGAAATTCTTCAGAGACTGAGTCGCAGTGTAGATATCCAATTCAACCCATGCTTTGCAAACCTGAGCCATAATTTCTGAGAACTCAGAAAGAATCCAACGGTCTTCAACATTCAAATTCGCAGGAACAGAATCAAGATTATCCGGAACATCGAATTGACTGGCAAATCTAGAGACATTGAACAGTTTGGTCAGCACACCGAAATACTTCTTCTCGATCTCTTCAGGATTGATGTGAAAATCATCTCCAACTTGAGCATCACAAGCCTTCCACAAACGAAAACACTCGCTTCCTATCTTATTTGCTCTCAATTGAACCTGTTTGCCGTCAGGGCCCTTGACCTTCCATGAGCCAGTTCTTCCGCCAGCACCACATTCCAATACTGAATCCGCATCTATTCCATTGCCCAAAGACTTACTCATCTTCCGCCCCCATGGGTCCATACCTAGACCATCGATCCAGACATTGGCAAAACCAGGCTTGTCTAGAACCAAGGTGCTCTTGAGAAGAGTATAATATAACCAAGTCCGAACGATTTCCTTGCCCTGTGGACGCAATCCGGTGGGAAAGGCTCTCTCGAAGACCCCGGGCTGATTCAGGTAACCGCTGACAAAGAGGTTAGAGTTAGAAGAATCCATCCAAGTATCGAACACCTTGTGCTCACCCTCAACCTTACCCAATTTATCTTTCATATTCTCCCATTCACCGAGAAACTCCCTAGATTCTCGATCTAGAACATGACTACCGCTCGGTGGGTCCTGATGCCAAGGTTGCACATATGTACCGGCAGGTGGAACGACAACGAAATCTCCACTTTCACTATACCAAATTGGAATCTCGGTATGATACCAACGTCTGCGACTTATCGGCCAATCAATACTGATGTTCTCCATCCAATCCAAGAGGAATTGCTTGTTTCTAGGTGGTACGAAATTTATCTCCTCGATATGTTCTGCCATCCTGTCTTGAATATGCGTCTGCCTTACGTACCACTCCTTGAGGAGGATTATCTCAACAGGATTCTTGCCTCGTTCACTAACCGGAACCTCTTGTTCCTTTTCGATAATTTGAGAGATTGTACCTTGAGCCTCAAGATACTCAATTGCGTTATCTCTGGCATCGGAGACCTTCATTCCTTTGAGAGGCCCCGAAATATCGGTCATCGTCCCATCAAGATCGATCGCTTGGAATGGTTTCAGACCAAGTTCTCTAAATATTGCCACATCGTTCTGGTCACCGAACGAACAAACCATCAGCACACCACTACCGAATTCCGATTTGACAGAAGGATGCGTTTGAATCTCAACATATGATTCTCGGCCTTCAACTGGCACAGGTAGATTGATTCTCTTACCGACCAAATGGCTGTACCTCTCATCTTCTGGATGCACAACTACAATTCCACATGCACATATCAACTCAGGTCTAGTAGTGGAGATGACTACCTCTTCACCATCCTCAGTCTTCCATATGACATCAACCAATCTAGTCATACGATTCAATCGTTCAACCTCAGCGTCAGCAATGGTGGTCTTTTCAACTGGATCGTAGATATTGGGGCGTAAATCTTCAATGATTTCTCCACGCTTAAACAAATCGACGAAGATTGCTTGAGTTACCGCACGGTAATCATCTGCATCCGTAAGATACTCTTTGGCAAAATCACAAGATAATCCCACTCTAGCCGCGGTATTCCGCATGGCTTGAGTAAAATCTTCGATGGTTTCTCTGCACAATTCTATGAAATCCCCACGCTCCCAAGTACGCATTTTCCGACCATGCTTCTTCTCGACTGTGAATTCAATGTTGATTCCATTACGATCCACCCCCCATGGGAAATAGACTTCCTTACCAAGTAAACGCTGGGAGCGGGCAATAACATCAATCATTGAATATTGAGCAACAGCCCCGATATGCCAAGTGCCGCTTGGATATGGAGGAGGCGTGTCGATTACGAATATCTCTCTGCTACTATCAGGTTTGAAACTGTAACGAGTGTCGTACTCTTCAGAGTAGTGTTCTTCCTGTATTCTCTTCTCGAGATCTACTGACCATCTTTTCTCTTTCAGGCGGGGTTCAGGCATTCTGCTCACTCCCGGGCCCCAGTCCAGTCAACGGAGTGGGTCCGACCCGGTGCTCAAGAGAGATGGCTATGAACCCGCCGATAGCACATAGTACAACAAAGAAGGCTTGAAGGACGAACTGGCATGCTCATGTGTTTAAGTCGAGGCGCTTGACGCAGAGGCGGGCTTGACTATGTCTGAGGGTGCTGGAGAGGAGGCCGCTGAGAAGGCTGCGGACAGGCCCAGTGCCAAAGAAAGGCTGCAGAACATACTACGGCACAGCCGTAAACGAGCGGGTGCTGTTGGAAACAAAATGGCAGGGAGAGTCAAGGGTTTTGATCCTAAAGCCGCTGGCAAGGCAGTACTCTCCGCACCTGATGCACTGAAGAAAGAATATCGCCGCAGAGGCACTTCGGGAGTTATTACCAAATTTCCAGCCTTCACGATTGCAGTCTTTCTCTTTGCCACGCTATTCTTCGTCTACCATAGTGGCTTCATGGACATCAACGAAAACGATCCTATGCCATGGCAAGTCAAAGAAGGCCCTAGTCTGAATGTCAATGGTAGTTTAGACGTCTATCTCCCTGAAGGTGATCCTGTTGCAGCAGCAATCAAGGAAGTACAAGAAGACTGGTCTACCAATGTGATGATTATCTATGTGGAATTGAAGGGATCTTCGAACAATATTACTGACAGAGCCATAATGTTGGAGATGGACCGTTTAGAGAAGACTGTGAATTACCGATTATCAGACCCATCTGATGATGTTGATTACATCCTCTCACTCTCTACAGTTGTCAAAGAAACTAATTCAAGCGCCCCGCGAGTCATGAAAGCCTTCATTGAAGAGGCTGGAGAACTTGGCTGTCAGAGTCAAGATCAGGATTGTTTCACCAGAGACAGTGCTGCAACTCTTTCCGAACAAGTCGATGATTGGGAATGGTTGCTAGGCGAATACAGTATCCCCAACCAAGATAGAATAAATCAAATCGTTGACCAAATGTATGATTGTTACGAAGATTCTGATGGTAAGGAAAAATGTGATCCAACCCCTGGTCTCAACAAACTAGCGCGCAACACAGATGATGACCCTAATCTCGATAGGGCAGTGATTATCGTTGCCGTAAACGAAAGTCAACCAACCAACGTGTTGATAGAGAAATACCGGGGAATCATCAACGAATTAGCCAATGAAGAGAGACCTTGTGACCCAGATGACCCGGGAGGTAGACAGTGTACATGGAAAGACAGGGGGCTACAAATGTCCTTGACCGGACCTGTTCCCATTACCAATGCAGTTACTGAGTTCTCTTTCAAATTATTTTGGCAAATCTTTCCCATCGCCTGTCTCTTGGTCTCATTAGGACTTTTTGTTTTCCACTCCGACCTACTCCAGACTGGATCCATACGGCCAATTCAAGGATTCAAGGTCATTGTAATTGCTGGCCTACCTACTCTATGCGCAGTATTCTGGACTCTAGGTATGATTGGTTGGTTAGGATATGAAGTTTCTATGACTGTGATTATCGTAGGTCCGATTCTTCTCGCACTTGGAGTATCATATGGGTTACATATTACAAATCGTTACGCAGAAGAGAGCGGGGACCGACACGAAAAAATGCGCATAGCGTTCTCATCCACTGGTAAAGCGGTTTTCCTTTCTGCAGTTACTACTGTTATCGGATTCATTTCTCTGACCTTCACTCCCATGGCCCCTATTGCCACCGTAGGTTGGGCTCTATCTGGGGGGATAGTAATTGTCTACATATTGACCATGGTCATGGTGCCAAATCTAACCATTTTATTGGACCTTAAAAAGGCCAAACATCCACCTCTGGCAGTATTCGATGCTGCAGTCAATGTACCGATTAAGTGGAACATTCCTGTAATTGCCATATTCGTTGCCCTAATCGCAGTTTCTGGGACATGGGGGATGGAGAATGTGGAGGAAAATATCGACCTCCTTGGAATGGCGCCAGAGGATGAGCCTTCAGTTCAAAAAATGAAACAATACAGT
>CAZGIY010000042.1:0-12051 GCA_964526445.1 uncultured Candidatus Poseidoniales archaeon
GTCGATACCTCGTGGATTTTCCAAAACCATGAATGGCTGTGATGAGATATAATCGCCCTTCAACCCTTTGCCGGATTTGCGAATGGGGAGTAGTGGTAAGGGTAGCCCAACGGCATCAGACTCGCCCCCTCTCTCGGCTAAGAGTACCAAAGTGTCTCTCTGAGCATGCGCTGGGGATTCATCTTCTCCTGCATCTGCTAACCCTATGCCGTTCCAGCCACCACTTGCAACACTTGTGGGCGTGGTGGCCTTTACTCCACCATCAGATGCTGGACTTAGGCATACTGCATCATTGGGAACTTCGAGGGTCGAATCTCCGATTTCTGCATTCAATTTCTTTGCTTCAGCAGCGCTCAATGTTGACATCTTCACGCCCTCAGGAGGGCTAGGGCAACGGCCATTGATAATCACTCTACCACCAGTCATCCCTACCCCCGGTTCGCGACCAACATCACCGTGGACAACAATTGTGCCGCCGCTCATACCTGCACCAGTTCTTCTACCAGCATCACCTCTGATCAATAATATGCCTCCCGACATACAAGATCCAGCATCGTCCTTTACCCCGTCTCTGACGGTCACTCGGCCGGATGCCATGCCGTGTGCTAAGAATGATCCAACATCTCTTTCTGCTGAAATATTGCCGCCATTATTCCATGCCCCAAATAGATCTCCTGCACTTCCTTCTAATGTGAAATGTCCACCACTAGCGTAGGCTGCAACACAGTCGCTTAATGCACCTAGCATGCGCAATCGTGCACCTTCGGGTAGGCCTGGTGCAACTCCCATTTCACCCTGTTTTGGATTGGGCTCCCCATCTCTGCTCCATCCGACCTTCATACCTTGGTCTAATTGTAAAGCGCGTTCGACCAAACGCATGAGGTCCTTGTTTAGTTGCAGGCTGCGAACCACATCCTCCCGCATCTCGGCCATACTCGCGCCACCGCTTGGCAGTCTTCAATATGTCCGCTTGAAATTCACTCGAATTGTCGGATTCCAAGTTGATTGCTATACTTGCAGAGCAGGAATATTCATGGGTGGGCCGCTAAGGGCGATGTCCAAGGATGATGTTATGATACGCGTCGGAATCAATGGGTATGGGACAATTGGCAAGCGAGTTGCTGATGCAGTTGCCGCACAAGATGATATGGAGATAGTTGGAGTGACAAAAACAAGTCCTTCATTCGGATGTGACCTTGCAGTTAGAAAGGGGTATCCATTATTCTGTACATTCGATGATGCTGAGAGAATTGCCGCATTTGGCCAAGCAGGCTATGAGTGCCGCGGTGGATTAAGTGACATGCTTTCGGTTTGCGATGTAGTTATCGACTGTTCACCTGGAAAGGTTGGCGCTCAAAATCTTGAGATTTATCGTCAATCTGGTGTTAAGTCGATATTCCAAGGAGGGGAGAAGCACGCTCTAACTGGTCTATCCTATACTTCGAGTGCGAATCATGCAGAGAACCTTGGAGCCGATTGCACGCGCGTAGTCTCTTGTAATACAACTGGTTTATCCCGCACGTTGGTCCCGCTACAAGAACACTGTTTGGAGGCAGGTGGAATTTCCGTCAATTGCGTCATGATCCGTAGGGCTGCAGACCCTGGGGATTCCGGAAAGGGTCCTATCAATGCTATCAAGCCGGTCCTCAAGGTGCCTAGTCATCACGGTCCAGATGTCATGACAGTTCGCAATGACATCGATATCACAAGTCTAGCAGTTGCAGTTCCAACCACAATCATGCACGTACATGCGATAACCGTCAATCTACCTCAAGGACATGGTCTATCCACCGAATCGATATTGGAGATGTGGAGAAATACCCCGAGAGTGTTGATAATGAATGGAGCCAATACTAGAATTACCTCTACAGCTGAGGTCATGGAATTGGCTAGAGATATAGGGAGAACATGGGGGGACTTACACGAGATTTTCGTCTGGGAAGATGGTGCGAGTCTTCAGGGGAATACCTTGTATTATTTCCAAGCCATTCATCAGGAAAGCGATGTTATTCCAGAGAACGTTGATGCTATCCGAGCACTGATGTCGAGTGAGGCAGATTGGAAGGCCAGTGCGGCCAAGACGGATTCTGCTATTGCAAGGTTCAATGGATTGTAAATGACTTGAGCCATAGGCTCAATATTCCGATTTCATCATAAGTGTTCCAATCTCGCCTATTGCCTGCTGGTATCTATGCGAGGCTATGTTCCGTGCATCTCGATGTTGCTGATTTTTTTAGCATCATCCGCTGTTCCAATGATTACGGCCACTTCCAGTGCCGATGGAGATTCTGCAGAATCAAAGGGCGAGTGGGTGCGAATATCTCCACAGAGAATGGTTTCTGTTGACCTTAAGCCAGCGAGTGGATTGTTGCACACTACTTTGGGTTCATTCGATCCCCTGACAGACCCTATTCCTTCATTTTCTTACCTTGATTCCGAGTTTTCCAACGAGGTTTTCCTCGTCCAGTTGCATACTGCTGACGCAATGGCTTTCGCCTCCTTGGCCGATGCCTATTCATTGAACATCCTAGATCATCTTCCAGACAACGGTTGGTTGGTCCGAACTGATGATAAACATTCGATTAATGAATTGCGGCAGCATTCTGAGGTTCGCTGGATTAGTGCCTATCCTTCTGATTGGAAGTTGGGCGAATCGATTCAAAATTCCTTGATGATGGGATTGAACGAAACGAATCTTTCGCTTGTTTTGGCACCTGATGTTCCACAATCTTCTGAGAAGCAGATGTCCTTTGAGTTCGCTAATCTAGAGCTTGATCGTACCTGGTGTGACGGAGGCCAATGTGAATTGTGGGGTGTCTCGATTGACGATGGATTCATCGCATCATTGGCTGAGGATGACCGAGTATTGCATATTTCGAAGTTATATTCTTCTCAACCATTGAATTCCTATGCTGCACAAGGAATTGGTCTGGATGAATTAGCAAACATTACCGCAGGTTTGAATGGCAGTGGTGAAGTAATTGGAGTTGCAGATACGGGTATAGACTCCAGCCACCCAGATTTTGGTCAGCAGATTCTCACGACAAGAACCACTTACGGACTAGATAGTTCATCTTTGGATACCAATAGTGGTCACGGAACTCACGTGGTTGGAACAATCATCGGCGACGGTTCAGGGGACTCTGAGACGAGGGGTCTTGCTCCCGAGGCTTCGTTGCACTTTCAGGCTCTTGAACACGACAATACGGGATACTTTGGAAGACAAGGATCATTGTACGATTTATTGCGAAGTTTCTATGTTTCAGGAGTAAGGACGGGCTCAAACAGTTGGGGTGCACCAGGTGCCCAAGGAGAATATACTAGCGATGCAAGGAGTGTTGATTCATTCGCAGATCACTACGAAGATTTCACAGTGCTCTTTTCTGCGGGGGTTTCTAGTTCAGGAGTGGCGTCTCCTTCAACAGCCAAGAATGCGCTCTCAATTGGCGCCTCCACTTCACCTCGTCCAGGTTCTCTAGCGGCTGATGCGGTTTGGTCGTCCAGTGCATCAGGCTTCTCTGCTGATGGTAGAATCAAACCAGACCTTGTGGCCCCGGGAGTAGAAATCTGCAGCACTATGTCCGAAGATGCTCTGAGCCCTATGGGGCAAGCATGCGCTAGTGGGACTCATGCAGATGGCGGAGCGTTGTACCATCAATCGAATGGTAGCAGCCATTCTACTGCCGTCGCCGCGGCCTCGGTATTGTTGACGCGTGAGTTCCTACGAACGGAGGCGCAAGTTAGTGCGCCATCTTCAGATTTGGTTCGAGCCACGTTGATCAATGGAGCCCAGGATCTTGGAATTGCGGATGTGCCCAACCCGGATGAAGGCTGGGGCCAGATCGACCTTGTATCCAGTCTGCATCCCACAGATGGTAGTGTTGCTTTGGATTCATTCTACGATATGAATATCTCATTACGACCTGGTTTTGCCTTCGTCTATGGATTTGATGTAGATGTCTCTCATGGAATTTCCATTACCGTGGTTTGGACAGACCGTGAAGGCTCTTCTTCTGCAGCCCAAACCGCCCCGCGATTAGTCAATGACCTTGACCTGATTCTAACCGCTCCAGATGGGACAACTTGGCTTGGCAATGATTTCGCCAATGGCCTCTCTGCCACTGGTGGTACTGCTGATAGCATCAATGTTGTAGAGAGAATTGAATTGCCAACTGGAACAACTCACCAGAGTGGTTCATGGAGTATTCAGGTTGCACATAGAGGAGGTTTGGAACAGAGCTTCGCTCTGGTTGTTACCGCACTTGGGCAACATGATCCAGCAACCGACTTGGCTGTCTTTGCCGACAGCATTACACCAAGCAGTGAAGAACCATTGGTGAATGAGTTGTTATCGATTTCCACAGCGTGGATCAATCAGGCTCCATTGGCGGCGAGTTCCTACAAAGTGAAGGTTGAGGACGTTACTACTGGAGATGTTCTCCGAGAGGTAACAAGAGCATCAACACCGGGTGGAAAGATTGAGACTTTGTCATTCTACTGGACCTTCAGCACTACCGGGCCTCATCTCTTACGCCTAACTCTCGATTCAAATGATGATGTCGTAGAGATAAACGATGAGAATAATGGAATCAACAACAATGTCAAAGAAATCACGATAAATGTCACCGCTTTGGGTTTACGTTTGATTCCGCTTCTTCAGGATGGTAGTGAGCCAAGTACTGCCAATCAAACGATTGCAGCATCGAACAAGACTCTTGATGCAAGAAACGAGACCAGCATGAAATTCGATATGATTCTTAGGCATGAAGGAACAGGTACCGAAACAGTCACGATTTCCACGGGAAGCGTGAGAATGTTCTCACCTGATACTCCAAATTCGATAATCAGTTCGCCGGATGAATGGACTCGGGAACTAAACATCAGCAGCCCACAGGTACTTTCTCCCGCGGGTCAAGAAGGAGATGAAATACCATTTTCATTAACTTTGGATGACATTTCAGCAGATACCGATTTAGATGTGCCAAGATATGCATACGCGGGGACTTACGTTGTCGATATCGAAGCCAGATATCAATTGCAACCGTTAATCAGGCACAAGATGCGTCTTGTCGTTGTCGTTTCTGAAGTGGAAGATGTCAATATTGCTGTGGCGGGCACTAATGGTTTGGAAGCAATACCTGGAGAGGTGGCGGATTTCGCTGTTTCTGTGCGAAATATGGGAAATGCCCCAGCTACATACAAATTGGATTGCGTTAGTGAGAATAGATGGTCCATCGAATTAGGAGATGGAGTTTCTTCATCACAGCAATTCGAGCCCCTAGGAATACTCGAATATCTTCCAATGCAAGTGCGAATCAGAGTTCCTCAAGCCGATGCTGGACAGCCTGCTGCTGAATCCCTTGAAGAGGTTGATTGCTGGCTGACAAGTATTGAGGATACCTCCCTGAATTATTCTATTGAAGTCAGCATGACTGTTTCGAAATTGGAAACTTACCATGTTCAGATGTATGGGCCTGAAGGCGAGATGGTGGCTGCTGCTGCTCTCTCTCCTGATATTTCTGTTGATGCTGGAATGCAATATAATCACAGTTTATACATCGAGAATACGGGTAATACTGAATTGGACTTGATCGTATATCTACAGACTTCTTCTACAACTTGGCCGGTCTTGCTCTCTCATGATGATGATTCATCAAGCAGTCAATTAGATGTCACGATTCCTGCTGGTGCAAATACCACTGTGGAACTGGCTGCCGGAGTGCCAGAAAATGCTGGTGAGGGCGACAGCAACTCACTTGTGGTCTCAACCTACATCGATGGGACAAATAGGATTCTCGGATTGAAGAATTCATCCACAATGGTGGTTCGCAAAGAAGTAGGATTCGAGTTTGATTGCCAGCCTAATTATGATGGCGGGCAAGATGGAAATAGCGAATTAGTATACATGGAAGCAACGATAGGGACCAGTTCCAGTTTGAATTGTAGTATCAAGAATACTGGAAATGCTTTCTTGTATCTGACATGGTCCGTATCCGCAGTTGATGGTTGGGAGATGGGTTTTGCAAGCTTCCCTCCTTCTTTGAATCAATACGCGGAGGGTAGTTTCTTCTTCCTTGCAATGGCACCAGAAGGAGGCTCAACAGATAGTTTCCAAGTGACTTTGAGAGTGGTGGCCAGTCACTCCAACCAGACGGCAGATTCCAGTTTGGTTGTGATAATGTCAGCGGCCGATAGCGCTAGTGCAGAACTGACGTTATTGGAGGAAGAAAATTTCAATCTCTTGGGTAGTTCAGTGGGAGTTGACCAAGAGGTACGGCTATCGGTACGTAATATCGGAAATATTCAGGGCGAATGGATACCGCAGGCATCTGTTCAGGATGAATTAGGTAATGTTTCAGATAATTGGCAAGTCGAGTGCGATCATAAGGACGGCTTAATCATCGCCGCAGGCTTTGAAGAAGAATTCGTCTGCAAGATTCATCCATTATCAGACGATATCAGAGAAGTTCTATCTCTGCGCGTTACGATGCTACCTACAGATGGTGAAGGATTCATCAGTTCCGACGATGGCATATCGATTCAAGTAAGTGTGAAGCGTACAATTGAATCATCAGGTCTCTTTGCTGGTATGTCAACTCAGACCATTGGAATAATCCTAGGGGCAATCTTCCTCGTATTGTTGGTAATAGGGATTCGATTAAGGAAGGTCAATCGAGGTTTGGATGAAGGTGAAATGTTGGTTGCTGAGGGCTCTTTTTCAGCACCTGATGCTGGCAGTAGAAGAGAACAAGCATTGGATATTGGAAACAAGGCCAATGACTTGACTTCGGGTACGGTAGATAGTGCAGAAATAGCCGCGGCAATAGCCCAATCTGCAACAATATTGCCACCCCTCGGCGCTCCTCCAAAACCTCCTTCTGGTGCACTGCCAAAAGGCTCCCCTCCTTCTTTACCACAAGGGCTGCCCCCTCCATTACCAAAACCAGTTCCTACCTTGCCTACTGAATCGCCCCCTCAAGCCCCCTCGCCGATACCGGCTGCATCACCTCCGGCAGCAGCGCCCCCTGCGGAGGCGTTTGCAACAGCACCACCGCCTTTGCCACCTAGTGGTTTGCCTGCAGGTTGGACGATGGAACAATGGAAGCATTACGGCGCTGAGTGGTTGAAGCGTCAAGGTTGATGCAGCGAATCGTTCATCATATATTCCTTGGTCGGAGCATCATGGCAAGTATCGTTCTTTTCGGACCTCCTGGTGCAGGAAAGGGAACTCAGGCTGTAGCCATTATGCGGAAGACAGGTCTTCCTCAGGTCTCTACTGGTGATATGTTGAGAGCTGCCCTTGCCGCTGGGAGTACGCTAGGCCTAGAAGCCAAGTCATACATGGAAGCGGGAGCTTTGGTCCCGGACAGTGTCATTATCGGCTTGATTGATGAGAGGATGCAGCAAGAGGATGCCGAGTACGGAGTTTTGTTTGATGGATTTCCAAGAACTATTGCACAAGCAGAGGCATTAGAAAATATTGAGAATATCAAGGTTGTAGTTTCAATCGAGGTGCCTGATGAAAGAATCGTAGAGCGAATTTGTGGACGTTATTCTTGTTCAGATTGTGGAGCAGTATATCATGAGAAATTCAATCCTACTTCCGTTCCAGATGTTTGCGATTCATGTGCTGGTAACCAAATGAACCGAAGGGCTGATGATAACGAAGGTACAGTTCGTTCTCGTTTGCAGGCTTATCATAATCAGACTGCTCCTTTGGCGGAATGGTATTCAAACAAAGGAATTCTTCTGAGGGTTAATGGGGATCAACAAATTGAGGATGTCGCCTCAGAGATAATTTCTGGAATCTCGGGAATTGGCGGTTGAGATGTCAAGGCGTTCGTCCCGTCGAAAATCCCATTTCAGGGCTGGTCGTAAAGAGAAGGCTCTGAAGGCTCGAGAGAGTTTGTTTGTATTACTGAAATCTCCACGTGGAAGGCCTGTGGAAATGGTTGATTCAGCAGCTAAACAGATGTGGAAATTGGGGACGAGGCATCGAATAGGATTGCATCCTGAACTCAGGCATTGGATATGCAGGGGATGTCATCGTCTATTGAGGCCCGGGCTCAACGCGACAGTAAGAACTAGGCGTGGTATGCGATTGACAACCTGCCTTGATTGCGGTAAGTTAAGGAGATTCAAACTGTTAGGAGATGATGCTAAGTGAGTATTCCAGACAAGATTCGTCAAGATGCCAAGGACCGTGATTTGAGAGTCACTGTTCGTATTGGTAAAGACGGAGTCTCTGAGAACCTCATTAGCGAAATTGAACAACAATTGAAGGCACGGAATCTCGTTAAAGTAAAGATGAACAGGGGCCTGTTTGACCGCCAAGAGAGATTGGAAGTATGGGGCGCTATAGCAGAGGCCTGTTCGGCTGTTGTTGTCGACAGTCGGGGGAACGTTGCGGTATTTTACAGAACTTGAATTGTCAACAATCCGCAACATAATGACTTCAAAGGGAGTGGGTTTCGAGATGTCATGCACGGGGCGGATTCCTGCAGAGTAAGCATTGGTTCAAAAGCCCGTCATCGCTTGACTATTGCGGGTATATCTTTGGCTTCTTTGGCAGTCTTCTTCCTCGGTTCAGTTAATGCTGGAGGTGGGGGTGGAACTTCTCTAGATGTAACGATTAGAGAGGGACTGAAATCACAGGCAGTACTTGTTGGTGCATTGATTCTCTTGGGCGTATATGTATTGATTATCTTTGAATGGGTTCACCGAACATTGGCTGCTTCGATTGGCGGAATCGTCGCTGTTGGGGCTTTGATTTACTACATGGAAGGTAGTTTGACACTTGGTCAAACCGCCATGATGATCGATTGGGACACCATTGGTCTTCTGCTAGGAATGATGGTAATGGTCGGTGTCTTGTCGCATACTGGTCTCTTTGAATGGTTCGCGGTTCAAGCATACAAGAGAAGTGGGGGAAGTGTCTGGGCTCTAGTAGTAATTCTCTGTATTGTGACCGCGGTCTTATCCGCATTCCTTGACAACGTGACCACGATGTTGTTATTGACTCCCGTAACCATTAAACTTGCTAAGGTTTTGAATCTCCCTCCAGTTCCCCTCCTAGTTGCGGAAGTTATGTTCTCAAACATAGGTGGGGCGGCTACCATGATTGGTGATCCACCCAACATTATCATTGGAAATGGTATGTCCAAAACAGCATTGACTGGTGGAGATTATGATTCATTAGCCTCTCAAGCTATATCATTCAATGACTTCATCATTAACCTCGCTCCAGGTGTATTGATGACTGTTGTTCCAACTTTCATGTTCCTAAAGTGGATGCACAAGGACGTATTCTGTACACGTAGAGATAGGGATGTCTCTGAATTAGAAGCCCAATATGGAATCAAGGATTTCAGTCTCTTAGTCAGAGCAGGCAGCGTTCTAGTCTTAGTCATCTTAGGGTTCTTCCTACATCCATTGATCCATCTTCCGGTTGCTTGGGTAGCATTGATCGGTGCGGTTCTGACATTGGTTTTGACTACTCCACATGAATTGGAAGAGGCATTAGAGAAGGTTGAATGGACCACTCTCCTGTTCTTCGCAGGTCTCTTTGTGTTAGTGCATTCATTGGATTACATGGGCGTAATCAATTGGATAGGAGACCAAATTGTTGCGGTCATCTCCAACTTTGAAGACAAAGGCACACAACTTACCGTAGCAGTACTGCTTCTTCTATGGGTCAGTGCAATAGCTTCAGCCTTCATCGACAATATTCCTTACACTGCAACCATGGTTCCAGTTGTTCTTCTACTCGCTTTGCCCGTTGAGCATGGTGGCGATCTCGAGCTTCCGCTGCAACCTCTAATCTGGTCATTGGCATTTGGAGCCTGCTTAGGTGGAAATGGAACATTGATTGGAGCATCTGCAAATGTCGTGACTGCGGGTATGGCTGAGGAAGCAGGCTACCGAATAAGTTTCAATGAATTCTTCAAGACTGGATTCCCAGTCATGATATTGACTACTGCAATAGTCACTTTCTATGTACTATTTGTTTATGTTATGAATGTTGAAATCTGGATTATTTTGTTGATTACTGTGATGGCAATCATCGCCGATGTAATTTGGGAATTGCGCCCAGGAAGAGATCGTTGGTTCCCGGACGGGTTATTGGAATCAGAGTGATTGATTCGATATTTCGAAATTGCTAAGTTGTAAATGCTGGAAATACACGCCCTAGTCGTCGATAGCATCAAGGGTGCTACTCGCCTGCCTTTGGAAGATAGCATGCATGAGTGCACCGTCTGCGGCCTACTATTCCTTGGAGGATCAGCCTGTCCAAGTTGCGGTAGTTTGTCCAATCAAGAGTTGGATATTTCAGGTGAGGGTAAGGAAACCGTGGAACAAAGAGGCGGCATCCCTGGTCTTACTGAATTGGATGACGCCATGCGGGATGTCGTTGGTGAAGAGGAATTGTTTGGAGAACCTGAAGAGGAGGAGCCCACTGGAACCAGCCTACCTTTCACCATAGGTGGGGGTGCTAGCGAAGAGGTCTCCCATTTGCCGTTTGGAGTGGGTAGCCGTTCTGCGGGAATTTCGACTGTTCAGCCGGTTGCAGAAAAAGAGGTGATTGAAGATGAGTCGGAGAGCGTGGATTCGAATACTTCTGCTCATTATGAAGAAATTCCCTCAGCACCAGAAGTCGTTGTTTTGCCAGAAGCAGAACCTCCTATTGAAGAAGCACATCCAACTGAAGATGTCGAAGAAGTTCCAATTCAGCAGGAAGAAAGTCCAGTTGTCGAAGAGGATGCAGACGAGTTGGATCAAGTTCCTTTACCAACTGCTCAAGAACCAACGGAACTCGAGACAGTTCCTCTTCCAACTGAGCCGGAGAAACCTGTCAAAGTCAAAGCGGTTGCAATCATTGAAGATGAGGAACCTACAACTGTTTCTGCAGTTGTAGATGATGATAGAATCAGCGTGTTATCTGATGCGGAGGAAGGACACTATCAGATTCAAGCTGAGGCAGTGGATATGGAGGAATTGTATGCTGAACCTGAGCATGTAATTGAGCATAACTTTGAGGATGAAGAATTGACTTCGGAGGTTGTGGTGGATCTAGATGATTATCCGGATGAGGATATTTCTGCAGAGGCAATATTTGCTCCAGAATTAGATAGTTCTGAACCGGACTTGTTTCCAGCCCAAGCTCTTGAGATAGATACTCAGGGTGATGCTGAGATGGACACATTGCTTTCTGTAGGTTTCAATGCACTTTCTTCGGGCCACTGGGATCAGGCAGCGCGCAGCTTCCGTAGCATGGCCGCTAAACGCCCAGGTGACGCATCGATTCTGAACAACTACGGCTTGGCTTTGCTACAGCATGCAACCGACCTCTCTGCCGATTCGATGAGTGATTTCAACGCTGTTGATAGTCAATATGAGGCTGCGATTATGGCTCTTCGCCAGGCGGCGAAATCAAATCCTGAAGAGGCACTGATTCTATACAACCTTGGCACAGCTCTTGTTTCCAGCGGAAGGCATGAGAAGGCGATTCGCATTCTCGATGTAGTGTTGGAGAGACCTGATTCCCCAAAGGTTCCAGCATACAATGCCCGCGCAGCAGCCCTCATGGGTATGGGTTCTTTTGAAGATGCACAAACAGATCTCAATTCTGCTTTGAAAAAAGATCCAGGAAATGAGATACTGCTCAACAATCTAACTCGAGTTTCACCAAACTAAAGATTTACGAATTCCTTGGATTGATACTTTTGGAGAAAATATGGGTTTCATAAAAATCCACAACCATCGCAAATAATATGCTGAAACACGCTCAATATTTCATCGCAGTCTACCGTTTTCATCCAATTTGCTTAGACGATGCATTCTTATAGGGACGGCATGTCGGCCGGTTGCTTTTAGTGCACTTGGTCATACAATGATGTGACTGGGGAAGCGGCTGAGGAGACCTGTCCCACGGGGAGGCTGGTTTCTGTGGAGGCCGACAATAGGTAAGCCTGGACACCGAAGGGTGCTCGTGGTATGAAGAAGTACCACGATGCTACAACCCATCTGGGGGATGGCTCGGCTCGAGTGCCG
>CAZGIY010000043.1:0-11650 GCA_964526445.1 uncultured Candidatus Poseidoniales archaeon
GACCCTGTCCTTGACCTTGTCCTTGACCTTCACCTTCGCCTTGTCCCTGATCTTCAGATTCGCCGCCACCTTGGGTGCCACCGTTTCCACTACCAGCCTGTGATTGCTGGAAATCCGGGTCGTAAGCGTCAGGGATTCCGTCTCCATCGGAGTCGGAACTCTCACCATCGTTCGGGTCGGTCGGGAACTGGTCCGTCGCGTCGCCCTTGCCGTCACCATCGGTATCGGCGTTGAACGGGTTGGTGCCCTTCAGGTACTCTTGATAGTTGGTCAAGCCATCACCGTCTGAATCCACGGCGCTGTCACCAGCGTTCAATGGGTTCAGTCCGTTGGCTACTTCCCAACCATCAGACATTCCGTCGTTGTCGCTGTCCGGGTTGTTCATGTTCGTTCCGTGGGTCTGCTCCTCTGCATTGGTAAGTCCGTCACCATCCCAATCGGCACCGCCATCAGACGGGTCCAAGGGATCCGAACCATCACCACTGACCGCACTAAGTGCGGACAGAGCGAGGAACATTGCCACAAGCATGCTCATTGTTTTCTTATTCTTCATCATCTTGATCTCTCCATTTATTTTGATCAGAGAACCCGCTGTTCTCTCTTTACGTTCGCCTGCCATGTGTGAAATGGCAATTCAATACGCGGAGATGCGTCAAAAAACGCATTCGCACTGGTCCCCTCGATTTTAGAGCGGTCTGCGGAGCACTGAAACCGTGCTGATATGAGTCCCTTATATAGGGCCATATTTGTCCGCAGTCCATCGTTTTCTTCCAGTACCTCACTCATCTGTGTTCACGGGTCGTTCATAGGGAACCCAACGTTCCCTCTGCATACCCCTCTTACGGGACCCTATTTCAATGATGCTATACGAAGCATCACACGGATTGCAACCCTGTAAGCCAATCTCTGAGTCTCAAGCATCCCTCAATTATGTTATCCATATCTGTGGCATATGAAATTCTACACATCCCTTCACCATAAGGCATCAAAGAACAAGGAATGAGTTGGACTTTGGCCTCTGACATTGCTCGTTCTGCAAATTCAATAGAATCCATACCGGTGCCTGAAATATCTATCATTACGTAGAATGCTCCCTCTGGTTCCCAGAATTTGATTTGAGGGATAGTTTCCAGTTCTTTTAGGATGACAGATCTTCGTTCAGCGAAAGATCTCTCCATTTCGAGGCGACGTTCTTCATCTGAAAGTGCGGTTCGAGCGGCGGGCATCAAGAAAGTCGGCGCATGGGATGCGGTATTGCTTTGACACAAACGTATAGCCTTCATTGCATTCTCAGGACCTGTGATGTAACCTAGTCTCCAACCGGTCATTGCCCATGCCTTACTCCATCCACCAATAGTCATGGTTCTGTCTTGACCTCCGGGGACGGTGCTTGGAGAGGTGTATGTAGAATCGCCCCAAGTCATAGTTGCATAAATCATATCATCGAGAATCCATAAATCGTGTTTGCAGGCAAATGCCACCAAGGCTTCAACCTCTTCTTTGGTATACACTGCCCCAGTTGGGTTATTTGGAGAATTGATTACGAGAAATTTGCTTTTTCCCGTGACCGCCGCTTCAAGTGCTTCCATATCAGGATGAAACCCATTCATATTCACTGGCACATCAACTGGAACCATACTCAGGTGCTTGACCATAGAGGCATAAGACGGCCAAGCAGGGGCGAGAAGCAGGACTTCATCCCCAGGATTGCCCAAACCTAGAAACCCATAGAATAGGGCTTGTTTGCACCCTGGTGTAATGACAATTTGTTCTGAATGTGTCTTTATCGAGAACTTCTCATCAAGCCATTCAACAAGTGCAGAGCATAGAGATAGGTCGCCGGCAGAACGGGTGTAGAATGTGTTGCCCGCCTGAAGTTCATCGATTGCTGTTTGACGAATCGCCTCTGATGTCACAAAATCAGGCTGCCCTACTGTGAATCTGATAACATCTTCAGGTGGTGCAATAAGAAAATTTGAGAATCCGCTACCCACTGATTCAATATTGTCGTTTAGCTCTGGAATACGCTCACCTCAATCGCTGTTCGACAATCGACCCAGCAGCAATACAGCCTTCAACATGATGGCTTCCTAATCCTGCAGAGAACCATAGTGCAGGGTCTATCGTTCATTCAAGCGTCTTGAAATAGAACCTGTCATCAGGATATACTGCGCACGGATGACAGAGCGGCTATGTGCGGGACTGCAGATCCTGAAACCCGAGTTCAAATCTCGGTCCGTGCTCTCTTACCAAGCATGGATTATTCTTCTTCAGTCAAATCGATGAATGGTGTATCATCTACATTGCCAGAATCCCATGATTCTGAATCTTGAGTTGATTTTGAATCCCTACGGTCGTGAGTATGTATCGAAATATCAAGCCCCATCCCTTGCAACCTATCTTGCATATCTTCTTCGTCTTGTGAACGAACACCCACTGACACCTCTGTGTCTGCTTTGAGTATAAACAACCTGTTTGCAGACAAATATGTCAATTGGTGAAAAAGGCGACGATGTCTCTGCATCCAGAGTTTGATGAAACTTGGGCGTTTTGCACCTTTAGGAAGGTCCTCTCCACAAAACAACAATTTGAGTCCACGAATCAGTCGATTGAGCAAGATACTGAACATAGTTCGACTACTCAATCGCCCCAGGGGATGTCGACGTAACCACAAACTCCACCATCTCCTCTTGGGGAGAGAATGGTTGAATCCTGCAGCGATTAGACTGGCTGCTAACGAGGGGTGTCTTGTGAAACATATCAAATCTCTTCGCCAAGGAGTTTCGATTGGTTCTTCTCCCCTTACTGCTGCAGCCAAGTCCACTGAGGGCTGTACGCTGGAACCATTCAGGATTCTATCTTGGCTCCATCGAGATAATGCCATTTCCAACAAAATATGTGATCTTCCTCTACCTCGTAGATGTGTAGCGATGACAACACTATGCAATTCGATGCAGGAACCAATTCTACGAAATGCTGCATGTCCAACACATTCTCCATCTTCGGTCAACAGAACATGGGGTGTACTCAATAGAGCACTCTCCTCTTTCTTGGCCCCGCGGGGAGATTCTAAGTCCAATGAGGCTGTTTTCCACTTTGACAAAGCCTCGCCTGCATTCATCCATTCACCCCAAGGCCCTTCCACATCGAATAATGTGGACCCACTCCTTCAATCTGATATTCCTCTCCAAAAACAGTCCACCCCTGACTTTCATAGAATGGTATTGCCTCCACTCTTGCTTGCAACCAACCACTGTTGCATTTCCATATCTCAGCACAAGCTTCTTCCAGGGCATGGAGAATCTGTGCAGCTAAGCCCTGACGCCGCCATTCAACAAGCGTACCCATTTGTCGGATGTGGAATGCAGGGCGTAATTCCATTGCTTGTGGAAATCCTTCTCCTTCAAGTGGAGTAAATGAAGGGCACATACTAGCACTTGCCCCCGAATGATCTTGCATAGCGCCAGCGCTCTCAGGAGGAATTAGGTGTGCTCTTCCAACTGCAACAATCTCTCCGGCTTCCTCTACCCATGCATGTATGGCCTGTTGGTCATCGGGCAATCTCTCAGTACCAAGAGGTAGGCCCAAAGGTTTGCGCAATGTTTGCCAACGCGTATGAAAATAAGCCTCTGAAGGTATCTTCTCAGGCCCAAGGACTCTAGGTTCTCCTAGGCTCACGTTGCCACCTCAGAATGGGTGTGCGAAATCTTCGATTTCCTCGCTTATTCTCAATAACTGATTGTATTTGGCCGTTCGATCGCTTCTCGCTGGCGCACCTGTCTTAATCTGGCCCGCTCTTGTCCCAACCGCTAAATCTGCAATTGTTGTATCCTCAGTCTCTCCACTCCTGTGACTGATGACGCGATTAAATCCTGCTTCCTCTGCCATGGCCATGGTTTCGAGTGTTTCTGTTACTGTACCGACTTGATTCACCTTGACAAGTATAGCGTTGGCTGCTGCAGATTCAATCCCTTGTGCGAGCCTTTCTGATTGAGTTACGAATAAATCGTCACCGACCAATTGTACTCTATCTCCATCCTCTTGCATGAAGGATGTCCATGATTGCCAATCATCTTCGCCGAATGCATCTTCAATAGACAATAGCGGATATTCATCCAACCAATTGCTGTAGATATCCGCCAACTCCTTACCATTCATTTTCTTTCCATCAAAAGTATAGCCTTCCGGGGAATGGAATTCAGTACTGGCAACATCTAATGCGATTCCTATCTCTTCAGTACTGTAGCCTGCGCCTTCTATAGCCTTGACAATATATTTCAGACCATCCTCGTTACTGGGGAGGTTCGGGGCAAATCCGCCTTCATCACCAATTCCTGAAAGTAAACCGTCAGCCGCAAGAGCAGATTTCAATGAATGATAACACTCAACTCCAGCACGTAATGAATCCTCAAACCGATCAAAACCGTGGGGTACAACCATGAATTCCTGAATGTCGACATTGCTGCTCGCATGGGCACCTCCATTGAGGATGTTTAGCATCGGCACGGGCATTAATCCCCCTTGCACTCCACCAATATATCTCCATAATGGCAACTCGTGAACTGCAGCCCCAGCATGTAAACAGGCCATGCTAGCACCCAGGATTGAATTTGCTCCAAGGGTGCTCTTGTTAGCAGTTCCATCCAATTCAATGAGAATCTCGTCTATCTCTTTCTGAGCATCAACAGGCATCCCTACAATGGCTTCCTGAATATTCTCAACTACGTTGATTACTGCGTTATCGACTCCTTTTCCAAGCCAACGGTTTTCTTCACCATCGCGTAACTCCACTGCTTCATGCGCCCCTGTTGAGGCGCCACTAGGTACAGCAGCACGCCCTAATAATGCTCCATCAACGTAACAATCAACCTCAATTGTTGGAACTCCTCGACTATCAAGTATCATTCTAGCATCGAGGCCGCTGATAAGGTCGCTCATGACTCTCACTTGGAATAGCCGACCAGCGACTGATTATTCAAGAGAACGGATAATTATCAACGCTTATTCAACCAAGCCATCCAGTTAGAGACTTTGGATTGTATCATTGGCAAGTCCTTTTGCTCATCACTTTCCAATAGCCAGCACAATTGCTCATTCTGAGGAGTGATGCTAAATAATTCGCCCCTGAACAACGGATCTCCTTCTTTTCTTTCAGCCAAACGATAATCATCGACGAAGCAATGAATCAAATGTCGTGGGTGGTGTTGTACTTGCCCTGTTTTTGGACTACACCAAACCAAGCTGTTCTCAAGGAACAATAGGCTTTCACCAGTCTCATTACTTACCTCGTGGTGGTGAATTTGAGTCTTCTGAACAATATTTGCAACATCCACATGATACCATGTCATGTAATTGGGTTCGAGGTTCATTCTAGAGACATCATCGAGGAAGGCTTGGATACGTTCAGCGGCCAACGCCTCCCCTGCCTGCATGTTTAGGCGGACAACCTCAACCTCTTTGAATCCCGGGGTACGGGTAGTTTGTTGAAATATAGCAGTTTTTCCACTACTTCCATTTGATTGAACAACCGATGGATTTGGTCCTGTTCACCAAAGGTGACTCTCCCATCAGCATGGCATCAAGAGCGTCCATTAACTCACTAGTATTGGATTGTGTAGGATCTCCTGGGCTATCATCCAATCTGCCCCGATATACTACGTTTCCTTCACCATTCAACAGATAAAATTCCGGTGTACGTTCGGCGCCCCATTCCATTGCAACCTCTTGAGTCTCATCATGGAGATATGGGTAAGACATTTCTTCAGCGCGTTTGGCCATGTTTTCAAAGGAGTCGTCTGGATATTTTATGGCATCATTAGCATTGATTCCTGCAAAGCCCAAACCATATTCTCTGCTACGCGCAGCCATCTTCTCTATTCTCTCTATGCTACCAACAACATACGGGCAATGATTGCACTCAAAGACAATGATTGCTCCATGTTCTGTCATGATATCCCCTAGGGATACCACTTCCCCTCCTTGCTCGGGGTTGGCATTCTTCAGTTGAAATTCTGCTGCTGTATCTCTTGGTTCGAGGCCCATGCATTGGCGAGTTTGCCATCAGGTATTGTTGTTAGGGAGTGGTGATATGTTCACTCTTGAGTCGACAAAGGCGTCTGAATGAATGATTCTGCTTGTTCATATCTCCGCCTAGCTACCGCATTTTCAGGATCTTGTTCCAATACCTCTCTCCAGGCTAACAAGGCTTCTTCCCAACGTCCTGTACCATGCAAACTTGCTGCAAGATGCAAATGCGCTTGAAGGTGGCTTGGGTCGGCCTTCACGGCTTTTTGGAAATCTGCCAATGCTGCATCCCCTCTCCCCCATTCCATATACAAAAGGCCGCGCTGATACCATGCCTCAGCATTTCCTTCGTCTATTCGCAATGCTTCGTTGAGAGGTGATTCCGCCAATTCAGGTAATCCAAGTGCGATTTGGCAGGCTGCAACTCGTGTTAATGCGTGTGAATGTCTTGGATTAATTTCTAGAATCGCATTAAGATCTGTCAAAGCATCTTGCCATTCCGCTAGATGCATCAACGCCTCAGCACGCCTTAGTTTGGCAAGATGTAAGTCAGGGGCATTCTCCAAGAGTGAATTACAATCATCCAATGAGAGATGAGCTTCATCAAGGGCCATGGAGCAAGCGATGCGATTCAACATTGCTCTACTGTGGCTTGGCTGAATAGTCAACGCTTCAGAATAAAGTCCTCTAGCTTGCTCAAAACGGCCTCTGGCACTTGCAATGTTACCTTTGATGTAAGGGATAGTTGCCGACCTGCCATCATGGATCGATGCATTCTCAATCAATCTCTCTGCTTCAGCGATTTGATTATTGTCCAAAGCGAGTAATGCCGCTTCTGTCGCCAGTGCGGGTTGGTCTTCTTCCAGTAAGCGTTCAGCCCTAGACAAGCATATCGATGCTTCTTCCTTATCGCCCAACAACCGATGAATCTTCGCAAGACCAAGCCAGGCAATACCGTGCTCCCTATCCAACCTTACGGCCTCATCCAAGGATTCCTTTGCCACCAATAGTAATCGTTGATCAGTTCCTCCAGTTCCATCTCTCTGCAAATCTGCTGATGCCAGATGTAACCTTCCCCACTGAATGTGAATTAATGGTTCATCCATTGCTTCCAATGGCGTTGCTCTCAACAACACTCTGGCTCCTTCGATTTCGCCCGATTGTAGTCGCATAGCGGCCATTGCCGCTCTCAATACTGAGTCCAAAGGAGCCTCCTCCAAAGCCTTCACAAGGCTTTCTTTACCCTCTTCCGGTTTGCCATTGGCAGCCAATAAGTCAGATTTCAATAATATCAATTCTGTACCACCAGAATTGAGTGCTACTGCGTGTATGGCTGCCTTGAGTGCTAATTTAATCTGGCTAGGTCGGTCTTTCAATACCTGAGCTTGGATAGCCCATGCCTCTCCATTCTGCCTATCCAAAGTAAGACATTTTTCTGCTGCAGCCAAGGCTTCATCGTTTTCATTCAGTTGCAGATGTATCTGAGCCTTGCTACTCCAATCCACTGCGCGTGAAGGGTCTTCTTCCAGGGCCTTGTCCAATGCCTGCAAAGCTTCGTCCTTCGCCCCGGCCCGGTCTCTCAAGCCTGATAACAAGCTGTGGTCGGCAGGAGTATCCTCGCCAAGCGCCTCAAGCCTACGTACATCCTTTTCGGCTGCTTCAACATCCAATTCGACCATTAGGTGCGCGTGTGTTCGCAACAATTCTGGGTCGTCTGGGGTGCGAGCCAGCCTTTCTTCCAGCCAATATCTTCTGGCTTCTGTATCTCCAACCTTTAGGGTCAAAATTTCTAGAATCTCCAAACAATCTACATCACCGGGTGAGTTCAAATTCGCACATTCATAGGACTTGATTGCCCACACGATTTCTCCAATTGATGACGCCAAGGAGCCAAGACGTTTGCACTCCAATCCATTCAATCCAAGATCTGCCGGACCTAACCCGCATCTCTCTAGAACTACAAACATGCGTCGGGCCAAGGTGTTCAATCCTACGTCATGTTCATGTGAGTCATTCAAATCTCCATCGCTAGATATTGAGCCAACAAGGTCTCTTACAGCGGATATTAGCAATCTGCCGCCTTCTTTCAACTCCAGACTATTCACTTCTGATCTTTCAAGTATTGACTCTGAACGAGCGATTGCAGAATGTAGAGCGATTCGTCCTTGCAATTGGGGTTGGGTGGAAAGTAGGGCTTGAGCGCCTGCATCCAAAGAAGCCAAGGTGTGATGCAAAGCAACAATACTGGAGCGGGAAGTTGTACGCTGTTCTTCCAATTTCAATTCGGTCTGATGTTGGGATTGCAAGATTCGTTGTTCAAGGGTCCACATCCTCCACCCGAGCGCTCCTCCGCCACCAAGAAAAGCCAAGGCAAACAGTATCGTAAATACATCCATCGCAGCCCATCCGGTGAATAGTGGTTTTATGAACTCCGCATCCGACCTATGGTCGGAAAGCGATTCGCGCACCTGAATCAGTTATCCGAAAGAGATTCCTGAGCCGACAAGAAGAAGCCCCGTCAAAAACTGGAGTATGAAGAGGGATTCACATGCAGTTAGGTTCTGAGCAGCCAGACTGGTGGAGAGAACGACTCTCTGAATGGTCCACAATGGGATATCAAATGGAGGAACTGGAAGAAAGTCTGAAGGAAAGTCCAGAGCGTGCGAGTGAGTTGATTGTGCTTGCAGAAAAAAGTGTAGCAGTTGCTGAAAATTTGCGTAATGGAATCATAAAAATAAATGAAAGACATGCTGAACAAGCAGTTTCCTGGCTTCACATGTTGGACGACATAAGCAATGTTGAGATTGTGGAAGAAGAGTTTGGCCGGTTCAATCTACGGCACAGGCCGTGGGTTATAGATGCTAAATCTACAATCCGGAAATGGGAAGACCGGCGAATGGTTGACGATCTTGAACAATTGGTTGCAAGATTGGATTCTCTCGATCCAGTATTCATTGCCAAAGGTTCTCTACTCGGTGAATTATTTCAGGACCCCGATTCATTAGCAGAATTGGATAAACAGATTAGTAGATTGGAAAATAGCCAGCAACTTAGATGGGACAATCTGGAAAGTATGGTGATTGCACTTCATGAAAAGGGCGTAGATGCGGATAGCATCATGCATCTCGACCTTTCTTCGGCTTATGGAAAAATTTCCCGCTTAGAAGTGCTGGCAGAAAAAATTGCTGCAATAAGAAATGATATCGCAGTTGGAATTGCACCATTTGATCTTAGTAGGGCTACATCCTTAGAAAATCGACTCAATAACCTTGATTTCGATGTGGAAGAGGAGATAATCTCCCTTTCAGTAGAGGTGAATGCAGTTTCCACAGAATTGGATGTTCGGCACCTGAAGATTGTAAATAGATTGAGGGATTTGACAAATGCTGGGTTCATTCTTCCTCCAGAGGTTAGTCTTGACAAGAAATCTCTACTACAAATGGAGGAGATAATTGGTGGGCTCGAGAAAAGAGCGCTCGAACATGATGAGTTAATCGGTTCGGCCTCTGCTGTAGCAGAATTGTGGCCCGAACTCAATGAAGCGCTTCACGAGGTAGGAGGGGATTTAACCCGTACAGAAGATTTGGTATTGGCACTGGCGAATTCAGAAGAGAGGATAAAAGATATCAGAATAAATGCGGAAGAACAAATCTCAAGTTGGTCAGAACTCGGATTTGAAATGTCAAGATGGAGAAGTCGTTTCGATGACCTACCAGTACAAGCGATGTCGAGGTGGCAAAATCATCTACCTACATTACGTTCAGCATTAGAATTAATCAGAAGGCTTGAGGATCTAGACACTTCATTGACTGGCAAAGATGATGTTGAGGATTTTGTTTCTCGATTGCAGGCATCAAATATCGAAGAAGAACTCTTCGAAGAAGCGGAAAAATTTCTTCATAGCAAAGGAATCCGAAACAAACGGCATCGCAGATTATTGCAAAATGACATCAAAGAATTGGTTGTCAAAGGGCAATTAGTCGAATTCGTTATGGATGAAAACATGTCTCTCAAAGAATTGGAAGAAATTGTCCATTCTGCGAGAATGGGGGTAGGGATTTCATCTGAGGCTAGTACGAAACATGCAACCCGCCTACCGATTAAGGCTTTGCAAAATGAATTGGACTCTTGGCAAGCGATGGATTGGGATGTTTCTGGATTGAATGAACTTTTGGAATCTGACCCGGTTGCACTGGGTAGGATGATAGAAGGAATCCGTGAAGACATAGGGGGATTAAACGACCTGACAAGAAGATTGCAAAGATTGCCGCTGAAGGCAGCCCCCCAAACGAGAGAGGAGATAGTTGCAATGATGAGAAAACCCGAGGCACTCTCAACTTTACGCGCTAGAATTCCAGAGTTCGCTGCTAAGGCCGCCAAAGAATCAGAAGGAGTGCGGGGTGGTGCAGATTTATGGATGCCACATGCTGTAGAAACAGGAGAAATTATTGCTTCTGAACTCGATGATATGGATGTTGAAGTATTGCATGCTTCGATAGAAGAAATGTATAGTTTTGGATTTGAAGATGAGGTAGAATTAATTGAGCCGAAAAAAGAAACTGAAAGAGAAGTTGAAGAAATTCATAACCTAGTCGAAGATAGTGGAGCTGATTCGGATCTCAAGGAAGAGGCAATTGAGCCGAGCACCATTGATGAGCCGGAAATGATACTTACCCAAGTTCCTGAAGAAGAGGATAAAACAGAGACACATCTAACTCCGGAAACCGAAAATGGTGTGGAGATTAAGATCGAAGAAAATACTCCGAGTGAAAGTATCGAAGAAAAATTGAAGGAAATGGAAATTGAACCCGATACTGTAGAATCGGATGAAGGAAAGGGTAAGAGCAGTGATGAAGATTATACGGTAGAAAGTACTAATGATGATCATGCTGAAATATTGAGAGTTCCATTGAATCGTCTGCTGTTAGGATTAGGTATTTTGGGTGTAAAGGAGAATTTGAACTCGAACGAATTAGAAAGAGTTCGTTTTGCTGTCGCTTCTAAAGTTGGCATCAAACCAAGGGATTCGCGCGTGGATCGTTTACTGAAACTTGCACTAAGACTAATCCCTAGAGAGCCTGTTAATGACATACGTAAGCGTGCAGGAATGATCTCGATGTTAGCATCCAGTGCAGAGAAACTGAACGAATGGTCTGCACTTAGATTACGTAGTAGAAATGCTGCAGTCGGAGATGGATTGTTGGAGAACTCATGGAATCTAGGAAAAGCGCTGAGCCGAATCCCCGGACCGGGATTCAATATTCCATTAGAGCCGGATAAATATCAACTTCCTTCAGCCGATGAATTGAACGAGTTGGCTGGAGAAGTAGCGCGGTTGAACAGCCTTGCTAATCTCGCCTCCTCTTCAGGAATTAAGGCTCTTTAATCAATCATCTAACATTGAAAGGAGATTATCCTTTTCTGCAGTCGACATATTATCTTCTCTAGGCGAACCAGAAACTACTGCTTCGGGTGGCGGAGGTATCTCAGCATCCGTGTCCATTACCAAAGGATCTTCTGAGAATGGCGGTTCTGAAGGAAACTCAATCCCAGGAGCAGGTGGTGGTGGCATCGGTGCGGGAGGAGGGGGTAATGGAGCAGCGGGTGGTTGAACTGGAATTAAATT
>CAZGIY010000044.1:0-11431 GCA_964526445.1 uncultured Candidatus Poseidoniales archaeon
TGCTTGGATGGGCCCGTCCGGATTTGAACCGGAGTCCAAGCGTCCCAAACGCCCGAGTATTGGCCAAGCTAACCCACGGGCCCAATGCCTCGGCGAGCCGAGGTCCCGTGATAAGTATTCACTCGATGAGTTGCCACTCATCTTCACTAATTTGCAATAGTAATCCCTGCTGATATGCCATGTCGAGTAGATCGATGGCTCGCATACTGATATTCATCTTGGCTAGCGAAGATTGTACTGATCCTTTGTCGACGATACCATCCTTTGCAGCATCGATGAGACAATGCCTGAGAATCCTTGGGTCATCTTCCTTGTGAGAGATAGTTGGTTTTGGTGGAGCAAGTTTACTGGCCAATTCCTCGCGCAATTCCTCGGGAACATTAGCCATGGCGATTTCATGTTGTAGTTGTTGGACGTTCTCTGCATACGATACGACTTCTGATGCCTCGTTGGCTGCTAGGCCACAACGACTGCATTTTGCTTGTTGACCGGCTTTACGAGCGAAACACTGGCCGCAGGATGCGCAGCGTAGAACAGTCCACGCGGGGGTATCCATAGCGCTGCTTGGATGACGAGGGAATACAAGGTATTCGCTCAAAGCGAGAAGTCCATTCCTGAATCAGCCTCTCTGGTCAGGGAACCTCTTGTAGGCCCAGATGGCTTTGATGCAAAGGTCTCACCACCCTCTTCGGCCTGCTTGACTATTGGTGGTGCTCGCACTCTACCTCTTGATCCCATTCCGATATTGAGGCTGTCCGGCATGATTAGTGCAGCCATCGCAACACCGTGGTGATTATGCCCCGCAGTGACTTCGTCAACCGCCACATCAAATGCGAGAACTTCTAAGTCACGGCTTGCTAACTTGCGTTGAAGGTTACGCTTCAGAAGAGATTCTGTCTCTTCATAATCCTCATCTGTCACAAGACTTGCTACGATTGAACACTCGTCGCCCTCAGGAGTTACTGCAGAGGCCCATGCTACTCCTGCACTAGCAGTACCGCGGTCTTGTGCGATAGCAACTGCAAGATGGCACTCTACCAAAGAGCCCATTGGCAGTGGTTTTGATGGAACTGCCTCGAAACCCATAGGCAACATGGCGCCTTCGACTCTGATCAATCGGCAATCTCCGAGACCTAGTTCAACAAGTCCCTGATCGAATGCGTCCTCAGCATTCTCACCCCATGGTGCAACAGCGGTCATAAGCCAACCAGGAGTCGACTTTGACGAACGCCGCTTGGGTAATTTGTCCGCAGACATGAACTCAGGACGGGTTTGGGGTTCATGAACAACGTGGTCCTTCGGAATACCGTGAAGGCCAGGAACATGTTGCTTGTTGGCGGCATCGCAGGATTGATTGTCGCCCTTGCTCTAAGCAGAGCAGGCGATGGAATGGAAGGTGGTTCAGTGTTTATGCTACTGTTGTTCGGGATGCTATTCATCTGCTTGCTCGTGTTGAACACCCGAACCTCGTTCGAATCTGATTCTTCCACTGCTGGAGTATTGTCTCAGCGCAGTGAAGATGTAGAAGTCGAAACTCCTGCGAATGAAGAGAGTCTGCCAGATCCTATCGACTCAGGATTTGAGATTCCGCTTTAATCAAACCAGCCTTACGGTCTCGAGGTTCTTCGGTGCATGGGTAATTACGCCGAATTTATCCCTAAGACTGAGTCCTAATTCGTTGCACTTGTGATAATCTCCGTGATGGCAGATTACGGTCTTCGGCTTAGGGCTCATCTGGTCGATGAAATCAATCAATTGCTTGCGATCAGAGTGTCCACTGAATCCATCTATGGTCACCATCTCACAACCGATTTTGACAATCTCTGTTCTACCGTCGACATGCATTGGCACCTCTCCGAATCCTTTCTGCAATCTTCGTCCAAGAGTTCCCTCGGCCTGATAGCCGACGAAACACAGTGTGTTACGGTCATCTGCTGCCCAATTTCGGAAGTACTCCATAACTGGACCCCCATTGAGCATTCCACTAGTTGCTAAAACTATGCAAGGCGAGTGGTCGAGAACTATAGACTCACGCATGTCGCGGCCTTGCACCTGTCTGAACCAAGTGCTTGTGAAGGGATTGTCACCATCATCCTGTAAGAGTGAACGCTTGAGAGAACTGGTTAGGAACTCGGGATGTGCTGCGTGTATTGCTGTCGCTTCCTGAATCATTCCATCGAGATAAACGGGAACTGGTTCAACCTCTCCCGACCTGAATAACTCATCTATGGCGATCATGACTTCTTGGCTACGACCTACTGCGAATACAGGGCAAATCACCTTGCCGTTTCTCTTCATAGTCCTGCGAATGACGTCCTGTAATTCCATGGTCGCCTCAGACCTACTTGGCTGGAAATCACCAGCTGCACCGTATGTGGATTCAATCACCAAGGTCTCGCACCTAGGGAAACGACAACTGGCTGCATCGAATAACCAAGACTTCTCAAATTTGGTATCTCCTGAAAGAACGATGTTGTGTACTCCGTCTCCAATGTGAAGGTGAACTGCAGAAGAACCGAGGATATGTCCTGCATTGTGGAATGTCAACTTGATATCAGGGGCGATATCGGTAGTCTTGTTCCAATCTACATCCACTACGTGTTTCATACATTCTCTGATATGCTCCATCTCGTATGGAGGGCGCTTACCTTCTGAACTGGTCACCTTGAGGTAATCGGTCTGCAAGAGTAGCATCATGTCCCTAGTAGGAGGCGTGCAGAATACTGGGCCTCTGAATCCATACTTGAATAGGACAGGCAACATTCCAGCGTGGTCAAGATGCGCATGTGTCAAGACAACAGCATCCAACTTCTCCAATGGCAAAGCCTCGGGGGCGTTGAAATATGGCATTGGATCTGTATCCGAAGCAATATTGACTCCAACATCAATCATAACCCTACTTTCGTTTGTAGTTATGTAGTGACATGCCCTTCCAACTTCCCTGTATGAACCAAGAGCGGTCAACCTTACCCAGTTAGGGCCAGGTCTTTTTGGGCGGTAGATATTGAGTCCAAACTCCTTGAGCAGTTTCCTTCTCTCCTGCCAATGTGCCTTTCGGTATCCTCTGATATCATGGGTAGTTTTTGACTCAAGAGGAGGAGTTCTTTCGATACGGATAATCCAACCCGTATCGTCCATCAATTTCTCGCGGATTGCGCCTCTCTTACCTAGAGCATTACCTGGGTCGTCGCATTGGACCAGCACTTCCTTGAAGCACCTGTCAAAATGAATCACAGAGATGTTGATGTTTTCAGGGATAGTTTCTCTGATCAACTTCTCTGCTTCTTCTTCGTCCATCAATATGTCATCCGAAGGCCTTAGTACGATACTACGCTTGACCGCACTGCTGATCTTACCCAATAGTCCGCCCCTGGAGAATTCTCTCGGCGTAGGTGTCACTATGGCAACCGAAGCAGACTCCAGTTCAACATCGTATTCGAGTTCCTTGGGAACCATCTTCTTGATCTTGTCTTTGACTTCCTTGAATGTCAGTCTCATTTCAATCTCTCCTTCTCCCCACTAACGCCTTCTGAGTGATGAAGAATCACCACCCTGACGGGCGGGGCCAATAATGGCCGGGGGAATTTGATTTGGCTCACTTGAGTAGAGCCTTTACTTCAGCATCGCTGAGTAGACGGAATCCGTCTTTGGTGATAACTGCAAGATCCATGCCGTTTCCGCTGGCTGCATCGCGCTGTCCAGAAGCAGACAATGCTCTTGCACCAAGAGATAGTGCTTGGGCCTCGGTCATGTTCTTCTTGAAGCCGTCTTCTAGAACACCGTACATGTAGGGTGAACCGGAACCGGTTGCACAATAATCATCGGGAATACTACCACCAGCAGAATCGATGCTGTAGACGCTAGGTCCTTCCTCATCCATCCCTACAATGAGGAGTTGTACCCAAAATGGCCTGCCTCCAAGGATATTGGCTGTCAGAGTTGCAGCTGCGGTGACGCTCATCTGGTGGCCCCGCTTCAACTCATAGAGTGAAACTTCAGCAGCCAACATGCGAGATAGGCTTTGGGCGTGTCCGACCAGTCCTGCTGTAGTCAAGGCGAGATTGTCTGCGATTTTGAACAACTTCTGAACGCTCTTGTTGGCGATGAAATGCCCCATGGTAGCGCGATGATCGGCACCGACCACAACGCCTCCCTTGAAACAAATACCCAGTGTGCTTGTCCCTGTTTTGAATTGCTCAGCCATCGCTTCCATTCAATCACCTTTCCTAATGACAAAGGCCATGCCAGCGGCGACGGCCCTTGAGTGTTATACCTCTGCGGGCAGGGGGGGCTTATCAACCCGACGACAGCAACGAAGGCCACAGGTTCATGTGCTGTGGGGGAATGGCACAGCATGGCCAAAGAAGATGAGGATGAACACCAATCCTCACTCGATTCGTTCACCAGCGAGGTCGTCAATGCTGAGGACATGTTTCTTGAGCCACCCGATCTGGGTCAATCAATGGACAAGCAAGAACCGCTGCGTAGCATCGAAATGCCTAGTCGTAGAGCGCCCGGTGAATCAAAGCCGCCGCCCTCTGACATTCTTTATCATGACCTTGGAAGATTGTACCCTGCTGCTCCAATAGCGCCTGATGGTGGTTTCATCTTACACAGAGGCGTGCTACAGGATTTGACAGGTGTGCCTCAACTGATGGATTGGCTTTCGGATGGAGATATCGTCATCGTTGAAATGGGACGAATGATGCAAAGAGAATTGGAATTCAAGACTGCTCTTTCTCAACTCGACGAATTTGTCGAAGGTGACCTCAAGGGTCAGATTATCCAACTTACCACCAGCAGACTATTGCTCCTACCTCCCGGCTGCCGAGGCGTTAGAGGTGTTGAGGATGAGGCATTTGCTGCAGGACCTCTAGAGTAAGGAGGACTAGAAGTGGAGTCAGATATCGAGATGCCTTGCCCCATCTGTTCGGCAACTGGCGAATTGAAGATGATCTCTCACGTAGATGAAATTCCCTATTTCGGTGAACATACACAGGTAACAATCCTCTGTGGTTCCTGTGGTTGGAGACAGACCGATTTCATTCCAGCCGAAGGGCGTAAACCTGGGGCGTGCTCGATTCTCTTAGATGGTGAAGATGTCCTGAACGCACGAATCGTTAGGTCATCCAGTTGTACCGTAAGGATTCCAGAACTCGACTTAGAAGTCAAACCGGGAACCGGTTCAAGCGGCTATGTCAGCAATGTCGAAGGAGTATTGAATCGATTCATTGAGGTGGTTGACATGGTTGCAAGAGACCTTGCTGTTGATGATATGCACGAGGATCTACAAACATGCATGCAAGTGAAATTGGCTTTGCAAGAACTCAAAGAAGGGAATTCAAGAAATGCAACGCTAGAACTTCTCGACCCTCGTGGACATTCGCAAATCTTGCATTCTGATGCAGTAAGTAGAGAGCTGAGCGAAAGTGAATTGGCAGAATTACCACTCGGCCCAGACCCGCCAGTGCTAGATGGTCACTGAGCGTCATTTGCAAGGAAATCATTGATTAAATGGGCATTCTGTTCTTTCAGCTCTTGATGGTTGGAAAGCCACGCAGTAGCCCTTTCTATACACAATTGTTTCATTTCTCCAGCCAATAGAGAGCCGCTTCTGTAAGAAGCCGCAGTTTCGGCAAGGAAGGTATCATCCTCTTCGAAGAAGAACATCATATATTGGTAAGCAACGTCCTTCTCAGGATCTCCTCCAAACCTACGATGTTCCTCAACTGTGGACTGCCCCCCAGAGAATGCCCGCTTTATCTTGGCTGCAACCGCATCTGCTTCATCGGATAGGAAAATGGTGGTCTTAGGTTCAGAGGAACTCATCTTACCACCTGTTAGTCCAACCGCAAATCGGTGGTATGTGCTGGCAGGTTGCAACAATCCCATTCCTCCCATCTGCCGTTCAAGAGCCAACAAACGCATTCGAATTCGGGCCTTGTCCTTGGCAGTAGCAGATGGAATCTGAATCGAACCATGCTTAGGATTGGATAATATGTCGGCAAAGCCAAGATCGCTCAATTCGGCACTTATCTTGTCGAATAGACTCTGCCGCCTCTCTCTATTCAAGCGGCCATTAGAATCCATCCCCAAGGCAGCAGCGTTGTCATCCTGTACCGATAAACCGATGACTAAGCCACCATTCTTGGCAGCCTTGAGATTGAACCAATTGGATTTAGCAGCTAAACCTCTTGTTAATCTCAGATGGGGGTCTTGGTCCACACCCACTGGCACCACTATAGGACGTAGCCCTCCGTATTCATCGAGTTGTGGATGCAAGATATCTCCGGCTTGAACCAAAGGTGCCTGTACATGTGCAAGATTGGTATCCCCGCTGAAGCCATAGATCGCTTCCATCTCTGATAGGTTGGTCCTCTTGCCGAGCGTGAACCCCATCTTCTGAGTTATTGGACGACGCGACTGGAAGTAGACCTGGGTTCGTTCAGGGTCAAGGCCCATAGCAACATAATTTGCAACATATTCCTCCAATGCAACTTCTCTGGCTGCTGATAGAGAAAGGCCACGCGTGGCATTGGATTCCAAATCTGCAACTGCGATTGTGACATCTGCTCCCTGCTCCTGAAACCAGCGTACCTGATCGACGACCATCTTGTGCCCTAGGTGCATTCTACCTGAAGGCATCAATCCAGTCATCACACCGAAGGGGTCGCCTGAAGCCTTGGCATCAAGAACTACATCCAAATCTCGGTGAGCAAATACGATTCCTCTGCGGTGATGAAGACCAGGGTTGTTAAGGTGCAAGGAATCCATTCCTTGTAGGCCAAATTGTTCGATGATTCTGACATAGTCTGTGGACTGCGCGCTTGACCAAGGGTCGATACGTACCTCCTCAACCACGGGTTCCACCTATGGCGTGGCTGGTAAGTCAGGGGATGAAGGCTTCGCCATGCTGAAGTGCAGCGAGTGCTTCGTAGGGGTGTTGATATGGCGCGGATGGTGATTCTCGGGGCAGGACTAGTTGGCGCCTTTGTTGCTCAACACCTGAGTGAACACGATGTTCTTGTCATCGATTCATCTGCCGATGCTCTTGCTAGAATCGATTGTAATACAATGCAAGCCGATGCACTTAGCGAAGAAGTTCTAGGGATGCAAGGAATAGATGTCTGGATCAATATGTTGCCCGGGGGAATTGCCCATACAGTACGAAAGCCCCTATTGAGCCGAGGACAGACTGTTGTAGATTTGGCCTTCACGCTGGAAGATCCGCGTAGCATAGGGGGAGGGAAAATGGTCTATGATGTAGGCATCGCACCAGGGCTATCTAACCTCTGGTCTGCCGCTATAGATAAGTTAGATAGTCTGGAGATAATGGTGGGGGGAATCCCTACAGAACCAGATGAAGGCTGGTCATACATGGCTCCATTCTCACCCGCAGATGTCATCGAAGAATATACTCGTCCAGCGAGGATAAAACTCGATGGAGAGTTGGTTGAATTGCCTGCGCTTGAACGCCGCCACCTAGTTGAATATCCTAGCATCGGAACTCTTGAGGCAGGATTGACAGATGGTCTGAGAAGCCTTTTGGATACCGTATCAGCAAATACCATGCTCGAATATACCCTAAGATGGCCGGGGCATTATGACAAATGGTTGCAGCGCACATCATATGATGGCCTGTTGGAAGAATGGAAATTCGATGAGCAGCGCCCAGAAATGACTGTTTTGAGTATCCATGCCAAACTAACTGATGGAAGTGAGTGGCGTGGAATGTTGATCGACCGAGGCAAAGATGGCTGGTCGTCCATGGCTAGAACCACGGGGCTTGTCACACTAGCTGCAGTAGATGCTGCCTTGCTGGGGCTTGTTCCAGATGGAGTACATCCCCCAGAAGGAATTGCTGAATTGCTGGAACTAGCAGAGACAAGATTGCTTCAAGCCGGTGTTCATATCGAAAGGGACCCCCTCAAGGAGCGCCCAATTGCCTGATTCTGTCCATCAAATCATCGGTGAAACGACGGTATAGCCCTGCTAACTCTTGCTTGCGAGGGGCATCCTCCATGCCTACGATTTCCTCTACCTTTGAAGCATCCACATTTCCCTCAAGCCAAGCATTCCAAGTCAGTCCCTCTCCGCAATTGATTGCCATTTTCTTCCAAGGCCTTGGTATCTTGTGTATCTTTGGAGCCATGACTTCGCGAGTTCCTACCAAGGCAATCGGCATTACGGGCACATCAGGATACGAAGCGGCTAGCCTTGCTACTCCCGTCTTGCCCTTGAGAAGGAATGGTGCTTCTGCATTCTTGGAACGGGTGCCTTCAGGAAAAATACCTAGGCAACGTCCTTGCGATAAAATATCACTGGCTCTAGCCAAAGCATCTGAAGCACCTGATTCTCTTTCAGTCTTGATTTGACCCGTTGCCTTGACGATAAACGATACTCCCGTGGTGGCGAAGTGCTCATCCTTGGCAAGGTAATGCAACTTCTTTCTGAGCGTTGAGATGATTACGACTGGATCGACATGTGAGAGATGATTGGCAGCAAATATTGCGGCTCCCTTGCGCGGTATCCTATCCATTCCAGTAGGCCTGATGCGGAGAAAGAAACGCAGAACTGGGACCACGGTTCGCTGCAGAAAACCATAGGTTCGGGTACTTGGTAAAGGTATTCCTGTGCCATCAATGCGGACGTCGTCGCCAAGACCTTTCCAGGCTTCAACTACCTCCGGCATGATGCAGTCCTGAATCCACTGAGCCTTGTATGTGGCGGCTATCGATTGGCCAAAGAGCCGTTTACATCGGTATGGTCATCAAAGCGAAAGCGTTGCGCCAAGCATGCACAACAGGGCGATGCTAGTACTGTTGATGTTCTGTGTGCAACCCTTGGTCATGCCTGTGGCTGCGGCCTCTTGGGAAGAGGATGGTTGGTTGAATAATCAATATGCAGATGAGAGACTACAAGCAGGGGATGAATTTGGCTGCTATGCTATTCCTGGGCTATCTTGGCAGGCTGACCCTGGCGCTGTAGCATTGGAATGTCGAAACTACATCGAGCAACGCATCGATGCCTCCATCTGGGGCAATAATACTCTCTCTTCTTGGGCCCCAAGCGGCCTTACTTACATCGAACATGCAGCGATAAACAACCAAGGATTCCCAATACATGGAGACCTTACTGAACTTGCAGATAGCGCTTGGCATGATGCAGAGGATGAGCCCCAACAAAATGAGGACTGGTACAACCTTGGACGCAGAGGCGGAAGTCTTGAACGCGACATGAATGACCTTGAGTCGGTTAAGGCTGAAGGGGCAAAGGGTGGATTGCTCAACTTCTACTGGATTGGCAAAGTGGATTCGACCACAATAAGACATGATTCAGAACTTGAAGACTGGTTGCTTTCCAGCGATGCATGGTTCACTACATGGGGCGTAGCATGGAGCACTTGGGTGATTCAACGCTGCCACCAATTCGAACATGATTCTCGTTCCAGCGATTCAGATGGGAAATGGATTTTCTTGTTCACTAGACCTAGCCAATGCACGGCAATGGAAAACCGTTCGTGGGACATACCTGTTACTTGGCGGATAAATGCAAATGGCTCTGGAGTTAACTCTGTCAGCCTGAATAGTACCGGAGAATCGTTGCCATTGTTGGATGTAACTGAAAACCAACTACAGCGTGGATGGAGAATGGATGGCGATGATTTGCTGCTTACGATTGAAGTTGACACAGAGGTTCAAATCGCCTTCAATGATTCTGGGGCAGATATCGACATTCTCGATGAAGATTGGTTCAATGGCCGTAGTTTCGCTGTAACCATAGCATCGCATTCAACAGATGACCTGTTTACTTCCTCGAAACGCTTCGATGCCGATTCAGATTTGAGATTCACTTGGTTGTTAAGCCCTAGAGAGAGCAGATCCTCATCACCTTGGCTGCCTGTAGTCGGGGTTGTCGTGATACTCGGTTCAATGCTGGCCTATTCCATTTTGATTCGAAGAGATAGAGAAAAACAACTGCTAGAAGAGGAATGAATGTCATTGCTCAGTCAAATCATTGAAGAACCGTCCTCAGGGAGGGGGTTTGAACCGCATGCAGCAGTACCTCGATTTAATCAGGAGAATCCTCGATGAAGGAGCCCTAAAGGAGGACAGGACCGGCACTGGCACACTTTCTGTTTTCGGCCATCAGATGCGTTTCGATCTATCCGAAGGATTCCCAATGGTAACCACCAAGAAGTTGCATCTCAAGTCTATAGTTCACGAATTGCTTTGGTTCTTGAAGGGAGATACCAATGTCAAGTATCTACAGGAAAATGGTGTCCGAATCTGGAATGAGTGGGCCGATGAAGACGGCGAGTTGGGACCTGTATACGGCAAACAATGGAGACATTGGAAAAGTGGAGATGATGATGTCATCGACCAGATTGCGCAAGCCATTGAGATGATCCGCAACAACCCAAGTTCCAGAAGAATAATTGTTAGCGCATGGAATGTTGCCGAACTTGAACAGATGGCGTTGATGCCTTGTCACGCCTTCTTCCAATTCTATGTTAACCAAGGGAAATTATCTTGCCAACTATACCAGCGTAGTGCTGATGTATTCCTTGGAGTCCCTTTCAATATCGCTTCATACAGTTTGCTAGTTCACATGATGGCGCAGGTCTGCGAACTCGAAGTAGGTGAATTCGTCCACACCATTGGCGATGCACATCTTTACCTCAACCACCTTGAGCAAGCCAATGAACAGATTACTAGGACACCTCTTCCTCTCCCCACTCTATGCCTTAACCCAGAAATCAAGGATATCGATTCATTTGGCTTCGATAGTATCGAGATTCGGGGCTATCAGCACCATCCACATATCAGCGCCCCAATTTCAGTTTGAGGAGTCGAAATGGAACTGGTTGGCCTCGTTGCAACCGATATCGATGGCGCTATTGGTATTGAAGGGCGCCTCCCTTGGCGCTTGCCTTCAGATCTCAAGCGTTTCAAACAGAGAACTATGGGTAGTCCAATAATCATGGGACGCAAGACTTGGGATTCAATCGGTAGAGCCTTACCTGGTAGATTGAATATCGTGCTTTCTCGCAGCGCAGAAATCGATGGAATCGTGGTAGCCCGCTCACCTGAAGCAGCAATATCTGCATGTGGTTCTGCCAAGGAAGCATTCATCATAGGCGGTGGTGAAATCTACAAGCTGTTCAAACTAGATACTCTGGAGTTGACCATTGTGCAAACTATAGTTGAGTCTGCAGATACCTATTTTGAGATTCCAAGCAACATGGAATTAATCAGTGAAAAGCCCCCTCATCAAAAAGAAGGAGATGAATTCCCATGGGTTCTCAGAATAATGCAAAGAATGTAGATGTTACTTGGAGCAAGTAAGCATAATAGATGGGTTAACGAGCGGAAATCATGCGAAACCGGAACCGAATGCTGTTACCTATCCTTTTGACAAGCATACTTCT
>CAZGIY010000045.1:0-3666 GCA_964526445.1 uncultured Candidatus Poseidoniales archaeon
TTGTTAGAGCCATTGTTATTTACTGCAATATTGTATGCAGTTTTCATGATTCTTAGGGGGCAATCTGATCCGAAAATGCCTTTGCTGGTAATTATCGGGATAATGATCTTTTCTTGTTTTTCAAGAACAGTCTCCGCATGTACTCAAGCCCTTGTCAATAATTCTTCATTAATTGCAATGATTTACTTTCCAAGGGAGATTTTCCACGCATCAATTGTAGGTTTTCAGTTGTACAAATTAGTAATGAGTCTATTAGTGATAATACCAATGATGATTTGGCTGAAAATCACGCCATCCGTAACATTGTTATTGTTAATTCCAGCTATACTTGGAATTGGGATGTTGGCGGTTGGAATCGGCATGTTTGCATCAATTTTGCAAGTCAGAATTAGAGATGTTTCGCAATTAGTCACTGTCCTTCTCAGGGCTGGTTTCTTCATTTCCGGTGTATTTTATGGTGCAGAACATGTCCCACCCGAATGGGTCGATATCCATTTGTTAAATCCAGTTGCTGTATATATTGAGATGTCTAGAAATGCAATTATTGGTGCTGATTATGGCGTGTTAGAACTGAGGCATATGTTGGTTGCAGGGGCCTTTTCACTTTCTTCGCTGATAATTGGAATGTTCTTCTTTAAACGCAATGAATCCAAGGTGGTGAAGTATCTATGATCGAAGAGGGGATGTCGATCAAGGTAGATGGAGTTGTTCTCGATTATCCTTTGTTGAAGGAAGGTAAGCGTTTCTTCAAAGAGAAGTTAACTAAGAGGTTTCGTAAGAATGGTTCGAAAAATATGTTTCGTGCTTTAGATGACGTTTCATTGGACATTGAACAAGGCTCTGTCATCGGCCTAGTGGGTCCAAATGGTGCTGGTAAATCTACTCTGCTTCGAGTGATTGCTGGAATCATTCCTCCGGATGAAGGGATGGTAGTGACTAAAGGAAGAGTAGATTTGTTGGCAGGTGTTGGAGCAGGGATGCAACAGAACCTTAGTGGCATAGAAAACATTGAATTGAGCGCTTCAATATATGGGTTAAGCAAGGAAGAGATATCTGAAAGGACTGAAGAAATAATCGAATTCTCTGGAGTTGGTGATTTTATCTATCAACCAGTACGTACATTTTCATCAGGCATGAAAGCAAGATTAGGTTTTTCTATTTCTGCACTTATATCTCCAGAAATATTGTTGATCGATGAAGTATTCAGTGTTGGTGACGGTGAATTCAGTGCCAAGTCTAAAGAGAAGTTGTTGTCACTGATTAAGAGTGGTGCGACGGTAGTCATCGTTAGTCACAATATGGGTGCAATCAAAGAATTATGTAACAAGGCATACTACATGGAGAAAGGAAAGATTGAATCAGATGGTTCTGTTGATTCTGCGCTTGAGATGTATGAAAATTGTTGGAGAAGTGCGTTGTAAATGCGAATCTTCAGAAGGGCACCTGATTTATCACATTCAGAAGTCCCTGAAGAATTGATTGACAAGAAGGAAATTCTCGATGAAATCTATACTATTGTTGGGAAACGATTTATGAATTTGGAAAAAATACAGCAATATTTGATTTCAATAATCAATGAAGAGCAACTCGGGGAATCTCTACCACTTCTCCAGCACGCAATAATGAGCTTGAAATCAGCTCCAAGAGGTTTGTCAATCGCTGAAGATTTATTGGTTGCTAGTATAAGGTCCATCGAAACTATCGATGTTCAAGAAGCCCTAGATTTCGGCAATCAATTTCTTCCAGAGTTTCCTGTTGTTATGGCCTTGAAGGCTATGGTAATCTATGAATTGCGTTTGGGAAATGATGTTGGTGCACAACGCTTGTTAGATTCCATTCCGCATTCACCTTGGAGCGAACAGATCCAGAAGAGAATCTCAAGATTGGCTAATATTAATTGTAGAATTTTGTCTGAGGAATCTGCCAAGTCTAAGTTTTTCCCCATCTTGAAACCGAGTGACAGAACGCAGAATTCACCAGAAATCACTGCAGCCTGTTTATTCGATAGATTCACTTTCGATTGTTTTGCAAAAGAAATCAATCTAATTCCTGTGTTCAAGAAGAATTGGGAATTGATATTGAGCAACCCCGACATTCAATTTTTCATTGCAGAATCGATATGGTCGGGCCATACTGGTGATTGGAAATTCGCTATGTCTTCATTTGATACTGCAGCTGGGAGAGAATTGAAGAAGATGCTAAATTATTGCAATGATAGACAAATCAAAACAGTATTCTGGAATAAAGAGGACCCGGTGAATTACGATTCCTTCATTGATGTTGCCAAATATTTTGATATAATTTTCACCTCGGATGAAAACAGTATATCTCGATATGTATCTGATTGCGGTCATGATAGAGTATTTTCCTTACCCTTCGCAGCACAACCAATGATTCACAACCCAATAAGAAATAGACTTCCGGAGCATGAGATATGTTTTGCAGGGTCCTGGTATTTCAGAGACCACGGAAACAGGAAGAAGGATACAGAATTATTGATTGACGCTGCATTGAAACATGGCTTGCATATTTATGATAGATTTCACGGAACTGAAGATAGAAACAGGTTTCCTGAGAAGTATGCTGATTACATCAGAGGCTCACTTTCTTATGAAGAAGTATGCATGGCATATCGTGTATACAAGATATTCCTGAATGTCAATTCAGTTGCTGATTCTCCAACCATGTTCTCTAGGAGAGTGTTTGAGATTATGGCTTCATCAACTGCTGTTGTTTCCACCCCTTCTTTGGGGATGGAACAGATGCTTGGTAATCAATTGAGTGTTGTTGATTCATTGGTTACGGCCAAGAGGGAAATCATACGTTTAATCGATGGAGACGTTGAAAGGATGATTATGGCGCATCAGGGGTATCGCGAAGTGATGAAAAACCATACCTATTCGCATCGAATGAATAGAATTTTGTCTGAAGTGGGTATCGAAACAGAAGTGAGTAATCCATCATTGATCTCTTGTATTTGCGTTTCTAATCGCCCTCATTTGTTAGAGGATATAATCGAAAAATTTGATTCGCAGGATTACCATTTCAAAGAGTTGATAGTTTTGATGGAGTCTGATGATTCTCAGTTTGCAGACATTAAAAAGAAGATAGTAAATCGACCAGAAATTATTCTTGAAAGAGCAACTGAGGAGGAAGTATTGGGTTCGTTATTCAATCGCGGCGTTCAATGTTCGAATGGTGAATATATCGCTAAGTGGGATGATGATGATTTGTATGGCCCTAATTATCTATCTGATTCGATTTTGCCATTCAGTTATTCAGATGCGAGTGTAGTAGGTAAATTTGAGTCATTCATGTATCATGAAGGTACAGATGCTACATATCTTCGGTTTTCTGGAAATCGAACAAGATACGGAGATTTGGTTATTGGACCAACGATAGTTTGTCGTCGTTCACTGTTGGATGAAATACCATTTCCAGACTTGTCGGTAGGCGAAGATACAGAATTCCTCTCAAGAGTAACTGATGCAGGGCATGCGATTTATGCCTCTGATCCTTACAATTTTGTATATATGCGTTCAAGTAATTTGGGAGAACATACTTGGAAAGCAAAAGATGAAGATTTGCTAAGAAATTCGGAAAAGGTGTGTGACGGTTTGTCAACGGATGATATTTTCGTCTAGTCAATTCTATTTTAGAAGTTCA
>CAZGIY010000045.1:3676-11228 GCA_964526445.1 uncultured Candidatus Poseidoniales archaeon
GGAATTGTCCATTATGCAGTGATTCGTCTTCAATGATGAATATCCATTCGACTCCCCATCTCGGTTCAATAGTTGCCAATGCATTTGGAAACAAATCTTGGATTTTTTCTAGTGAGAATTTTTGACGATGGCCCCCTGGTTTGTCATGCCACCATAACGGCACTGGCTCATCAAATGGAACAGTAATGATTAATCTCCTGTTCGTTGAATCCCTCAAGTTTTCCAGAATCGTTTCGTTATGCTGTTCTTCAATATGTTCAATCACTTCCATGCATACTACGGTGTCAAAACGTTGAGAAACAAACTCAGGGTCAATTATTGAGGCCTTCCGGAAAGTTATACCTTCTCCAATGATTGCATTTGGGCTCAGAACTATGTCGACTCCAACAATAGTGTTGAATTGTCTAGAAATCGCGGCGGCATTCACGAGAATTCCATGATTAATTCCAATATCAAGTATTGACTCCCCAGTCATGATTTGCAAACATGTTTTGTACCTTCGAGCATCAGGCTCTTGAACACTGTAATCTGGATTAGAGTCAGTAAATAATTTGATGGAATTATCAACGCAATCCGATGCAGCCCGGCTATCCATGAACGGTCCTATTGAACGGATGAGAAAATTGTTACTATTGGATAATTTCAATATTGTAACTTTGGAATTCATTGAATGATTAATATGGCCTGACTTGTTGGAAATGTTGTACAGGTCAGTATTTGGTGAAAAAATGGCCACTTCTTTCACACGTTTGAAAATCAGCCCAGTTTGGTTTTGGTCTGGTAGTCAGAAATCTGAGAGTAGAGAAGTCTTGATTGAGACCATTCATGATGACGAGATAAGTAGTATGAGATTTAAGACTTCAAAACTTGCAAGAGGAGATGTTGCAAAGATGCTGAAACAAATCAACATCCCTGAAGATTGCTTGACTGGTTATGAATTGCGTTTGCTGCTTCATTCGCATTATCACAACCCTGATCACATTGGCCGCATTCAATATGAGGTACACTTGGATGGGGAAAAAATACTCAGTGAGGATGTTGCATTATGGAATCATCCTAATTTAGTGTCCATATCAAGTTCAAAAATTCCAATCGATCGGAAACTGAATATTCATATTGTTTTGAAGTGTATTGGCAATTGTGAAGATTGGGATTGGGGTAGAAATTCCAAGATTGAATTAAGGTCCGTAGAAATCGCCAACTGCTCTAAAATGCCAGAAATTGATGTAGTTTCGACTAGCCCATTTTCAGTCTCTCAAAACAATTCTTGGAAACCTCCTCAGCAACATTTGCTTTCGGAGTTAATGCATAATCGGCGCATTGCAACTAAAGATAAGATTCCAGAGTGGAAGTTGTTGAGTGTCCTCAATGACAAGTTGAAATCATATAGCCTGATAGATAAACTTGGTATTATTCGCCCTGCACTCTTTGGCATCTTTGATTCTATTCACAATGTGCCAATGGAATCATTGCCAGAGGAATTTGTATTGAAGCCATATCATGGGGACAATAATTGGGGCGTTTTTTCTATAACCAAAGCAGGGGAAAAATATCACGATGGCATGAGAAATATTATTTTCACCCATGAAGAGTTAGTAAAAACGTATGAGGATGAAAAAACCCGTTCTCCGACAATGAGTAGCACTTGTTTTTGCGAACAAGTAGTGAAAGAAATAAGCGAAACGTTTTCTATTCCAGTGGATTACAAATTCTATTGTTTTGATGGAAAGGTGAAGTTGTTATTGATTCGGGATTTGAATGGAGGCGCTGATATCACTCAAAGACGCTACCGTTTCTTTGATGAGCAGTTTGAGTTAGTTGATGGAATAAGTAATGATCTAACTGATAGTGATTCAATAATATTGCCTGAGAACATATCTGAATTAGCAGAAGTTGCTGAGAAGATTTCCGCCTCTGTTCCTCTTCCATTTATCAGAGTTGATCTGTTCAATTCTGTTGAAGGAGTTATTTTTGGTGAATTTACTGTTGATTGTGGATTAGTGGACAAGTATAACCCAACATGGGACAAGATACTCGGCGAGGCATATGTCGAGGCTCAGAAAAATCTCTCTGCAAAAATTCCTAATTTGAGCAAGTATATCGAAGAGTCGGGATTGCTTAGTCTAGGTATGCCCACAATTTTGGATGCAAGTGAATCAGATTGAGATAAACGAATGTTCAAGAGAATCCAGCAACAGCCCAGTCTCGTCCGTAGGACGAGGTGATAGCGATGGTCGACCAACTTCCGAACCTTGGTAGAGAATCAGAAATGCTCAGTGAGATGGGAATGTCCTCGATTGACGAGTTGTTTTCGGATATTCCAGAAGAGGTGCGCATGAATGCAACTCTACCCCTTCCCGGACCGCAGAGCGAGGAAGAGATTCTTGCCGATGCAAGACGGTTGCTGGGTGCCAATACTTCTCTTGGGGAGAGGATTTCATTCCTTGGCGCCGGACTGTATCGAAACTTCGTTCCAAGTGCGGTATTCCAATTGATCAATCGAGGAGAATTCCTGACGGCATATACCCCATATCAACCCGAAGTATCTCAGGGTATGCTGCAAGCGATGTGGGAGTTCCAATCCATGGTTTGTGACTTGGTTGGACTACCGGTGTCAAACGTCAGCGTTTACGATGGCTCCACCGCTGCAGCCGAGGCTTTGACCTGCGCTGTTAGAGTTCATAATCGTAAAGCCGAGCACAAGGATACCGTATGGGTCAGCGAATTAGTGCCACCAGATCGATTGAGTGTTATTCACAATTACACACAGGGTGGAGGCATCGAGATCAAGATGCTAAAACACGCCGAAGATGGAACTGTTGACTTGGATTCTGCGGCGCAGGCTAAAGGCTCCTGTGGAGTCTATGTTGAGCAACCAAATCCTTTGGGCATTCTCGATGAAGGATTGACCGGCTTAAAGGAAATAATCGGTGAGAATACCGCGTTAATTGTCGCAGTTCAACCTACTTCTTTGGGATTGATTGAAGCGCCTGGAGAATACGGGGCGGACATCGTTGTTGGTGAAGGCCAAGCCCTTGGAAGCCCACTCACTTTTGGAGGCCCAATCTACGGGATTTTTGCTTGCAAAGACGCATACATCAGACAGATGCCTGGTAGAATTGTTGGCCGTTCAATCGATGGGCAGGGGCGCGAGGCTTACTGTCTGACCTTGTCAACTCGCGAGCAGCACATCAGACGGCATAGGGCAACCTCGAATATCTGTACCAATGAGACCTTGATCGCCTTGATGGGTGCTATGCACATGGCATTGCTCGGTCCCGAAGGAATGCGCAGTTTGGCTTTGCGAAACATGGCTGCTTGTGAGGTCCTCAAACAGCAACTAGCAGGAATTTCTGGAATTTCTTTGAGGTATCCCGATGCTGCCAATTACAATGAATTCGTCATTAAATTGCCCCGAACTGCCGCCAGCCTCCTTGATTATCTGGATGAACGCGGAATCATTGGCGGCTTGGACATGTCTAGGTGGTATCGACAGCGAGAGAATGAACTTCTGATATGTACAACCGACCAGACTTCCTACGAAGATATCTCGGCTCTTGTCAGGCATCTGAGCACATGGACACAGGAGGTGGTCGGGTGAGTCATCTTCATGGACACAGTGGTGCAGAAGGAGCAGGTTATTCGCAACCGCAGGCTTTACTTTCAGAAGATTCGTTGAACATACCTAGCAGGTTGCGAAGAAAGGAACTTCCAGCACTACCAAGATTGTCGGAACCCGAAGTAGTACGCCATTTCACTTGGTTGTCAACTCGTAACTTTGGAATCGATAGCGGCTTCTATCCTCTTGGATCTTGTACAATGAAACATAATCCGAGGGTCAATGAGGTAATTGCACAATTGCCAGGTATTGCAGATATCCATCCGTTGCAAGATGAAAAGCACCTTCAAGGGCTGTTGTGTATATTCTATGAGATGCAAGAGATGCTTGCAACTTGTTCGGGAATGGATGCAGTTACTTTGCAGCCCGTCGCAGGTGCTCAAGGAGAATTCACGGCAATTCGTTGCATTCAGGAATATCATCGTTCAATTGGTGAGGATTATCGCAATAAGGTCATCGTGCCTGATTCAGCGCATGGAACAAATCCAGCGAGTGCGGCCATGGCCGGATATGAAATCGTAGAGATTCCTAGTGCCGAAGATGGTAGAATCGATCTCGCTGCTTTGCGTAACGCAGTTGGAGAAGATACTGCGGCCATGATGATAACCAATCCAAACACTTTGGGAATTTTCGAGCCAGATATTGCTGAAGCCGCGAAAATCGTGCATGAGGCTGGTGGTCAGATGTACTATGATGGCGCCAATTTCAATGCCATTCTTGGAAAGACCAGTCCCGGTTTGATGGGTTTTGATGCTGTGCATTACAATCTGCACAAAACCTTCAGCCAACCACATGGAGGTGGCGGTCCTGGCTCGGGACCAATCGGTGTCAAGAAGCATTTGTTGAACTACCTGCCCGGTCCAATCGTCAAGCGTAGACCTTTGGCTATCGACGAACCTGCAACTGGTGCTTCAGACAATTGGGGGTATCAATGGTGGCAGCCGCCACAGAGCATTGGCAAGGTGCAGCAGTGGCATGGTAACTCAGGAGCAGTAATTCGTTCATGGGCATTCTACCGTCGCTATGGAAACGAGTTGGAGACTATGAGCGAACATGCAGTTCTCAATGCCAATTACTTACGCCATAGAATTCAGCAGGAGGCAGATTCCGCGGGTGTTTCCAACTTGTTCAACGACGGCGCACCGGCAGATGTGGTGAAGCACGAATTCACACTTTCACTTTCACCTCTCAAGGATGTAAAAGGCGTAGGAGCAATGGATGTTGCAAAGGGCCTTCTTGACCATGGTTACATGGCCCCAACAGTATACTTCCCTCTAGTTGTGCCTGAGTGTTTGATGGTTGAGCCAACCGAAACAGAATCCAAAGATACCTTGGATGCATTCGCTGAGAATTTCATCAAGGTCATTCAGGAAGACCCAGAGACTCTGCATAATGCTCCGGTCACCACTCCTGTTGGCAGGGTGGATGAGGTCCATGCAGCGCGCAACCTCTGGCTCAGGCACAAGAGTGAGTAATTCATTCGTTCCTGCGCAACAAGATGGCCGCCAATGAGACCGCCATCAACATCTCCAACAGTGCGCCAAACCATGGCATTGACTTGCTCTCAGGGTCTTCATCATCCGAATCTTGTGCTAACCAAGGAACACCTTCTTCGATAGCATCGTAATCATCCTCTGAAATGATGAACCAATCCGCATCACGTGGAATGTTTTCACTAAGGAATTCAGATCCTCCATTGTTGACCAAGAAATCATCCTCGATTCGAATACCAAATTCCAATTCAGTGATGTAGATTCCAGGTTCAATGGTGATCGCATCAATATTGGTCAGGAAATCCTGATTGTATGTCATGCCAAACAGGGGATCATCCGCTCCAGAGGAGAGCAATGGCCTTTCGTGTACGCAAACTCCGAATCCGTGCCCGAGGCTGTGGGTGAAATATTCCCCATATCCTTTGGATTTGATGTACTCTCTTGCAAGGTTGTCCAGAGTCCATGCTTGTGTTCCTGCTTCGATTATCGGGAAGGTCAGGTTCTGTGCTTCATAGACCGTCATGTATGCGTCCAGTTCAGTTTCGGTTGGCTCGCCCAGAACGTAGGTGCGCGTGACATCTGAAACCCAGTCATCGACCCGTGCTCCAAGGTCAACAACTACAACATCTCCCTCAGAGACTATTCTTGGGCCCGCACCATGATTCTCGGGGTCTCCATGAGGTATGGCTCCATTGGGTCCACTTGCAACGATCGTGTCAAAAGAAGGCCAATCGGGATTGGAACCATTTTCAATCATCGCTCGGTCGATCTCTTCTTTGATTTGCGCTTCTGTAAGGTTCTCTCCCATCATCGCTCTCCATAGCATGAAGCGAGCGGTGTGTTGGCCGATTCCGGCGATATCCACAGTTTCGCGTATCGCACCATCCTTGTCTGGGGACAAGCCTTCGGCGGCTGGTGGTGCTTGGTTCTCCCATATTCTCTGTGGTTCAGTATCAAGGCAAGCGCTGGCCTGCGGCAACAGCAGTAGGGCAAGCATCATCCATGCTATGCCTCGCAATTGTCGCATGGTAAGCGGCTGATGCGCTTGCATGTATGGCTTTCCATCTGCGGCATGAGGCACTTCAGCAGGACTGAAGACGAGTAGCCATGAGCGGGAGGTATGGCCGGCGCAGGTCCAATGGCTCGACAAAAGGGTCAATTCCTAGATGGTGACCCTATTTGGTGGGCTGCAAAAGCGCCCAAGAGTGAAGGCGAAGACAGGGAGAGGGCGCGCATTGAGAGAATGCACAAAGGTCACGCAATCCGTAGTGCATACGACCTCGACCCTCCCTCCTCTTGGAAAGGCTGGAAACGCCAGCGTGAGCATCCTGCATTAATCAGATTTCTTTTTCCTGTAGCATGGTCAATCTTGTTCCTAGCGTTGGGTTTGTTGTTCTTCATCTTCGATGAAAAAAGAGGTTGGTCTCCTTGGATTGGTGTTACATTTTCTCTATCTGCTCCATTATTAGTATTCTTGACTGCATTCTTTTTGACATCTGGAAGTCTTGTCAGCAACAGTTCAGCATTTGTTTGGAAGAGTTTTACCGATTACTGGAACATAGGAATAACTTCATTCAAGCTGATGTCTATCTGGTGGTGTTGGGATTCCAAGTTGGACCCTTCAGATCCTTTTTGGTTCATCTTCTTCTTCCTCTCTCTTGGTTCGTGGTTATGGTGGACTGCGCGAGCCTCTCAGGCCTTGGCCGCTGCCTCTGGACGTTGGTTATTGCCGGTAGATAGGCAGAATCCTTTGTCAAGAGAGGTTCTTGAGAAGGCAGGATGGACATGGCTTCAGCACCATTCGATGTGGGCTCCTGCGGAATTAGGAGAGTTGAGATTAGGCGGGCAGGGAAGATTGATTCTCAGCGGCATCAGTATAGAAGGTACAGATTTCTTGAGTTTGGTGTGGCAGATGCCTCATGGCTGGAATTGGGATCCATGGCAGGACCCTGCACAGCCATTGCCCATGGAGGGGCTTGTCTCATTATTTTCTTTGACGATTGATCGAGAATCGGTATTACTTGCTTTGCGAAGCGTTGACATTTCTTCACTTTCACATGGCCGAAGTAGGTGGCCTGAATGGTGTAAGCCCAAGCCGTTACCGCTTCTTGAGGAAGAATGAACACTTTCACTTTCGGCATTACCCCGTTGGAAAGTGACTACCACCCCCCGATAATCAGAGGGCCGGGGATGGGATGGAACTAGAACTACCGCTCGATATCAGAGGAATGGCCGCATTATGGTTGACGAGAAGAAAGGGCAAACGCCGTATCGTTTCTTGGCACGCTCCTTGGTCTAGAGACACCGATCCTTTGCCACCTTCAGTGCTGAACCGTATACCAGCCATCAAACGCATGCGACTGCTTCGCCTGCTCGGTCTAGATGGTGCAGGACACGGACCTTGGTTGGCACAAGCGACTGGAACCGCTGCAAGACTGGG
>CAZGIY010000046.1:0-11112 GCA_964526445.1 uncultured Candidatus Poseidoniales archaeon
CAGCCAACGCTTTGACATACCTCGCCCCCGGCACAACTGCAAAAACAGGACAAAAAATAGATGTCATTCTTTTATGAGGCGAAACAATGAATCCAAGTATTACAATAAATTCTGAAATGGAATTATTAGATGCACTCAAAAAAATCCATCCAAATTCAAGCAATAGAACGCTTCGACATATGCTAACTCAAAAACGTGTAACAGTAAATGGAACAGTTGCACTCAAAGCAAAATCAAAAGTTTCACCTAGTTCAATTATTGAGATACACCCCAAACCAGCAATTGAGAATAAATTGCTCGATATCATTTACGAAGATGAAGAATTGATTGCAGTGAATAAACCGCCAGGGATGTTGACGGTAGCGACCGATAAAATGGAAACAAACACTCTCCATTCAAAGGTTCAGCAATACCTTACTTCTCAGAATGAAGAAGAATGGGGATATATTGTTCATAGATTAGATAAAGAAACCAGTGGAATTATTTTGTTTGCAAAGGATGAAGAAACAAAGCAGAACTTGCAGAGCCAGTTCGCTGAACGAGGGGTTGAGCGGCGATATTTGGCAATTGTTGAAGGAACATTGCAACAACAAGGCGTTGCTGAAGATTGGTTGATTGAAGATAAGAATCTACGCGTATGGATTTCTAAAGAAGGGAGTAAGGGGTCCAAACTCGCAATAACTCATTGGCAACTCCTCCACACAAATTCTGAAATAAGCAAAGTAGAATTGAAAATTGAAACGGGAAGGAGACACCAAATCCGAGTGCAATTGGCCGAAAGGGGCAACCCGGTTGCGGGCGATCAAGTACATGGCTCAAAAATCCAAACAAAACGATTGATGTTACACGCGACCTCATTGTTTTTCATTCACCCGAATGGGGAAGAAATGAAACTCTTCTCAAAACCCCCCCCGATCTTTGAAAAGAATACATTCTGATGAAAGATAACATGCATTGAATAACCGGTGCCAAGACCCAGCAATTACATGGGCGGCGCGGACAACATTAGTCTAGCCGACCAAGGCTGGATCAAAGTTAAGGGAGCCCGCACCCACAATCTGAGGAACATAGATGTTGAATTACCAAGGGGACAGTTTGTTGTCATCTCTGGAGTATCCGGAAGTGGAAAATCTAGCTTAGCATTTGATACATTATATGCTGAAGGGCAGAGAAGATATGTTGAGTCATTATCCTCCTATGCAAGACAATTTCTAGGGCAGATGAAAAAGGCCGACTGTGATCAAATAGAAGGCCTTTCCCCAGCCATCAGTATTGATCAGAAACAGGGTTCACATAATCCAAGATCAACAGTTGCTACAGTTACTGAAATCATGGATTACCTCCGTTTATTGTGGGCTAGGATAGGCATTCCACATTGCCCCACATGCGGTGATGAAGTTGCTAGAAGAACTATTCAGGAGATAGTCGATGATATGTTGTGGCGGTTTACCGGTCAAGCATGTGCCATATGGAGTCCGGCGATAAGAAATAGAAAAGGCACCCATGTTGATCTATTCCAACATTTAGTCGATCAGGGATGGACCCATGGTAGAATTAACGGTAGGGATGCGGAATTTGAGAACCCACCCGTCCTTGAAAAGAACCTTCGCCACGATGTTGATGTTCGGATGGATCGAGTGAAGATAGGAAATTCGACCCGCCAGAGATTGACTGAAGCAGTAGAGGCGGGATTGCGCCTCGGAGGCGGAACCGTCGCCATTGAAAAGATGGATTCAGATGAAGAAGCATTAGCCTACAGTGAGGAATTTGCTTGCCCAAACCACGGCTCTTTCATGCCAGAATTAAGTCCACGAGTATTTTCTTTCAACAGCCCCCTTGGCGCCTGTTCTTCTTGTCAAGGATTGGGTGTTCAACGCAGATTCAGTGAGGAGTTAGCAATAATTGAAGAGGCGAGTATCAGCGAAGGCTGCATCAGACCATTCCGACAATCGATGTCCCCGGGGTGGTATCGAAAACAGATGGAACAAGTAGCGGAGCACTACGGAATACCCACCAATATTCCATTCAAAGAATTAGATGACGATCAAAAGGATATTCAATTATATGGAACAGGTTCGACCATCATCGATTTTGAATTCCGTTCAGAAAAAGGCTCGACATACAAGATGCAACGTCCGTGGATGGGGGTGATGGGGAGATTGAACAAAACATACACCGAAACAAGCTCAGAAAGAACCCGCCACAGACTGATGTCATTCATGACAGACGAGCCTTGTTTAGATTGCAATGGTGAAAAATTAAATCCTTCTGCAAGAGGAGTTACTGTTGGGGGAACATCCCTCCCATCTCTTAGTTCAATGACGGTTTGTGATTCATTACAACTAGTTCAGTCATGGGTGAGGGGCAAGAAGCCACTAGACGAAAAATCTCTATTCATCGGAGATGAAGTCATCAAGGAAATTGAGAACCGCCTTTCTTTTCTTAATGATGTAGGATTAGATTATTTGACACTTGATAGAAGAGCCAATACCCTTTCTGGTGGTGAAAGCCAAAGAATCCGATTAGCCACGCAAATTGGTACTAGATTGACCGGTGTTATGTATGTCCTTGATGAGCCAAGCATTGGACTTCATCAGAAGGATAACGCACAACTCATTAGCACACTCAGGGAATTGTCCGAATCAGGAAATACGCTAATTGTTGTTGAGCATGATGAAGAGACTCTCCGGCAAGCCGATTGGTTATGCGATCTCGGCCCCGGAGCAGGCGCAGATGGTGGAGAGATTGTAGCAAATGGCCCACCAACGAAAATAATGGAATGCAAGGATAGCATAACGGGCGCGTATCTTTCTGGGCGGCGTAATATTCCAACACCCGAGCACCGACTCCAACCAGAAAATGGTTGGTTAACAATCAAAGGCGCGAGACACAACAATCTAGCCGAAATTGATGTAATGATACCCTTAGGTCTGATGACTGCCGTGACAGGAGTGTCCGGTAGTGGAAAATCGTCTTTAATATCTGGAATATTAGGTCCAGCACTAATGCGTATAACTCAGGGAAGTGATAAAATCCCGGGCAAACATGATTCCATCATCGGTGCAGAATATGTAGACAAGGTCATTAGTATCGATCAATCACCTATCGGCAGAACTCCTAGGTCAAACCCTGCAACATATACCAAAGCATTTGATGAGGTGAGGTCAATATTTGCAAACACCCCATTATCCAAGGAACGCGGGTACAAACCTGGACACTTCTCATTCAACGTAAGGGGTGGGCGTTGCGAATCGTGTAAGGGTGCTGGATCAATAAAATTAGAAATGAACTTTTTACCAGACGTATGGATGACATGCGACGTTTGTAAAGGCGCACGATATACTCGAGAAACACTCGAAGTGGAATGGAAGGGTAAGACCATTTCAGATATTTTGGGAATGTCAGTTTCTCAAGCAGCTAATTTTTTCGAACATCATCGAAAACTCCACCGAATATTATCAACTTTGAATGATGTTGGTCTTGGATATATCAGACTCGGCCAACCAGCAACAACACTCAGCGGAGGAGAAGCGCAGAGAGTTAAATTAGCAAGCGAATTGAAAAGGCCAGCAAATAATCATACATTGTATATTCTTGATGAACCAACAACAGGCCTCTCATTATCTGATACCCAACAACTCATTGAAGTATTGCTAAGATTGAGAGAAAAAGGCCACTCAATCGTTGTTATCGAACACCACCTTGATGTTGTGAAAAGTGCGGACTGGATAATCGACCTAGGCCCGGACGGGGGCGATGGCGGCGGCACAATAGTCGCACAGGGAACCCCAGAAGAGGTGTCAAAAGCCAAGAAAGGATACACTGGTACTTGCTTAAAGGACGTATTGTAAGACCGAAGCCATAATCCCCCAGAACCGCCTCGAAACTGTGTGGATGCTGAATACCCTAACCCCTCAGAACCGTCAAAGGATTATTCAGATATCTTTGATATTGCAGCCTCAACTGAAACACTAAAGGATAAATTGCACCAAACTCGGGCAGAAGAGCGAGAGATATTCTTATTCAATACCGGCCCTGGAGTATTAATCAACCGATTAATGCCAATTCCAGTTATTGCTGCGGGGTTCATTTACCAATTTGATCCAACATTATTGAATTTAGAATTAAATGGCACAACCCTTCCAAGCATGCTTTTTTTGATTCTTATTGGCCAAGTATTGTGGCAGGTTTTGCTTGCTAAACGAGCAAGAGGTTTGAAATTGACAAGAGCCAATTTTGAGTTAGAAGGAGTGTTGGCTAGAAGAAACGGCCAACCATTCAAATCCCTTGAAGGATATGATCAGGTTTCAAACACATTACGCGATGAACACTATCAGGCAATTTCCCATCGCATATTTGGGATAATTGCAATATTATGCTACTTAGTCACCCTATTTGGAGCCATATTCATCACTCCACCATCAGCATGGAATGAAATGTCATTCACGACAGCAGACCCATGGCCCTTTCTTTTCGCAATGTCAGTAGCAGTAGGCACGGGTCTTTCCATCTTAGTTTGGTTAGCAGCAACGATGGATCCAACCAAAGATTTCGACGCATCTCAACCAACAGGACTTCTTTCTACATATATCCCATCAGGTCACCCTACGCTGTTAACCGCACCATTTACTCAGATGATGCGTTATATGATGGAACCAACCCTTGCCAGCAAATGGAATCAATACATTCGAGAAACCACGCTTCAAGTAAAAGATGGAATATCCAAAGTAGCGGCGGTTGAGAAAACCATTTTTCTCTATCATATGAATCAAGAAGGAGTATTAGACGATGACCAAGTACAATCAGAACTTAGCGAGATTTTCTCAGAAGAATCAGCTAATCAGATAATTTCCCACGAGATATTCAATATGAAGATGATTCAACATCTATTAGAATTAACTAGAGAATATATCCCTTCATTTTTCTTAGTCATAGACCGCCTTGAACATCTTTTCATGAATGAATTAGAAGACTTACAAAACTCCACATTCATTTTTGACTCGGAGGTTGATAGACAAACATCAAGCGATCAGATCAACCTTTTGATATATCTCGCCTCCCTGATAGATGATAATGAAACGTATGAGGTAGAAGTCATTTCCCCATCCCTCGAACCACAACGTCAAACGATCAAACTAACATTCGAAAAAGAACAAACCGTAAAAACACCAGAGAGCAAATCCCTATCTATCTCAGACAATCAAAAAATAGACTTGATAGATGTCATTGGAGACTCGCTTGACAAAGGATCCGTGCTATGGCTCTCCATGCAACCAAATGGCAAAGGTGTATTCGACACTCATGTGAGACTAAAGAATGCTGCAGGAGATGTCATCGAAGGAAGGACGATGCGGACATCTGTTTCAAAGAATATTTCTCAAACTTTGAAACAATATTCAGGGAAGGCCGGCAAGGCTGGTGGGTTGGCAGTACCCTTGTTGAAAGTAGTACCAAGTCTGCGCAAACTCGTTGGATTACCTTGAATTGAGAATGAAAGCCTTCATGGACGGCCTTCAATCACAACCTTCTGCCCCTACGGGGCAGGTTGTGCTGGGGCTGTCAACAATTGTGCACCGTATCGAAGTCACCCCAAAGCCCGGAATGGTTGACGTCAGAGGTGAAGTTATTAGGCGCTCACTCTTCAATAATCACAATATTTCAGTAGATAAGGTGAGGAGTATTGTTGGCTTTTTAGTCAATTCAGAGTTGGGTGAAACCCCACTAAACGAAGATTTAGATGTATTATTTGCTGACCCAATAATCGAGAACGCAACATGTAACTCTCCTCTTCTTGAAGATGATTCACAATTTCCACAACGGCCAGATGCAGTAATCAGTATTGGTTTCAAACCTGGAGTTACTGACAACCCCGGAAGTGCGGCTTTAGACGGCCTTCTAACCCTACACCCCGAGTTGGACGGTGGCGCTGCGATATCAACAACAATGACTTACGCATTTCATGGCCTTAGTGAAGATATTGATCTAAATTGGCTTGCAAAACAACTTCACAACCCCCTGATTGAAATCGCTAAAGTAGCAGATACAAGAAACTCCACCACACCCCTGCCCATTCTTGATTTTCCAACTCCACAAAAGACCGAATTCACCACCCCTTCTACTATAGATTTGGAAGTCAGCGACGAAGAACTATTGGAGATTTCAGAAAAGGGAATACTCGCATTGAGTTTAGAGGAAATGAAAGCGATACAATCACATTATAGAGACCCTGAAATCCAAGTCCAGAGGGAAGCTAGAGGTTTGCGCCCAGATGCCCCAACCGATGTGGAACTCGAATGTCTGGCCCAAACTTGGTCAGAACATTGTAAACACAAGATTTTCGCGGCAAAAATTGAGCACCATGACAGTGAAACCGGAGAGACGAGCGAGATAGACTCACTTTTCAAGACCTATATTATGAAACCAACCGAAAAAATGCAAGAGGAAGTCGACTGGCTCCTCTCAATTTTCCACGACAATTCCGGCGTAATCTCTTGGAATAATGAATGGAGTCTTTGCATGAAAGTGGAAACCCACAACTCCCCCAGCGCTTTAGATCCATATGGTGGAGCGATGACAGGTATTGTTGGAGTGAATAGAGACATCCTTGGTACCGGATTGGGGGCCAGACCAATCGCCAACACCGATATCTTTTGTTTCGGCCCTCCTGATTGGCAAGGTGAATTACCCGAAAATCTGTTTCATCCAACTCGCGTCCTTGAAGGCGTCCATGCAGGCATCAGGGTAGGGGGTAATGAAAGTGGAATTCCAACTGTGAATGGCGCAATAGTCTTCGATGACAGGTTCATTGGCAAACCATTGGTATATGCGGGAACGATTGGATTGATGCCTAGACATCTCCCCGATGGAAGAGAGACCCATATCAAAAATCCCGCAGAAGGAGATTTGGTTTACATGGTTGGTGGCAGAGTTGGATCAGATGGAATCCACGGGGCCACATTTTCTAGCCTTGAATTAACGGAAGAAAGCCCTAGCAGCGCAGTACAGATTGGTGACCCCATCACCCAGAAAAAGATGCTCGATATGATTCTTGAAGCGCGAGATGCAGGCCTAATCACTTGCATCACAGACAACGGAGCAGGTGGACTTTCTAGCAGCATTGGAGAGATGGCAGAATATACCGATGGCTGCATCATCGACTTAGCAGCAGTTCCATTGAAACAAAGTGGATTATCTGCTTGGGAAATATTGGTTTCCGAATCTCAAGAAAGGATGACGGTTGCCGTCCGTCCATCCGATCAAGCCGCGTTTGAAAAATTAGCTAAACTACACGAAGTCGAAGCGACAATTGTTGCCAATTTCACTTCCACAGGTATGTTTCATGTAAAATATGGAGATTTAACAGTCGCATCTCTTCCTTTGACTTTCTTACACGATGGAGTTCCGCAACTACAATTACAAAGTGAATGGAGGCCACCGAAAAACACACCCTTTGAACCTCCAACTAAAGCGGATCATAACGAAATTTTGTTAGATTTGTTGAGGAGACCAAATATCGCTAGCAAAGAAACATTGGTCAGACAATATGATCATGAGGTAATTGCCCAAACTGCAGTCAAACCCTTTGTTGGCAAGAATTGCGATGGCCCAGGCGATGCAGGAGTGCTTGCCCCAATCCACGGCGATCCTCAAGGCTTCGTAGTATCTTGCGGCCTTTCACCGAGATATTCTGATATCGACGCAGGAGCAATGGCTGCAGCAGCTGTTGATGAAGCAGTGAGAAATGCTGTTTGCAGCGGCGTGGACACCAGTAAGATGGCTGGTTGTGACAATTATTGTTGGCCAGACCCAATTCAAAGCGAGAAGACACCAGATGGCAAATTCAAATTGGCCCAATTAGTTAGGGCGAATAGAGAGTTGGAAAGAGCATGTACTGGTTACAACGTTCCATGCATTAGTGGTAAAGATTCAATGAAAAATGACTATGGTAAAGGGAAAGACAAAATCAGCATCCCACCAACTCTTTTGTTTTCTCTAATTGGTAATCACCCGGATGTTAGAGTATCAATAACGAGCGATCTAATCGATACTGGGCATCATTTGTTCATTTTAGGAGAGACTAGAGAAGAACTTGGAGCAAACGAAGTTGCATACATGTTGCGCCGGCAAAACAGGGCCGAAGGAATTGGCGGGGAAGTCCCACGTTTACATGATATCGAATCTAATCTATCGAGATACAAGGCATTGACTAAAGCGATTCACAAAGGATTGGTATCAACCGCTCACGATTGTAGTGAAGGGGGCGTTTCAGTAGCATTAGCCGAGATGTGTATTGGTGGCCGACAAGGGGCCAGCATCGATATTGCTGATATTGGACAAGCGAGTAGATGGGCCAGATTGTATGGTGAGAGTCTAGCCAGAATCATCGTAGCAGTAATGCCTGAAAAACTCGAAGAGTTCAAACAGGAAATGAATGGGCATCATTATGTTGAATTAGGAAAAACAAACGATTCTAGTCATTTAATCATCAAAGACGGCGAAGAAACATTGCTTGATGTGGATGTTGAAAGTGCTGCAGAAGCATGGAAAGAAACATTCCCCCGGGGTGATTTCTGATGGTTCATACGCCAAATGTTGCAGTGCTGACGGGCTTCGGCATAAATTGCGATCATGAGACTGCAGCAGTATTCAGGATTGCAGGAGCAAACCCCGAAAGAATACACGTCAACCATCTTGTTTCAGGAGAAAGAGACCTTTCTGAATTCCACATTCTTGCAGTTCCTGGCGGGTTTTCATTTGGAGACCACCTTGGTAGCGGTAGGTTGCTAGGAAATAGAATGCGCTTCAGTCTTAGAGAACAGTTGTCTCAATTTGTAGCTGAGGGTAAACCGATTATTGGAATCTGTAACGGTTTCCAGGTACTGGTTAAGACAGGTTTGTTACCCGGTAAAGAAATACCAGATTTTGAGCAGACAGCATCTCTTACTTTGAACAATAGTGGCCGTTATGAAGATCGTTGGGTGACATTGGATTTCAACCAAGATAGTAATTGTATTTGGACTAAAGGCATTGAAAGAATGGAAGTCCCAGTAAGGCATGGAGAAGGGAAATTTGTTACCCCTTCTGAAGAGATTCTTGACTCATTAGATGCCAATGGACAATTGGTATGTCGATATGTTGACCCCTCTACTTCACCCGGAGAGGGGATCACAAACAACCCCCTACCGTTCCCAATTTGTCCTAATGGTAGCATGAGAAATATTGCTGGAATCAGCGATCCTACTGGATTGATATTTGGTCTAATGCCGCACCCTGAAGCGATCTATGCACGTTGGTTACACCCCCATTTCCGCCGCCAAGAAATTCCCGACATAGAACGCCCCCCCTCTCCATTCGGCCACATCATTAGTGATGAGACAGAGACTGAAGAAAGCAACCGTCTGGCTAGAGACCGCGAAGCCGAACGATTAGTTTGGGAAGGGGATGGCATGGCAATTTTCCACAATGCTGTTGAATATGTGAGAAATAACCTTTGAGCAAGATTATCATCACACCCCCTTTCGCCGAAACATGGTCACTGAGAAACTGTGGATGGACTCCATAGAGGCTTGCTACGAGACAGAATTTTCAGCAACTGTTCAGGCGATTGAAGAAGACAAGGTGATCTTGGACCGCACTCTATTCTACCCAATTGGTGGCGGCCAAAATTGGGATCTTGGAAAATTAACTTGGGACGGAGGAGAATCCGAAGTGTCTGAGGTGCGTGGAAGAGATGAAGTCCAGCACAGATTAGAGACGGTAGAGAATTTACAGGTCGGAGAAACCATCGAAGGCAGTATCGATTGGCAACGTAGACATGCTCACATGCGGATGCACACGGCTCAACATCTCGTTTCGGGGATAGTTTACGAGATGTTTCACGGAACTAGAACTGTGGGAAACCAAATTCATCATGATAGAAGTAGAATAGATTTCAACCCGATTAAATTCGAGGAAGAAATGTTGAACAGAGTAATCACTCAAACAAATTCAGTTATCGAATCCAGACTCGATGTAGAATGCAGAATCATGACTAGAGAAGAAATCAACCGAATCATGCCCCCTGATAGGACAAATATGGACCTCTTACCTTCATCTGTTAAGCAATTACGCGTTGTTAGAATCGGAGAGGATGTGGATTTATGCCCCTGCGCGGGAACACATGTGCGTAATTTATCAGAAATCGGAGAAGTTAGATTGTTAGGTAAAAAATCCAAAGGTAAGGGGACACAAAGGGTCAGTTATACACTCAGTGGCCTCGGAGACCACCTTTGATTACAAATCTAAATCATCCTCATTATCTTCTTCCTTTCCATCCAAGATTTCGTCAACCGAATCTAAAGCCTTGTCCCAATCCTTTCTCGCCTCACTTCTTTTTTCAACCAATGAATCATCATCCACCACTCTAGATGCTACCGAATCAACCAACTCCCTATCTTCCCCAACTCGGTCAGATCTATCCACCTTTGGAATTGGCCGATTTGGATTTGTTCTAGCACCCGGCATCAAATCCTCAACAACAGGCAGATTTGCACCGAACTGTTCAATCTGTTCAGCATCTGGCGGACGCTCTTTCCAAGGATTTCTATTAGCCACCTTTTGGATTACAGACCCCTTTTCCTTAGCGGCCTGCTCTGCAAATAGATTGCTTATGTCCTCGGTTGTAGTTTGTTTCGCAGGAGGGGCCAATGAACCTGCTAGAACTTGTAACCTTCTCAATTCAGCACCGTGCACCTCGTCATGATCCCACCTTTGTGGAGATGAAATCATCTGTAATAGTTCAAGGGCAAATTGAGCAAGAGGACTTTCTGAACCGAGACCATCTACCTTTTTTCGTAATTTTGAGTGATTATCAATACAACTTCTACAGCGTTTAGTGCCGGCAACATCACGCGCATCGCAGAGTAAACAACAAGATTGGAACCCCATCTCTTGCATAGCTCTTCGAGGTATTGCCATGTTCTACCAAGTCCCTGGAAGAGGTCCATATCTATGGATTGAGTGGTAGTAGGCTTCATGGCACACCCTTTGCACCGCCTCTTCGATGGCGCCCAGTCCGAGCCGAGATCCACGCGCCGGCCGTTTGGAAAACGACCCTTTTGATCGAGTGCACAG
>CAZGIY010000047.1:0-11000 GCA_964526445.1 uncultured Candidatus Poseidoniales archaeon
TGAACAGGCTTGAAGACTGAGGGCGCTTCGAGAGAGCGATGAGCGAGATTCCCGAGGGCATGACAGTCCTCGATACAAGCCCCAGCGAGGCGCGCCCAAGCGCTTCACTGATGCTGACTAGAGATGGTCCAAAAGGTGTAGAAGTCTTGTTAGCGAGACGAGTTGAGAATCTACCAGCATTTCCTGGATACTGGGCATTTCCGGGAGGGGGAATCAGTAGAGTAGATCGAGAAGCAGTCGAATTGATTCAATCCCTCAGAGAAATGCCTGACTCCATAGAGGCAGCGACTCATGCTGGGATGCACAGAGAATTGCTTGAGGAAATGGGCCTATGTATTCCATCTGCTGGAAAATTGGAACCAGTCGAATCCGAATTGAGGAAGAAGGTGCTCAAAGACAAATCTGAATGGATGAAATTAGTCAAATCAGGAGATTTACCCTTTGCAGAAAAAGCCCTCATCGAATTGACGCGTAGAACAACCCCTGAATTCGCAGCCTTGAGGTTTGAGAATCGTTTCATGTTCATGCATTGTACTGGAGATATTCCGGAACCTGTTCTAGAGGATCAAACCGAGTTTGATGACTTCCGCTGGGATAGGCCTGAGACTTTACTTGATGAATGGAATGAACATCAAATCAAACTTCCACCTCCTTTGGTGACCATTTTGCAAGAGTTCGTTGAAATGATTCCAAATTTCGATGATGTGCAAGAACTCGCCAAAGACATGGCTAGACGTAGTCCCGAAGAGAAGACCATCCTTTTTGCAAGTGGAGTCGAATGTATCCCTGTTCCAACCGCTACCTTACCACCTGCAACTACGACAAATTCCTATCTTATTGGCAAGCCTGGGGGAGAACATATTCTTGTCGATCCGGCAATCAGAACCGAGGAAGGAAGGGGAAAAATAGCGGCAGCACTGAAGCGTATGGAAGATTCAGGAGGGTCATTGATCGCTTACCTATTCACGCATAGACACCTTGATCACCTCGGTGACATCGAGATGCTGAAGTCTTTGTCAGATGCTGAAATCTGGGCCAGTCACGATACCGCAGTTGCCCTTTCAGGACATGTCAATCGAATAATCATGGATGCTGATATCATAGTCCTCTCACATCCTAATGGTGCGGTAATGTGGAATGCCTTAGTTACTCCAGGACATTGCCCCGGACACGTCTGCCTGTTGAATGATGCAGGATTAGTGGCAGGCGACATGGTCGCTGGAATCGGCACTATCTTGATTCCACCCTCAGAAGGAATGATGGAAGTATACATCGAACAGTTGAAGCGGCTCTTGAGAATCGATCCACATTTGATTTTCCCATCACATGGTCCAGTAATCCCACTACCTCAGAAAGTAATCAATCACTACATCGAACACCGTCAAGCAAGACATGACAAAGTGTTGGAGATACTACAAAGCGGACAAAGGGAATTAGCGGCTATTGCACTTGAAGCCTATGCAGATACTCCACAGGCGCATCCGATGTTGGCTCGCCAGCAGACTCTATCTCACCTATTGGCTTGGCAAAGACAGGGCAAGGTCTCATCTGATGGCGATAATTGGACGATTGCAGGAGGCGAATGAATGCGCGAACAGATGAGCGGTTTCGACCTCAGGCGAATGTCCTGTGAATTGGGTAAACTCGCCGGAGGCTGGATGAAAAAGGCGTACCAACCTCATCATGAGCAAGTGGTTCTGAGAATCAATCCCAAGCAAGGTGTGCAACAAGACCTAGTTATCGTGCGCGGTAAACGGATCTATCTTTCAAAGAGAGATAGACCGATGCCGAGTCAACCCAGTCCATTCGCCATGCTGCTCCGCAAGCACCTAGGTAATGCGCGACTAGAGAAAGTTGAGCAACATGGTTTCGATAGAATACTCGTACTAACATTTGACTCAAAGGGCGGCCCGAGGCATCCAGTCATCGAATGCTTCCGCGACGGAAACATCATCCTTGCTGATGAATCATTCACAATCATTCAACCACTTACCCACGCAACATATGCGGGCCGCGCTCTGAAAAAAGGGGAGACTTACAGATTCCCACCCGAGGCTTGCGACCCACATGAATTGGATGAAGATGCCATGGGAGAACTGTTGCAAGCAAGCGACCGTGAAGTAGTTCGCACTTTGGCTGGACAAGCCAACCTAGGTGGAATCTATGCTAGAGCCATATGTGCGGCTGCCGATGTGGAAGAATCGATACCTGCTCAAGAGTTGGCACAAAATCCAGAACAAGTGAAGGCTCTGAGCGATCATCTCGCTGAGTTACTAAGAGAACTTTCTGAATCAGAAAATGCATGGTTGGTTCTGAAACAAGAAGGTCTCAAGGAAATCGACGAAAATGACACCAAGGCAAGAGATCTATTCTTCAATGAAAATGCAGTTGAAGCAACCCCTGTCCTACTTCCTGAGCACGAATCATCAATACTTCTGGAAATGACTTCGTTGAATCAAGCAGTAGATGCTTGGCTTGGAGCACATGATGCTATGGCATTGGCCCGCAAAGAGACCGAAGTCGCATCTTCATCGGCTCGCGGTGGAAAGGTTGGAAGTAAAGTTGAGCGACTTGAAAGAAGATTGGCTCAACAGGAAAAAGCTCTGCAAACATTTGATTCGGAAGTTGAAAGAATGCAGAACTTAGGACATGCTATCCGCGATGCTTGGATGCACGTTGACGGAATATTGGTTCAGACAAGAGAAGCGGTGGAACGAATCGGTTGGGAGGATGTGGCAGCACAATTGGACAAAACCAAGTGGCTGAAAGACTGCAATGCTGCAAAGCGAACTCTGAGAATCGTCCTTCCAGACCATATGAATGCAGCCAGAGGTCCAGAAGTTGATATCTACCTCGACGATACTGTGCATCAAAATGCTCAACGCTGGTTCGAGAAAGCTCGCAAGCAAAAAGAAAAGAGCATCGGTGCCAAAGAAGCCCTGATAAAAACCCGCAAAGAATTGGACAAGGCTCGTAAGACTGAGAAAGAAGCGGAAGAAAGCGGCAAAGTCACGGGACTACGTCGTTCAAGACGCCTGTGGTTCGAAAATCACCGTTGGTCGATACTTGATGGTGGACATCTGCTAATTGCAGGTAAGGATGCCAAAGGAAATGACATGTTGGTGAAAAAGCACCTACGTAGTGATGATCGTTACGTTCACGCTGATCTACATGGGGCAGCATCTGGAATAATGAAACTCAAAGCAGGTTTCATTCCTGATGAACATCCTCCTGTCAATCTACCTGAAGGAGTTCCTGCATTGCGACTAGTCGACGACATAGATGTTCCTGAATTCAGTGAAGAAGCACAGAATCAATCTGCATCGATGGCACTTGCATGGTCGCGCGCATGGAATGCTGGTAGAGCCGGAGGAGCGGTGTTCTGGGTAAATCCAGGACAGGTCACCAAAACTGCAGAAACCGGAGAATATGTTGGGCGTGGAGCATTTGTTATTCGCGGAAAAAGAAATTGGATGAGAGATGTAGAAATGAATCTAGCAATAGGACTGGTATGCATAAATTCGGTTCCACTACTATTGTGCGGAACTGTTGATTCAATTCCAAACATATGCCAAAGGTGGGCCCGACTCAGCCCGGGAAGAGAACGTAAGGAAGTACTTGCCAAACGCATCACAAAGGCGACTGGGCTAGCGGTTGACGACGTGTTATCGGTATTGCCTGGACAATCAGACATCGCTGAAGATCATGGTTTACTGTCGTGATTTGCATTCTTTTGACCTTGAATACAATCAATGTTGATTCGAAAATTCAGCGTTCAACCAACATGGCGACGGCGTTACCTCCGCCTAGGCATAGAGTTACGATTCCCTTCTTTACATCGATTCGACGCATAGCACCTAGCAAGGTAATCAGGCAACGTGTACCACTGGCTCCGAGGGGATGCCCCAATGCCACCGCACCTCCATGAACGTTGAATCTGTCAATTGGAATATCGATTGCTTTGAACACTGAACATGAAGCGGCGGCGAATGCCTCATTGTGTTCATAGAGGTCCACATCCAATACAGACAAACCATTACGCTTGAGCAGGGTCTCAATGGCAGGAATAGGTGCACTCATCACTCTAGCAGGCTCTACCCCACTAGTCACATGGTCCTTGATTGAACAGATGATTTCCCAACCCATCTCTTCCGCCAATTCTCGATCAGCCACTAGAACCGCTGCCGCTCCATCTGAAATCTGGCTTGCATTTCCAGCAGTTACCTGACCCTCCTTGTCGAATGCTGGCCTTAATGAAGACAAACCTTCGACTGAAGTATCTGCACGGAATCCCTCGTCTCTATCAACAATTATCGGATCTTTTCTACGCTGAGGAACCGATACGGGTACAACTTCCCAATCGAACCAACCATTGTCCCATGCAAATGCCGCTAATGAGTGACTACGCACCGAAAAAGAGTCTGAATCCTCTCTACTGATTTCATGTTCTAAAGCAACAGTTTCACCAGTATTACCCATGTGTTCATCGTTGTAGACATCCCAAAGGCCATCATGAATCAATGAATCTACCATCTCAAATCCTCCGAGACGACGCCGGCCACGCCCATCGAATACCATGTGAGGAGATCCAGACATAGATTCCATTCCACCAGCAATGATGCAACGATGTTCTCCTGCGCGTATCGATGTGGCAGCCATCATTACCGTTTTCAATCCTGAACCACAGACCTTGTTGATGGTGGTAGCTGCAATTGAATCAGGTAACCCAGCACCTAGCGCAACCTGTCTAGCCGGAGCCTGTCCTGCACCAGCCTGCAATACTTGCCCAAACAAGACCTCATCGATTATGGAAGGGTCTGCTCCTGACCTCTCAAGTACCGCTTTTACTGCTACGATACCAAGGTCGACCGCACTCATGCTCGAAAGGCTTCCAAGAAATTTGCCGATAGGTGTACGAGCAACTGCACAGATAACCGGTTCGGGCTGCGCCATACCCGGCCCAAGGGGGCCCAATCCTTCAACTTGAGTGTGCGAAGCATTGATTGAGGAAGGGGCGTCGCCGCCCCATGGCGAAATTCAAGACCGACATGAAGACAGACAGACCTTCGGACGAAATGAGAGAGGTATCGGTTGATTTTGATTTCACTTCCAATGCTCTTGCATCTATTCTCTACAAACAAGGAGATACCGTCGTACTGGTCTGCGTTTCCAAGGACGCCCGCTTGCCAGGTTGGTTCCCAAGGGATGCAACCAAAGGATGGGTGAATGCTGAGTATTCCCTTCTTCCAGGTTCCACCGATTCTAGATTCCGTCGTGAGAGGAGGGGGGCCAAAGGGCGCACCTTTGAGATTGAACGCCTGATTGCTAGAGCCCTACGCGCTGGAGTAGACCTTGAACAATTGGGGCCCATCTCCTTGAATGTAGACTGTGACATCCTAAATGCAGATGGAGGAACACGTTGTGCTTCAATCACTGCGGCCAGCATCGCCCTGCGTCTAGCAATTCGCAGGCTGATCGCCGATGGAATTTGTTTGCCACCCAAGAAAAGACCAACTCCTGAACAAAGCAAAGCCGGATACAAACCAGCAGCATTGACAGGAGATGATGCAACTGCTCACGAACTTGCAGTAATGCCTCATGATATCGCAGCGGTCAGTGTTGGCCTGATAGATGGAGATACTTGGCTTGATCTAGACTATGTTCTAGACAGCAACGCTGATGTTGACATGAATGTAATCATGACAAGCGATGGGCGCTATGTTGAGATCCAAGGCACCGGCGAGGAGGCCACCTATTCCAGAGAAGAGAATGATGCCCTTCTCGACTTGGCAACTATCGGATTGAATCATCTACACTCGAAGCAAACCGAACTGATGGCAGGACGAATGTGAGTCCTGAATGAGTGATTTAAGTGGGACGGGCCGGGCTCGAACCGGCGACTTCCAGATCTTCAGTCTGGCACTCTCCCAGCTGAGTTACCGTCCCTGGGGATTCAATCGAGCGGGGCCGCCCTTTCAACGATTACGGAGCAAAGATTCTCAGAAGAGGTCATCATCATCCTCTGCGGATTCTTCAAACATGCTCTCTTCCTTCTTGGTAGCCTTCTTCTTAGTGGCCTTCTTGTCAGCGGCCTTCTTGGCAGGTTTTTCCTCTTTCTTCTCTTCTGTTGCAGCCTCGGTCTTCTCAAGTTCGGCTTTGGCGGCTTCATTTTGAGCTGCCAAACGCTTCTCTTTCTCTTCCTTCTCACGAGCCTCCATCTCTTCTGGAGACAAACCAGCCTGAGCTGCCAAAGCCCTGCGCCTGTCCTCGCGAGCCTTACGTTCCAACTGCTTGTGTCGACTGCGCTCGATGTGCTGCAACATATACATCGCATCATGTTCCAACAAAGGTGAATCAGAAATTATAGTGACATCTAACCAATCACCTTCTTCGATTAGGAATTCTGCTAATGGTTCAAAATTCAAATCGCTCTTCTTGATTTGAGTATAATGCAGTGCATTACCCATACGATGCTCTACACCAGAGAAATGGCAATAGAAAGTCTTGGTACCAATGGTGGTCCTTACCTGATCAAACAACTCGCCATAATCCTCGCTTGTCTTCAAACGGCCGTGGCCACGTGCGTGAATATGTGCCATATTGAGTACAGGCACAGTGCCTTCAACGTGATTTACTACTTCGAGGACTTCCTCTAGAGTTCCCCACAACTCCTGTCTTCCACTGGTCTCCACACCCACTTTCATCGGAGTTCCATCCTGAAGCCAAGGGAAGGCAGGATATTCAGTCTCATCCTCCCAAAGTTGCGCAGATCTCTCGACTACTCCTGCCAAGACATTGGCTACTTGCTGATTGGCATCTTTACCGCGCGCGTATCCACAATAAGGTCCTACATGGGTAGTAATATGCCTAGCATTGATCACCTTTCCAGCCTGCATGCTAGTTTCCAATTTTGATAGAGCCCTGTTTCTTTGCACTCGATCCCCAAGTAATTCCGCATAATATGGGCCATGAATGTTCATTTCGAATTCGGCCTTATGAGACAAAACTCCAGCCTGCCAGTATTGATCAAAATGATGTGGTTGAACCATCCTGACAGTCTGAATCTCCATGGTATCTAAACCAAGAGAAATAACGTCATCCATACCTTCAACGATGGTCCTACCCTTACAAGAAAGAGGTACTCCTGCAGGTCCCATCTTCACTGGCATAACAGCGCCTCCGCATCAGCGGCCTTCCGGCGGAAAGGGTGACCATTCAAAACAATATGCTGCTGCATGAGTACGAACATACGTCAACAGTACAGTCCATGTCTCTTCAACCCATCTCCGTGGGGTTCATGGCATCCACTAAGTTCGGAGTTGATGATGAGTGCCCTTGACGCCGCCATAGCAGCCTTCTCGCAAGGCCTGCCAATCTGCGTTTTTGACGCCGAATGGAGAGAGGGAGAGACCGATCTTTTGTTCCCAGCAAGAGCTGCTACACCAACCGCCATTCGACAATTACGCAAGGATTGTGGTGGGCTGTTGTTTCTAGCCATCGGGCATGAAGTAGCTGAATTGTTCGGCTTACCATATCTTCAGGACCTGCACACTCATTCTGCACTAACTGAAGAATATCCAGTTCTTGCCGAACTGATAACTAATGATCTACAATATGATTCTCGCTCCGCTTTCACCTTGTCTTTGAACCACCGAGATACCTTCACCGGAATCACCGACCATGATCGTTCATTGACGACCAGAAGATTTGCCGAACTATACCTTGAGTGCATAGAGGATGGTAGCAACGCTGCTGTACGGCTTGGTGCCGAATTCAGGACGCCAGGACATATTCCAGTTTGTAGAGAGACAGAAGGTGGGCTTGCCAATCGCCAAGGCCATACTGAATTAGCGGTGGCGATGGCCAGAGCAGCATCGATGGAAGCAGTAGTCATTGGAGCCGAGATGTTGCAACCTGATGGGGATAAGGCACTAACTGTAGAAGATGCCAGAAAATGGGCTGAGGAAAGAGGAATACCTTTCGTCTCCGGGCATGATATCCTCAACGGGGTGAAATGATGGCTCGAGTCATGGCAGTCGGTGTTTTCGACCTTTTGCATGCAGGCCACTTGCATTATCTCGAACAGGCCAAGGAATTAGGAGAACATCTGATTGTTGTTGTTGCACACGATGAAACCGTTCGTAGGCGAAAGCACGAACCTGTGACTGGGCACGATTTACGACGCAGGATGGTAGAGGGGCTAAAACCGGTCGACGAAGCGGTCATTGGTAATCATCCAGACGTATCCATCTTTGAGATACTTCCACTAGTAAAGCCAGATATCATCGCCTTGGGATACGATCAGGACCATGCTGAAGCGAGTATCAAAGCAGCACTTCAAGAAAGAGGGTTCACAGAAATCGAAGTTACTAGAGTAGAGGGCCTTTACGATGACCTTGACGGCACTCGAAAAATCATCTCCCGTATCATTGAATTGAGCAATGGTGATTCACCGAACGAGGAATAGAGATGTTCACTGGGATAGTGCAAGGAATGGCCGAAGTGGTCTCATTTGAGAATGGAACGCTTTGCATACTACTTCCAGAAAGTGAAGGTCTCGAACAAGGTGCCTCCGTAGCTATCGATGGAGTGTGCCTAACCGTTGTTTCATTTACAGAGGAGCAAATCTGGTTTGATGTGGTCGAAGAAACCATGCAAGTCTCAACCCTCTCCTCTTTGCAAGCAGGAGATCTAGTAAATTACGAAAGAGCAGCTAAATTTGGCGATGAAATCGGAGGACACGATGTTTCCGGACATGTTTCATGCACAGCAACCATTTCATCTTGGCAAGATGGGATGATGAGGTTTGACCTTGATTCGAATTGGATGAAATATGTCATTGCCAAGGGATACATCGCAATCGACGGTTGTTCCCTTACCGTGGTTGACCCAGATAAACATGGTTTCTCGGTTGCATTGATTCCGGAGACCCTGTCCAGAACTCGTTTCTCGCACAAAGAACCGGGAGATGAAGTGAACATTGAATTCGACTCGCGCACACAGGCTGTCGTCGATAGTGTTGAACGTATGATGCGGGCAGGTGAGTAACATGACTCGAATTGCATTGGTATGCGCTCGATATCATCGGGAGAATGTGGAGGTGATGCTTGAAGTGGCAAAAAACCGCGCTCAAGACTTCGGTATAGAGGTCGCAGAAATCATTTGGGTGCCCGGAAGTATGGAGATTCCTCTCGCCATTAAGGGCTTGATATCAAGAGATGATATCGATGGAGCAGCCTGTTTAGGAATCATCGAGAAAGGTGAGACACAACATGGACTTGTCATGGGACAAGCAGTGGTCAAAACCATACTTGAATTACAATTGGAATTTGACAAACCAATCGGACTGGGAATCATCGGACCTGGTGCTGAACCAGAGCATGTTGAGCCTCGTCTAGCACCTCATGCCAGAGGGGCCATCGATGCCATTGCTGCGGTCCTCTGATTTTCATTTCTCTTGAGTAGCCACCAGACTACGATCAATGCAATCGCGTTCATTGTCAAAATCCACCATACGGACCAAGCAATACCATCCACCATGAAGTCTGACAGAGGCATCAAGAAAGGTGTCGGGAAGAATTTGATGGTATGCGTAGGAATATCGAGAAAAATATGGAAAACCCAAGGGCTGATGATGAACAATGCAGCAGTTCTTGGGCTCATTGAAGTCTTTAACCACTTTCCAACCGGCAACTTATCTGTTGAGTCAATTCTGCGTAAACGTATCTCCAATGAACCCCATATCAGTAAAAACAAGACAAAGGTCCAGATAAATGAGTGACTAATCTGGTATAAATCCCAAGCCATGGCTGGGAGGTCGGAAGTCTCAGTGTTCTCGTCAATCTTCTGCGCGATTTGCCCTTTGGAAATACGGTATATTGTAGTGGGGACGAAGGCGAACAAATCTGGCAGCACTCCCATTGCTGCAGCCAATCTCCAATCTACCCTGCGATAGGTCAGATGCCTACCCCAAAGGGCATGGCTGAATACATCCATGTTTGATTGAACAGAACGCCATCTATATGCCTACTGTCGAATCGGTCACCGGTGATGATGTCAAGCCAACCTTCAAGGAATCTACCCGTCAGCATAGAATCATGTCTGGAGGGGTACGCAACGTCATCATAATCGGTAGTGGACCTGCTGGTTATACTGCTGGACTGTATACTGCTAGAGCGATGCTCGAACCATTGATGTTCGCGGGCTACATGTCTGGAGGACAGTTGATGTTGACCAGCGACGTAGAGAATTTTCCTGGATACCCTGAAGGAATCACTGGACCAGAGATGATGATGCAACTGCGACAACAAGCAGAGAGGTTCGGATTGGAAGTTCATGACAAGAATGTCGCACGAGTAGATTTCTCTGAGCGCCCATTCAAGGTTTACGTTGAAGGAGATGAACACCTCACTCATTCAGTCATCATCTCAACTGGTGCCGAGGCGATTTGGCTAGATGCAGAGAATGAAGCAGAACAGAAAGGAAGAGGAATCTCAACCTGCGCTACATGCGATGGTGCTTTCTTCAAGGACGAGGATGTATTGGTCATCGGTGGTGGAGATTCGGCAATGGAAGAGGCTACATTCCTGACAAGATTTGCTTCGAAGGTGACACTATTGCACCGAAGAGACACCTGGAAGGCATCCAAAGTAATGCTTGAACGGGCTAGAAGCAATGAGAAGATCGAGATTCTTCCTTTCCGTCAAGTCAAGTCTTGGCTATCCGATGACAATGGTTTGACTGGAGCACTTCTCGAAGACCCACGTGATGGTTCGACGGAAGAGATTGCTGCAACTGGAGCATTCATCGCCATTGGGCACAAACCGATTACCGCGTTCCTTGAAGGCCAAGTCGAGACCGATGACCATGGCTACATTGTAAACAAGGATTTCAGCATGACCAGCGTAGAAGGTGTGTTTGCGGCTGGAGACGTGGTAGATACTCGTTATCGACAGGCAATCACCGCTGCTGGCATGGGCTGCATGGCTGCCATCGATTGC
>CAZGIY010000048.1:0-10971 GCA_964526445.1 uncultured Candidatus Poseidoniales archaeon
TTATCCATCAGAAATGAATATCAGTGGATTATCCCAGACGAAGCATCAACGAACATTGCTGAATCTAGCAATTGCGCTTATGATCGAATTATCTTTGGCTTAGACGGTGTCGAAGAATATGTCGATTCCTACTCAATCGATTGTGACCTCAAGCCAGAGACATCAGATCACTGTATCATTTCAATGCAATTATCTGCTCATGAATCGTGATTAACGGAGAATCGCATCCGGATCCTTTGCTAGATCCTTGGTGATATTCTTCTGATGAGATTCGATTGTACCTCCTCCAATCTCCAGAAGTTTTGCATCGCGCCACAATCTTTCGACAACATATTCGCCGACATATCCGTATCCACCCATCACTTGCATTGCCCTATCTGCAATATTCTTGGCAGCGGTAGTTGCGAACAATTTGATTCCATCACTATCGAGTCGATGTCCACTCTCTCCAAGTGTCATTCGCCTAGCGGTATCATAGAGATAGGCGCGCATGGCCCTGTATTCGGCCCAAGATTCACCGATATGTCTCTGAATCTGTCCGAAATCCCGAATCACCTTACCGAAAGCCTGTCGCTCATCAGCATAGCGATTCATTGCTTGTAAAGAACGCCTTGAAATTCCTACTGCCATAGCAGCCAGCGTCAAACGTTCAAGTTCGAGATTTCGCATCATATGTGAAAGCGCACTGCCTTGTTCACCAACCATGTTTTCAGCAGGAACAAGGCAATCATCGAAGACTAATTCAGCGGTATTTGAAGCCCTCATTCCAGTCTTATCCATTATCTTCTGACCGACCGAATATCCCGGAGTTCCTGCTTCTACAAGGAAGGTGGAGATTTGAGGCCTCCCACGTTCATCAACACCTGTCTTTGCGTAGACCCAGACAATATCCGCAGGAGTTCCATCCTCATCGATACAACCGTTAGTGATCCACATTTTTCTACCATTTATCACCCAATCACCGGCATCATTACGCACAGCGGTACTAGAGAGCCCAAGGACATCGGTACCAACATCTGGCTCCGACATTGCCATGCAACCAATCTTCTCTCCTGTACATACAGCGGGTAGGAATCTTGCCTTCTGCTCTTCACTACCATTGACTGAAAGATTGTTGACAAAGAGCATGCTATGAGCAAGGTAAGCCAAAGCAAAACCTGGGTCGCTGGCTGACAATTCCTCGTGCACAATGACCGCTGCTGTAGCATCCATCCCAGCACCACCATGTTGTTCATCAGCAGTTAGGCCAAGAAGTCCTAATTCCCCAAGGCTCCTGAACAATTCGAGATTGAATTTCTCATCTCGATCATATTCTAAAGCCTGAGGCTCAACATGCTCCTCAACAAAGTTCCTGACCATCTCGCGAATCATTAGATGTTCATCGCTCGGATTGAACATATCAGTAGCCATGAAACCCCTCCGGACGTCTCGCCCACCCGAGTGGGCATCAAGAATGTTCGTTTTTGTTGTAGACTCACGTCATTCGTACTCTACGTTTTTTTAGAGGTCTTGAATCACCCACTCTGACGTTGGAATCATGCCTAGCAGCCCTGTTCGATAGCCCTGCCACAGTCATATCTGATTTGACAACTCGACGGATGCGTGGCTTTTGCTTACGTGCCAGATCTGTATGTCTAACTGAGGCATCAAAGGCGATCATCTGCTTTGGTGGCGATTCTTCTACGGGCTTCTCTATCTCGGAGATGACCAATGCAGCAGCACTACTGTGATCTGCTTTGTCTCTTGCAGGGTTCAATCTCCTCTGCCGTTCTGCTCGCGCTATATCTCCCTGTTTTTCGAGTTCTTTCTCCATCATGTCCATCAACATACATTTCATGGAGAATTCCTGCTTTCGCTGAGGTGAGTGCATCCCAATCGATATTCAGGGACACTGACGGTGGTATAATGATTCCCTGAGGACTTATGCTTTAGAGAGCGATTTGTCCTGTTCTAAATCAGAGCCATTTGCCCTCATCTTCTTTAGAAGAATCCATATCAGCAACCATGGTCAAGATTCTCGTCATCGCTGCATCAGACGGTAAAAACAGGGAATTGGCTGAACTTTGGCGCAGAGTAGGTTCGGAAAAAGGTCACACAATGTCCATGGTTGACCTCTGTGCTGCCAACCTACCTCTATACACCCCTGCACTTGACAAAGAAGGACGACCTGAAGGAGTGTCAGAATTAGAGGCTATATTTGGGCAGGCTGATGCTTGGATAATTTGCGCTCCAGAATACAACGGCGCCATGCCCCCTACTCTGAACAATTCAATCGCATGGCTATCTACTCACGGGGATGATTTTCGAGGCCTCTTCAATGGCAGAGCAGTCGCTCTTTCCACCCATAGCGGAGGTGGAGGAAATAGTGTGATTTCAGTGATGCGAATGCAGTTCTCTTACCTTGGGTGCAACGTTGTTGGCCGGACTCTAGTTTCAAACAAGAACAAAGAGGCAAATCCAGAATCTATGGCGTTCATTCTGGAACAACTGGACAAGATGTCCTGATCACTCCACCCAAAGATAGGAACGGGCGCCTTCCAAATTTCCCTTTTCTCCAGAAACTTCCACCAGAGCAAACTCTCCTTTTGGAGCAATGACTGATGAAGAACGAGTTTCCTTATGCAACTCTTCATAGGTAATCTGGTCGATAGCTACTCGTCCGGCCAATCGCTCAAACAAACGCCAACGGCTGACTACTTCTCTCCATCTAGGAGCAACTACCCCCTCGAACACCTTGGCCTTGGCACCACTACCGTAACCACAAAGTCCGAAGAATTCCCCTCCCTCAAACGAGTTCTCCTCATAATCAGATTCGAATGTTGACATCATGGCTAGGAAAATCGAACCTGTGTATTGATTACCGATCAAACTTGATGCACGCTGACCTTTTTCGATTCTTTGAGAATGGAATGATTGGTATTCCTCAGTCTTAGAGATAGCGCGTCGATAAGCATCTGCGGATTTCTGGAACTCAGCCTCCCCCTCGGGGATATCCTCAAAGTCTTCTATATGAGGGACTGGACCCAATGACTTCTCTATTTTCTTCCACTCTTCTGAGAACTTGCGGTCATGTCTGAATACATCGGGGAACATGCGCTTTGCTTGGAAAGCATATGGTAGATGCATGATAATACGAGCCCATTGTTCTGTCAAAACCAGGTCATGCTCTAGCACATATCGGCCATCTTCAACCGCCTTCTTTGAGAAATCCCTGAATGCTTCCTTGACTGCAACTTGATAGCACTGATTACTGAATTGACCATCGAATACCGGCTCATCTCGATGTACCTGCACCTTTTTTTCTCCATGTGCAAATATACCCATCCTTCGAACAGTTGAACTTGGAAGATGTTTGACCATACGCTCTGCCAATCCATCCTTGATCTTAGCGCCTGCTTCTTTGGCAAGAGTCAACACATGGCTGATTACAGACGATATCGATACTTCGCGCCTAGGCTTGAAGAAATCATGCACTGGAGTTGTTGAAACACCCCAGCGATCAGGAATAGCCAGCAAACGAGGGTTGTGCCTGACCAGTAATGCTCCACCTCCGGCACCCTGAGTATATTCGCCGCTGGATTCAAGGTCGTACTTGGCGTTATCACTGAATACCACTACTCCGATTCGATCCTTTTCCGGTCCTCCTCTAGCAACCCAATCAAGAGTATTGTGCAAGGCATCAACCGCACCAATACAAGCAAAGGTCATATCCACGACATCACAGTTACGAAAGCAATCTTCTGAGAATTGTTTCTCATATCTTTGGGTGAGCATATCTAGAATGTAGGTAGAAGTCGGTTTGGCACCATCTAGTGCCGATTCAGTACCAAGATACATTCGCCCTATTCGACGAGGATCAAGGCCATTGCGGTCTATCAATCGTGAGACTGCATTTGCCCCCATCGTAGCGGTATCTTCGTGAACATCTGGAATTGCCATTCCTGACAACCCTAGCCCCTTGTTCAGTTTACCATAATCGGCGCCGCGCATCTGCGCGAAATCCTTCATGTCCATGAAGATGCGAGGAAAGTGGATTGCGATATCGTCGATACCACAAGGACTCTGAGTAGACACGGCCCCGCCATGGACTGTTGGTTATAGTGCATTCGTACACTTTGGCCAACATGCCGTTCAGTGATTCAATCGATGGGGCCGTGGCCGGGAATTGAACCCGGGCCGGCAGGACCACAACCTACCGTGCTAACCCCTACACTACCACAGCCATCGAGTATTGCGGCGACTGAAGTATTCTGTTTGAAGGTTGCGCGACTTCGCTATGTCCCTATACATAGGACCAAGGGTTTGAAGTCCTGATGCTGCGGGAGTATGGACATGAAGCATACTGCGCTAGCCATGCTGATGCTGTCTGCATTGTTCATGCCCTGTGTATGTCTTCCTTCAACACAGGCTAGAGTTGTCGATTCATTGGAGACTTGGGACCTTGTTGATTCCAGCATTCTATCAAATAACTCGTGGGAGTTTAACTCCGAGAAGGGGTGGACTGGTGGCGCAGCCGAACATACCACCGCAATGACAGCCGACTCCAAGATTTCCTTCACTCATAGTAGAACAATGAATCTTCAAACATCTGAATTCTGGGCTCAAGATAACGTCTCAGAATACGGTGGAGGAGCAGTTGGCGCCCCTGACCAAACCTATTCGTGGACATTGGGTCCTGAAATCATTGTTGATGATTTCGATGTCAGTGCAGCCAATGATGCACAGATTGAGAGCGTTCATCTCGTAGTTTCATTCGCCATTCCCGACCAACTTACTCAGGATTCAGTCAGATTCTCTGTTTCCGTTGATGGGCAGAGTGAACTGCTCAAGACATGGGCACATACCACCTCTGGAATAGATGCAATGTCCTCGCCATATTGGGACTTGAATATCAGCGAAAAGTTCGATTGGGATTGGGATAAGATTGCAAACTCCCAATTGACTCTAGACTATGTAAGCGTAGGCGGCACAGATGATTCTCAATTGCAAGTCGATGCTGCAGGATATAGAGTAGTTCACCACAAGGCATCTTGGGGATTGGAGACATCCGCAGCCAGCATTGAGATACCAGACCTTGAGTTCCCTGTATTCGATCTTAACTTCACGCTTGGGGAATGGGACGGCCTGAGTTTGTCCACATGCGGGCTGCTGGCATTGGAGAACCAAACTGGAACTTGGACTTCTGAAATTGTTGAAAGACCGCACATGCAATCTTGGGGGAGATTGTCTGATGCCGGAACATGGAGTGGAAGTCTTGAAGTTCGAGCTTCGAACAATGCAGAACAGTGGACTGATTGGCAAGAGGCAACTTTCGCATCAATACTTCCTGCAATGGCTTACCTCCAAGTCAAAGCAAATGTCGAAGATGGTTGCCTTGAACGGGTTAGAGTTGACGTCAATGACCCAACATTAACTATCACCTTCAATATACATGGAGATATCTCTGGAATCATTGCCAATCAGAGTTTGGTTCAAATCTCAATTTCCGGAAACATGGTGGCTAGACAATACCTCTCTTCTACTGGAAGCAATGAACATATTGTACAGGTTGGAAATGTCTTACCCGCCAAGGGCCAACCTTTGACTCTCTCTGTTAATTCTGCCTTCGCCTGGGATGACGATGGCGAGCCAATGTCGTTGGTCGTCGAAGTCACCGCATTGAAAATCGATGGTGCTTACAAAATCTCTTGGGATGAGCCGCCTGTATGCTCTATACCCTCTGAACTTGAATTTGATGAAGATGGAGGGGGCACATTCATCAGCATACCATGTAGCGATGATTTGACTGCTGTCGAAGACTTGGAATATTCTGCAGTTTCCACAAATGAAGACATCCTCGTTGCGGATATCTCAGAAGACCAGATTCGCTTGAGCCTAGTTCCCGAAGCCAGCGGCCAGGCCACGGTCATGGTTTCTGTCATGGACCGAACGGGGCTTGCTGAAAGGAATTCATGGAGTCAGAATATCTCGATTATTGTCAACTCGGTAAACGATGCTCCTATCCTAGATAACCTACCACCTCAGATTCACGTTTCACTTCTAGAAGCAGCTTACCTTGACATTGGATTTTCAGATGTTGATGATGCCGAATCTGAATTGACAGTATCCATGGATTACTCTTGGGCAGAATGGGATGGGGAGAGGATAAAGATTCAACCTGCAACCACTGGAGAATGGACCCTGACAATTACTGTAAGTGACGGCGAACTTACAGCGTCTCGAGAAATCATAGTCACATCTCAAGCACTTCCCGATCTACTAGTAGAAAGTGTGGAGGCTGACGGGAATACAGAAGAAGTCGTATCTGGAGATATTGTCGAGGTCGTCGGCTGGGTGCGAAATGATGGACAAGAAGATGCACAATTTATCTCGATCAAGTGTCTTGCTGATGGGCAACCTTTCGATGTTGCGATTATCGATTTGATAACCCCCGGTCAATTGCGTAGAGCGATTTGTGACTGGCAAGTTCCTGCCGACGACGATGCGGTTAGATTGACGATAATTCTCGATCATACACTAGAGATAAGAGAAACTGATGAAGATAACAACCAAGGCAACCTGACAATTGCAGTAACCGCTACTGCAATAATGGCGATTATCGCAATTTTCTTCATGTTTGCACCTAAAGGTATCCGCAAAATCGAATGATGCGGGATGGACCATTAATCAAGCACCGTAGGGCGGATAAACGCGAAATTACGGATAACCATCATAAGTGGCTGGACTCACAAAGGGGTACTCTTCTGGCTGTGGGGGCCAGCAATCCTCGGATTGCAAGGAAGGGTGGAGTGTGGGAATATGAGCGAATTGAAAATCCGCATCGAGACCGATGAATGGACATATGAAGAATACATTGAGGCATGATTATTTCTTGTGTCTTGGATAGACACCTGTAGGTAGTAATACCGCCGTAGAACGAGCAACTTCTCCTTGTTCTATAGATAATATCTCCTGACTGCCAAGTAACATTTCAGCAGTAGCCACCAATTCTCCCTTAATCGATTCCAAAGAAACTTCATCTCCAGGGTTGAGGTCATCTGGCATGCTTACTATACCTGGCCTCAACAATGGAGCGCCATGTGCAATACTGGCTGCTGCACCATCCTTGATGACTATACAGGGACGCGATGAAACCAGCAATTCCATCGGTTGAATCATTTGAGTAATAGCAGACTCATCCCCTTTCTCGCTGTACAACCACCAAGCATCAGCAAGTTGTTCCATTGTAACACAATTCTCTATCGAGAATATTCCACTTGCAGTCCTACGTAATTCAACCAATTCAGTCTTCTTTCCGATCAATAATCCGATATCTCTAGCCATTGTGCGGATATATGTCCCCGCTTCACAATCGATTTGAAGAACAACATGTTCAGAATCATCATCTAGAATCTCTAGCCCATCTATTCTACGAGTCCGAACTTGAACCTTGACTGCAGAAATATCAGGTGGCACGTTGTATATGCGGCCACGTTGCTGCTCTACAGCAGCTTCGATACGCTCCATATCAACTCCACCATGAACCCTCAATACCGCGACATATGTCTTTGAATGACTGAGCAACCCAGAAGTCAAACGCATAGATCTACCAAGTAACAAAGGAAGTACTCCTGTGGCAAAAGGATCCAAAGTCCCCCCATGCCCCATCTTTTCTATTCCCAGTAGTTCTTTGGCCCATGCAGTTAACTGGTGCGAAGTAGGTCCAGCAGCCTTGTCAAGAAGAATGATTCCAGCCATCATCCTCTCTTCCAATGTACGTGCTTCTGGCCTCTTTCCATGCTCAGCCGAAGTACTCGCTTGGCTAACTGTGATTCTCGTCAATCTGATACCCCCTCAATGATTTCCAATACTATAGAAAGAACTTCTTCTGCACTCAATTCATCTGCTTCCACAATGTCAGTATAAGGCGTCATATCAGCCGGATTTAATCGGTACAACTCATGAAACCTGTGCAAATCTTCGTTCTCTCTGTGAATAATCTCTTGCTTACGAAATTCCAAATCCCCACCTTCACGCTGCACAACTCTTCGTGTTCTCTCCTCGAGTGAAACCTCCAACCAAATTCTCTTGGCCGGTAGTTCCAGTTGATAGGCCCACCATCCTGCTAGACGACTCTCAACTATCTGCGGCCCGTCCGCCTTCAGCATATGACGCTGCAACTCCTCATCCAGTCTCTTATCGACCTCAAGGTCAGATCTGCATAACTGAGCAAATGCACTCAACTCCATACCTCTACGTTCCGCTTCTGAACGAAAGACTATCCCGCCATTGAGATATTCCCATCCTTTGGCATTGCATAGACCTTCGACCAATGTACTGGTACCACTTCCCGCTAGGCCACTTATAGTAACTTGAGGCAATGCATCACTTCCACTGATGCCGACAGATAGAACATCGCAACTCACCGCTTCCTGCTCTCTCAACGACATCTCCATCACATTCAGGGCAAATGGTCCCTTGTTGAGGAGGCGTGCGTGCTGAAATAGCAGTAGGTATCAACTTACCAACTTGCTTCTTACTCTTGGCCTTGCTTCTTGTCTTGCGCTGATTATTGCGACCTCTTCCCTTGCCTGACGAAGCACCTTCTTTGGTTTGAATCAGATGTAGGTAAGGCTCAGGTATTTTCTCGCCTGCAAGAACTACGGGATGGGACTTGAATCTCAGCAATTTGATATGCCTATCAACCGCTCTACCCAAGGGTGCAGACATGCATATGTATACACATATCCAAGCCGGGAAGAAGAGAAATGTACCGGTACTCATGTTCCAGTGTTGTTTCCATGGAAGCGATACGTAATCGACACGGAATCCACTGACAACCTCTCCAACCCATGCGAAAATTGCAATGATGAAGATGAAGGTGAACATCATTGGCTTCATTCCACCCATTTGTACATCCATCTGTTCAGGCATCAATTGTTGTTGCAGAGTTGCTGCCTTATCCTTGCGAATCGGGTCTCTTGCCAAGGTTGCTTCATTCATCATTCGGCGCACCTGTGACATGCGGTGACCGATGTGTGCCTGCTTGATTGGATCGATGAAGAAATTGCGCAAAACGGTGTTAATCAACATCGAAACAGTACCGATAAAGAATACTGTGATGACGAACCATTTCTCCTCAGGAAGTATCGGTGCAAGCAAGGGATCCGCATAGTCGGCTAAACCAGATCTGAACCCCTCATTCATCAACAAGAGCATCATCAGGAGCATGAAGAACAGCATCAGCATCATCTGACCACCCGGTGGGGCGGGGGGCCCTGGTGCTGCTCCAGCCTGTGCCATGTTTACTTCCGTTGGATTACGCCGCATAAGGTTGTTTGAGAAGAGTTGACTTGGAAATGCTAGATGCTCGCTCCGACATCTTTTCACCGGAGACGTTCATTGCAAAGCATGGATGCGGTTTCTGCGACCATCGCCATGGCCGAGGCGCAAGCCAAAATGGGGTTGCACGATGACGCAATCTCCGAATTGCGAAGGGCAGTTCGCGTGCATCCGAAAAACAGTGAACTACACGAAAAATTGGGGCGGATCTTGTTTCAACAGCAAAGATATGAGGCTGCTTTACCACATCTGCAAAAGGCGATTCGAAAAAAGGAGGAAGCCGGGGAACTGCACATGTTAGTTGGAAACTGTGCTTTGTCTACCGGACGAAGTAAAGCGGCTTTGAAATCCTTCGAACGCTGCATGGCGATTTCCTACAGGACCAATGAAGCATTAGCCAATATTGGACGCGCTTTGATAGCTAGACGCAAGGCAGACATTGCCTGGCAAAGGTTGCTTGATGCTTTTGTCGAGGGTGGTAGCACTTCTGAGGAGATACATTCGGTCCTAGAGATGTGCGCACCTTTAGTTTCAGAACAAGTTCCATCTCTAGCCTCAACTCATTCAGAAGCATCTTCCTCGTTCTCTGATGTCCACGCTCCTTCTGGCTCTATAGAAGCGATGGCAGGAATAGTGCAAGATGACATCGTCCATGAAGCAATCGACCTCGGTATGGGGCTTCTTGAAGAAGAAGAGGAAGATACTGATAACAGACTACAGATATCGATGCCTGGTTCTGGATTGGATGCTCCTGAATCAAGAGCAGAATGGAGTCAACCATTTGAGGAGGTTCCCGAAACTGTGGATTCAGATTCTTGGATAAGTTCTGATTATTGGGATTTGGCTACTACTGCGATACAAACTCCTGAGCCAGAGGTTCTGCCTGAAGCAGAAATTGAGGAACTCGACGAAATGGAGAATGGAAACTTGCCATTCCAAGTAGGCGCAAGTGCAACTTCTGTTGTATCTGACCCCACTCCCAACATATCTACAGAAAAGTTGCCAAAAACACATCCTGAACCAAATTTGGAGAACGTTTCTGAAGAAGATAGTATCGAATTGCAGGAGATGCCCTTACCTGGACAACCGGTTGTAGCCAGTGAAGACAATGCCCTAACACAATTAGCCAAACTTCCACAAGAACAGAGAGTCTGGTGCTGGACTACCTCCTATGGAGAAGTACCTTGGGGAATGGAATTACTGAAATCGAGACCTAATGATCGTTTCGAAGCAGCCAAAGCAGAACTATCTGCATGGACTCACCAAAATCCGGGCATTTGGCTAGCAGTCGATCTGCAAGTCGAAGGAAGAGTCCCTGTAAATATCAACAATGTCAAGGGAGCCATAGACGGATTGGATATACCAGTTATCCTGCTTGTAGCAGACCAAAATCAGCCATCCTCGTGGCCGGTGTGGGGTAAGAACTAACAGTAATCAAGAGAATACGAAACCACAGGTCGAACAGGTTGCGCTACCTTCTGGATTATTTGTTTCACAGATTTCACAGACCAATTCTTCAATTCCATCATCCGCTGCAGATTCATCCTCACTCTCAGAAGCATCTTCTCCCTCGTCATCAGTCTTTTCGCCTGAAACCTCTTGTTCGGAATCTGCGGAGGTTACTTCCTCTCCATCGTCTTCACTTTCTTC
>CAZGIY010000049.1:0-10965 GCA_964526445.1 uncultured Candidatus Poseidoniales archaeon
GCATGGAATCCATATCATTGGCAGAATGGTCTACTCATTCCACGACGACCCCGGTGACAGAGGATGGACTCATTCCTACACCTATTGGGATGATGGTGCCATCGCGGGAACTGGGAATTTCACTGGCCCTGTAATCGAGTTGCAAAGGCCTCTAGCACGCTTGAATACCGCTATGTCAATCGGGGGCGCAGGTCAATTGCAGGTAAGTCTAGATGGGGCGGAGTGGGTTGCCTTGGCTCATAATGGAGTCACTTCGGTAGATGCAACCCATACTGTCCAATTCCGAGTTGTCGGTTCAGGATCATGGTCCATGACTGAGTTCAGAGTCGATCTCGATACCGGTGGAATGGCTTTGGATCCACTGATTGATGTTGGTCGCGATGGGGTGGAGGAATGGAGTTTGAGCGACCCTGGAATCGGCCCATGGGGTTGGCAAGACCGCCTAAGCACAGGTGCTCTCTCTCATGATATGTCTTGGTTCAGCAATTCTAGCAAGGCGGTTAGCATACTATTGCCCGCTGATGGAGTGAAAGATTTCTCTGCAGGTCTAACATCTCTGCAAGGTGTGGCACAGAGCGTTTCTTGGACTCTTGATGTCGGTTCAGTTCAGGTGGCCGAAGGCGACCTTGGTGACATTGAAACATCTTCCAGTATTTCTCTGAATGGCACACAATTGGAGTCTCTTTCCGAGAACCTTAGTATCTCTCAGAATCCTTCTTGGTCCACCAGGGGAATTGAATTCTATCTGGTAACTCTGAACCTCCGCTGTGAATCTGGTGACCTTCGTCTCGAAGGTCTTCGCATTCCCTATGACTCTGAAATAAACCTAATGTTTTCACCGATTGATGATTTGGTTCAAGCAATCAATGATGAGATTCCAGAAGCCGTTGTTGCCAGCGGTAATCATCACGTCTCAATTCCTGTAGTTCTCAGCGCACCAGGGGCCGTTAAAGCGACGATAACCAATGTCCAGAGTTCGGCGGGTACCAAGACAGATGCCATGGTCGTACGAAACGTTACTCAGACCGTTGTCGCATCCGAACCTTGGATTGAGGTTGTAGCTTCACACCTCAGTGAAACTGGTGTTCCTTACAAGGTACAACTCGACCTTGTTGGGGGTGTTTCAAAGACGAGATTTGAGTGGCCGATAGATGGTTCATCACCGACCGAGAGTGGTGATATTGGATTGATTGAATGGCATCCGGATCATCCCTTTGAAGTAGATGTTAACGGTAGTCGGGTCAACTCACTGATGCGATTTCGAATAGAACCGATTTGGGATGATGAGGATTGGCTGGAAGTACGTTGTCGTTTAGTTCTGAGCAACGGAGTTCGCAGCGTTCCTGCAGTAGTGACCTACGGTGCTGGACAAGCGATGGGATTAGAGAATGATGTGCGCATTGATTCTTGGCAGGTCTTCAACGATGCAGGTGGATTTATTCCAGTGGAACAATCACAAATTAGAGCAGGACATAACATCAACATAGAGGTGCAAGTGGGTTTTGACAGCCTTCCGCTTACCCACCTACCGAGGAGTGGAATTGTCAATGTATCATTATTGCAGAATGGTGAGGTTGTTGCGAGTACAACTGAGTTATCGTCAGGAATTGCGAATTTCACTCAACTTGTTCCGTTGGGAGTTATGGACTTGACATATAGGGTGGAAATTGAGCACTTATTCGGTGGAGAAGATGTCACTACCATCGCGCAGAATCGAACATTCGTTTCCGATTCACTTGCTCCATATATGGTCGGCAGCAACATAAGACATCATGACCACCTTGAGTCCTCCAGCAATCAAGTTCTCCAGTTTGAAATTCACGACCAACCTTCTTTGCCTAATGAACTGACACTGATGTTGTGGAGATCTTGGTTGGATGATTGGGATTTCGATGGTTGGCCCAATGCCGAAGAGTACTCTCCATTCGAGTTGAATTCTCCTGCAGATATGGATGGCACGCGTGGAAATTATACCTACTTCCTAGACGATACAAGTGGGGGCGAAGGAGGCATTGTTGCAGGATACATTGTCGGTACTGACCCCGCTGGAAATCCACTGGTTGGGGGAGGCGGTTCGGAACCCGATGAGCACCTCTTCATGTATCAATTGAAGAGTGATGGCTCACCCAGTATATCTACTGGAGTTGGCTTCCAAGGTGGACACGTACTGTGGTTGCACCCCGGGAACAGTTACGTTGTCGAGGTTCCATTAAAGGAACCCAATGGTATGTCTGATATCGATCGGGTCGTAGTAGAATTAGCAAGTAATGCTCAGCATGATACTCTACCGATAATTTGGAGAGCAGAGAATCGTCAGTGCACCTCATTTTCCGAATTTATTATGATTGAGAATTGTTATGTTAGCACTCCTGAAGGGGCTTTGACACCATATACTGAGAACATCACTTTGGAAGTAGAATTCACTCCTCTATGGAGAATGCCTGACGAAGGAACGCTAAGGAGAGAGCCCTCGGTTGAAATTGTCGATAGAGCAGAACAATCAGCGTTCTCCTTGTTTCCAAACATGCGTTGGCGTTGGAGTACGGACATGATGATAGATTCTGAAAGCGTATCTCTATCCGTACAATCAGGGGAAAATACCGTTGAAGGCGCGTGGGCGACTCCAGGCGCACCGATGGTGTTGACTGGACAGGTTGTGTTTGCAGAGAGTGGACAGACCCCGAACGAAGGTTACATGGTAAAGATAGCATTGGATGGTTCTGTACAACATGTTTCTTTCGATGATGGTTTGTTCTATGCAGAATTGAATGCGCCCATAGGAACTGGAAACCATCCTTTGACTTGGTCTTTGGATTTACTACCAATACAGGCTAGAGATGTCACTGATTCTTCTGAAGCGATGATGTGGATTGTGGTCGATGGAGTTGGGCCAGTTGTTACTGGAGTTGTGGCACCGCGTCTAGAAGAATTACCGGTACAGAGTCTAGACGAATTGACATTTGATATTCGGATCAAGGAATTGGAGGAGATTGATCCAGATTCTCTTGAACTCAACTGGCGACTGGTCAAGGGTACTGAGGCGGACGGAGAAATCGTTCTCTCAGGGGTAGATGCTTTGTCATTACCCGAAGGTATTCTTTCCAGTCAACAGATTCGAGCAATGGCTGTAGTCGGTATTCTTGCGGAGGTTGAGGAGGACGTATTCTTGGAGAGCACCTCTTTGCACATCTGGATAACTGGAAGGGACATTGCAGGCAACCCTGTATTTTCTTCGTCCACTCTAAATTCAGAAACCGCTCCTTTCGCAACTTGGTCGATCGAACGATATAGGCCAATCTGGAAGGTCTCCAGTGATGACATTGATTTGCCTTTAGGAGGGCTGGAGGTTAATCAGGTCCATTCCATCCCGATTACTTTACGCAATGAAGGAATGGCAGGTGGAAATGGTGAGGTCTGGATAACCGGTCACGATCTTGTTGGAGATTCCTATGACCTGTTCAAGCAGGAAGTCTATGTCGCTTCAGGAGAAAGTGAGTTGTTGACAATCGAATGGCAACCTAAGAGCATCGGCCTTCAGTGGTTAGAGATTCACGTCGATGGCGAATTATTGGTTTCAAGTGCTGAAGTAGACGTCCGTCCGATGCAGGAATCGGGCTCTTGGCTAGGGATAGAAGGAGTTGATGATAGTGTGATGATTATTTTCACAATTCTGCTTCTGGCTTTGGTTGGGATAGTTTTCCTCTTCCTCAAGGATCATCTCAAAAGTCAAGAGGGTGAATGGGGTGATGAGTATTGGGAAGATGAGGGTGCCCATGAATACGAAGAAGAGCAACAATATGATCCCGCTTTGTTGCAACAACCTGTTTCAGTGCAGAGTGGTGGTTTGGCTGCTCAACCACAACATACCGATCCATATGCAACGGTTGCACCAGTGGTGCCTCAACAGCAGGCTCAGTCGCAAGCGGTTGCAGCGCCGGCAGCACCGCCCGCTGGTCTGACGCCCGCTCAAGCAGTTCACCAGCCGGGAGTAGGGCCCGGTTGGATGCAGGATGAGCATGGCAGATGGTGGAAACAGAATGCTGAGGGTTATTGGTACAGATTGGGAGAAGATGGAGGCTGGTATCCTCCTGAACAGAACCAATATGGTTGGAGCTGAATGCAGTATCTCAGGTGAAGATGATGGCGCGACGTATCGCACTCTTGCAGGTGGATCCCACCGTTGGCGATTTAGATGGAAATCGCACACGTTTGGAAGCATTGTGTGCTATTGCAGACAAGGCCGGAGCAGATGTTGCCGTCGCTACAGAATTGGCAATTTCCGGATACCCCCCACGAGACTTGCTACTTTCTGAGGGATTCGCTGATCGTTGTCTTGCCGCCTGCTCAGGAATTGAAACTGCTCTTCCTCTTTTGGTGGGTGCCCCCCTTCCTCCGAAGACGGAACGAGAAAAAACGGGCAATGGAATCTTACGCGTACTTCCTGAAGGAGAGGTAAGAGAACTGACGCGCAAGCAACTTCTGCCAACATACGAAGTCTTTGATGAGGCTAGATATTTCACTCCGGATTCACGGCCCGGAATTGGCAGAGATATCGGCGGCCTATCTCTTGGATTGACGATTTGTGAGGACGCATGGCAACATTCAGGAGAGACGCCCAGCGATTATGACAGCGACCCAATTATGCAACTATGTGCTTGGCAGGATCAGGGAGAGAGCCTTGATGCAACAGTCAATTTATCCGCTTCTCCATATCATGCTAGCAAACCTGAACAGCGTGCTGAGGTGGTTAAGGCTGCAGCAGCCAGTTTAGGCCATCCGTTCTTGTTGGCCAATCAGGTCGGTGGAAATGATGACCTCTTGTTCGATGGACGTTCTTTGGCAGCCTGGCCAGATGGCACTACAATTGAAGCACCTGCCTGGCAAGAAGGAGTATTGATCATCGACATCGACCAGCCTTCACGTTCATTTTGGCTACCTTGGGATGATGGCGTTGATTACGCATTATCCACGAATGACCTGTTCAATGCGGTCTGTGCAGGGCTTGCTGATTATTGTCGTAAATCCAATTTGACCAAGGTAGTAATTGGATTGTCAGGCGGGATTGATTCAGCATTGACCGCAGCAGTTGCTAGTTCTGCTCTTGGTTCGGAGAATGTCATTGGAATCTCCATGCCATCTAGACATTCCAGCGATCACAGCATCAGAGATGCAGAATCATTAGCGGAATCATTAGGCATCGAATATCAGCAACGCCCTTTGGAAGAACTCCATCTAGCGGCTGAGTCGACTTTGGAGGACGAATTGGAAACGGGTGACCCAATCGCTGGCGAGAACCTTCAGGCGCGTTTGCGAGGGATGATCATAATGGGGATTGCTAATGCCCGTAGAGCGATGGCACTAGCGACCGGAAACAAGAGCGAATTGGCTCAAGGGTACTGCACATTGTATGGTGATATGGCAGGGGGTTATGCTCCACTTGGGGACCTCTACAAGACTGAGGTATACCAATTAGCAGAGGCCTTCAATCTAGAAGCGGGCGAGGATATGATACCTCGAAATAGCATCGTCAAACCTCCGAGTGCTGAGTTGGCACCAGACCAGAAAGATGAGGACACCTTGCCTCCATATACACTCCTAGATGAAATTCTCCGCAGTCATATCGAGCTAGGAATGTCCAGTCAACAGATTGCGGCCAAAGGTATTGATGAGGAAGTCGTCGACGATGTAATTTCCAGATTAGTTCGCAATGAGCACAAGAGGTGGCAGATGCCGCCGGCGCCACGCGTAAGCAGCCGTGCCTTTGGGCAGGGTTGGCGTCTACCGATGGCTGCTAGAAGGAACGATCAATCGATGTAGAGATGTTCCGCATCTTCTGGAAGAAATCCAATCTGATACAATTCGTGCCCTCTTAGTCCATCATCAAAAGAGAAGAACAAGGTATTGGCTACTACAACTAGTCCACCGTACAATCCCACTTGCCCGTCGGCTCCATCATCGCTTTGACCTTCAAAGATCAACTCGGCTGAACCAGTCGAGGTAAGTTTCCACAATTCATATCCAGTATTTTTGCTACCATTCATTCCTTCTGCAACCGCATAGATGTAGCCACCCATGCTTGCTAGACTACGAACATTGGAGGATGCCAGTCCGGGCATGAATTCCCAGATAATTCCCGCAACTTCACCATCGCTCAAGCATAATTCCATTCCTTGACTCGCAGATTGGCAAGAGAACCACAAATTTCCATCCGCATCGAAGACCGGAGAATCCGTCCCAGCACCGATGTTCATCATACTACCATTGATTGTGCTAGCAGAATAGTTCTGAACCGCAGTCAAGATTCCATTTGAGGTGGTTCGAAGCAATAATTTGCCATTCACCACATGAGCACCGAAGTCATTGCTGAACAAGGAAGAGGCTGAATCTCCACTCAAGTCCTCCAACATGCTGAGGTTTTGTCCATCGCTATACCACAATTCTCGGCCATTCTGTCCATCATCTGCATCAAACCATATCCTCTCCTCAAAAGTCACCAAACCGATAACCTGACCTGCATCTGGATCAACTCCGCTATCGAAGTTGGAAACTTCGCGCAGACTGTCTGAATACGCCCAGATCTCTGCACCTTCTCCATTGTCAGCGCTGAAAAACAGCTCCCCGCCAAGAGTGGTCCAACCGTTGGCACCAGACTCGCTTGAACAGGTTCCCGGGCAGATGTCTGCAATCATTTCCGTCTTCTCGCCAAAAATATCGTAGCTCCAGAGTTCTCCTCCAGTTCCATTACCTGCATCTGCAGAGAACCACAGCGCATCCTTGAATCCATACAGGTTTTCAGGGTTTGAGGAGCATGAATTAGGGCAAATATCAGCAGCCATAACAGTTCCTTCAGGGGTGCCATCAGTTCTCCACAATTCCCTGCCATTCACTCCATCATCAGCGTCGAACCATAATCTGCCATCCCAGACAATGAAGCCTGTCAACAGACCCGGTGCACTTTCGCCAGTTGGATTAATGTCCATTAATTCCACATTACTTTCGACATTCCCATCACTAATCCAAAGTTCACATCCAGAGGACGGGGTCATAGCAGTATAGATTAATAATTCTTCAAAATCAATCATATTCGAGCAAACTGAACTAACTGAAGAACCACTTCCGGGAGTAGATTCGGGGAACGACTGGTTCCATTGTTGGACCCAACATAAGACCATCATTGAATGAACTTCATCTGACTGGAGATTTTGGTCTCCTGCCTTTGCGGTTCCCATTCCATCATCGACTCCAAATCTAGTGCGTAGGCCATCGGGGCAAACGGTGGCGCGTGAATCTGAAGACATCAGAGTCTCGAGAGTTTGCCCATCAGAACCATCCTCTCCCGAGCGACCATTGCATAGGAACTCTTCAGTCGTGACTTCAACTCCTGACAGATTACCATCTCCATCATCATCGATACCGACTCTGATCAATAGACCGCCTTCACTACAGTTTTGGTCTCCTGTTGATATGGTCTGTAAATCGGTCAGCGGAGTTCCAGGTTCTGCAACTTCGGCATCGAGACCATTACAGATGAAACTGGTGTGCTCTACTTCTTGTGAATCGAGGATGCCATCCCTGTCCACGTCAATCCCTGTGAGGATGGCATGTCCTCCGTTACTACAATTTTGCCCCTCGGGTTCTGGTTGGATGAACATCAGTGAAGATAGTCCATGTTGGCCATCAGCTCCCTCTTCTCCGGGTTTGCCAGTGCTCGCTGTATTCTCAATATCTCTCAGGCTCCAGAGCAAAGCAGTAGCCGACATCGATAGGCAAATCAGCAATACAAATGCAACTGCAATTCTCCGGTTCGGGGAAGTGGCCATGGCTACAGCCCTACTCTTCTTTGCGGATTCTCTGATACTATTCTTAGAACCATATTTCCCTTCATTCGGTGGAGGTGGAGGAACTTTCTCGTCATCAGGTGGTGGCGGTGGCACCTTCTCTTCGTTATCAGGCGGCGGTGGAGGGACTGCGCTGCCTTGTATTGGTCCTTGGACCGCGTTGGGGTCGGGTCTTGCTCGAGTAGGTAGTGCCATCCCACAGACTTGACATGACCATTCTCTAGTTTGCATATTCAAATGAGGCACTGAAGGGGAACATCCACAAAGGGCTTGGCTCGTCATGGACGAGGATGGTCGTCAACCCATATCAAGACCTATGTTGAATATCAGAGGTATGAGGGCAAGGGCTCATCATGTGCCGCCTGTTCTCACCGCATGTGCAGACGCCCGATATCTTGGCGGAGATGCTTGCTGGCGAGCAAGGTGAGAGCAGACGTATGGCTGCAAGTCTAGTAGTAGATTTGGCTCATGTTTCAAAGGCATCAGAATTCATCGAGGTGGATCATGCGCACGTTAGTGGTGTCTCAGTATTAACTGGAGGTCATGGTCTACGTAGGTTTCTTGCTGAACTCAGCGAAGAAGGCCAAGTTGTCATCCCTACCACTCTAAATTCAGCAGGCTGCGATGCCGATAAAATCGAAGACATGGGAATTGATTATCCGGACTTCTTAGAACAGCAGTTTGAGATTATCCATGCCTATAAGAGGTTAGGAATTGAAGCAACCTTATCCTGCACTCCATATGAACGAGGAATTCTTTCTCAAGGCATCGCTACATGGGCAGAATCGAACGCAGTTTGTTTTTCCAATTCTTGGACATCATTGTTGACCAACCGCGAATCAGGACTCTCTGCATTGGCTTCTGCTTTGACAGGTTACTCGCCACGTTGGGGTCTACATTTGGAGGAGAACCGGGTTCCAAATATCTTGGTCAAGGTTGAATGCGAATTGCCTGAAGCCTCGGATTGGTCGGTACTCGGGGATTGGATTGGCTCACAGGTTTCGACCGATTGGTATCTCCCTTGGGGGCCAATGCCATATATTGAAGGATTAGATGTTGCAGCGACCTTTGAGCAACGCAAGGCATTGAGTGCTGCGGCTGCAAATCATGGCTGTCCGTTACTATGGGCCAAAGGTTTGAGTCTACAACCGGAGTCTTTCAATTTCCAAGGAGAATTGGTTTTCACTTCTCAGGATTTAGAGCAGCGTTATACTGAATTGGCCCCCAAAGGGCGGGTTGATCTAGTAGTCATTGGTTGTCCACAAGCAAGTATTGGGGAGGTGCGCGCTACTGCTGCATCAGTCCGTTGTCAAATGGAATTCGGTCGAAAAATTCCAGAACAGCGCCTTTGGGTATTCTGCAGTTCAACAGTTCACGAATTAGCTTCTGCTGATGGTTCATTGGCGGTGCTTGAAGAGGCAGGGGCTTTGGTGCTCAAAGATACATGTCCAGAAGTCACGCCTTACAATCGTAACAAATACAATCATCTCTTGACGAATTCTCTCAAGGCTGAACATTATCTGACCAGTGGCTTGAATCGTATGCCTACCAGTGTGGCTAGATTGGAGGAATGTGTGGCTCATGCATTTGATCCGAATCTTCTGAAAGGAAGGGTTGAATTGCATAGTTCACAAGATTGGCCACAGCACCGAAGCAACAAATCGAAACGAGAGGGTGACTCCAGAATGATTGGCCATGGACTTACCAGTCAGGAATCATGGGTAGTGCGTGGTAAGGCCTTGTGCAGTGATGTTCCTTTGACCTTCTTGGGCTTTGTCAATCGCGATACCGGCGTTGTTGAGGAACCAGGGCACCCATTGGATGGCGAGGCTTTGGATGGTAGAGTAGTAATTTTTCCAAAGGGGTCAGGTTCAACTGTTGCTCCATATGTTCTGATGGGCCTTGCATACACTGGTGTTGGTCCTTTGGCTGTCGTTAATCGGGATGTTTGTACCTTGACGATGCCTGCTTGTTCGCTGTTGGGAATCCCATATGCACACTCCTTCGATGAGGATCCTTGTCTAGAGGTAAATGATGGGGATGAAATTGAGATGAAACTGGAAGATGGTATAGTCACTCTAACCGTCATCGAAAGAGTTTGATGAACTGGGGCGGGTTCGGGTAGCATGGCTCGGGTCATTGTGACAGGTGGTGCTGGTTTTTTGGGCAGCCATTTGGTTGAGGAACTTCTGGCTCGTAGTCACGCTGTTGTTGCTATCGATGACCTGTTTAGGGGGCGTCAGAAGCATCTAGATGATTGCAAAGGTAGCCCCGATTTCCATTTTCTCAAAGGAGATTGTGCAGATGTCAAGGTATTGCATCAAGCAGCGGAGTTGATCGATGGAGTAGATGTGATTTTCCACCTAGCAGCTGTTAATGGTACGCGTTGGTTTCATGAGAGGGCTGACATGGTAATCGATGTCAATGTCAACACTACTTTGGCAGCATTAGAATTGGCTACTGAGCATACTTGTCGGTTAGTGTTCGCATCATCTCCTGAGGCTCTCGGCTTGGTAGAGGAACAACCAATGGTTACTGCTCATGCTTCATTGTTCGAAGATGCTGCCTTACATCAGAGACATAGTTACGGCGCTAGCAAATATATCGGAGAGGTTTTGGTGCAACATGCAGTACGTACCAAAGATTTGGATTGTCGAATCGTACGTCCATTCAATGCCTATGGGGCAAGGTGCCCAGGTAATGAGTATGGTCAGGTTGTTTCCATGTTCATGGATTCCGCAGCTAGCGGCAGACCGATTTCGCTTCATGGTGATGGTTCACAGACGCGTTCCTTCACATGGGTTGGAGATATTACGGAAGGTTTCCTCCTAGCAGGGTTCACTGACAGGTCACTAGATGATAATTCAAGATTGGAGGGAGCGGTATGGAACATAGGTAGTACCGAAGAGACTAGTATTGCAGATTTAGCAGCAAGCATAGTTGAGATAAGCGGTAAGAATGTCACTATTGAGCACAATAAGGGATATCCCGGAGATAGTAAGAGACGCTGCCCAGATATTTCTGACGCTACGCGTCAATTAGGTTGGCAGCCTTGGACAAATCTTGAGCAGGGCCTTGCGCGAACTTGGTACGCAATCGATGCGCGCATCAATGGATGAGGTGACTC
>CAZGIY010000050.1:0-10897 GCA_964526445.1 uncultured Candidatus Poseidoniales archaeon
ACCTTTCCATGCGTCAATGGCAACTCCAGTTTACTCGATTCAGCATAAGCCACGACTAGGAACACGATAATTGACGAAGCTAACGCTACAATCGGATTGACGTGCGTCAGTAGAATCATCTCGAATCCGTTCTGTGACACTAATTGCGCATTCGACGCAGTCCGGAACATGTAGAATATCATTGGTAAAACACCAGAGGGTGGGTTCTCAATGCTGTAGCCGATTCCCTTAGTCACCGGTAGAGGCGACAAAGTACCGACGAATGTCGACTGGGCAACACCGGCTGCAATGAATAGAGAGATACCTGAACCTATACCCCATTTGCTGACCAATTCATCGAGTAAGAACACTAGGTAGGATCCGGCGAATAGTTGACCTACGATAATCATGTTAGCCCAACCCGAACCAAGGCTCGTAATCAGATCTGGATTAGGATCTAGGAAACCGTAGGTCTGCGGAATCGATTCAACTGGAATCATTACCAGAACCAACAACTTCTGTACTCCTTGGTAGAGTGCCTTGTCATCGGAGTCTTGCAAATCGAGTTTGATGATCTTGGCACCAGCGAACAGCTGCATGATGATTGAACCGGTAACAATCGGACCGATTCCAAGATGCATGATGGTACCGCTGGCACCAGCCATGATTGCTCTGAATCCAGAGAAAATATCCAAAGCCTGTCCGGACAGTCCCCAAATCATGACGTTGGTCATGGCGAAGTAAAGAATCAGAACGAAAGTCGTGGTCCACAACTTCTGCATGAAACGGACGTGTCCATCAGGCTTGGTTATTGTAGGGTAGACATCTACGAAACGACGTAGAGCATACAAACGGCTTGATTCTGAACCAGTATAGAATAAACATGTCAAGGCAGCTGCTACGCCGAATCCCATCAGTAGTACTCCGACGAAGAGGTAGCCTACTGCTTCCTTGTCGACAAACCAAGAATACCAGGTACAGAAAACCACAAAGCTCAACCAGATGAGCATCTTTCCATACTTGCCGATAATCGGAACTTCCTGAAGGCCCTCCGGCAAATCTCTCATGAATGTCCACATCAAGAAACCGATGTAGAGAATGGAAAGTCCCAGCCCTAGAATCGCTCTATCTCTGAGGACTTGATCTACCGAGTCACCGATCAAGTTATCCTGTTGCCAATACAACATTATGGCGTAGTAACTTATGGCAATAAGACCAATCGCCCATGTCACTGGTCTTCTAACTACCATTCATTCCCCTCCCTGCGCCTTGTAATCATTGTCTAGTAGTTTGGCATTGATTTGATACTAAAGAAGCAATCACTCGACATCCTCGGCATCTTCGGATTCTTCCCTCTCGTCTTCTTCCCACTCATCATCGATAGAAACACTGCCGCCAGCAGCCTCTACTTTAGCGATGGCTTTGGGGCTAGCAGCATTAACAGTAATATTGAGTGCAGTCTTAATTTGACCACTTCCAAGCAACTTATCGATACCCATCTCGGTCAAGTTGATATCATCACCTTTGCGCTCCATCTTCTCAAGATCGCAAACATTGCAGGTGACGTTCACCTTACGTAGGCTTGGATTTCGATTAAAACCGTGCATACCCCAGTGATTTGGCATATACTTGATTCGGGTCATCACTCTGTGCTTATTCATACCTGCATTTCCACGTCCACCGCGCTTTCCAGCTCCGCGTCCAGCCTTGTGTCCACGGCCGTGGGTACGGCAACGTCCTCGGAATTTATTGGTCCTACTTACCATGTCATTCACCTCAAATCATCCTGGCAGCCAATGCCTCGATTTCATCTCCTCGTGGACCCAAGGCTCCACCAACTCTGAAAGAACGCTTGATGCCACCCCAGCCCTTAGCGCCACGGGGTGGATGAAGGCGGAATACCCGCTTCATGCCCTCGACATCCTTGACTGTTGCATCACCAGAGGCAATGGCCTTGGCCAAAGCTCCGATATCCGCGAATTCACTGTTATCAGCAACGACCTCATCGGTCAATAGCTTGTCTCCAGACATCCTTCCACGCTCAGATAACAAAGTGTTGATTGTATCCTCAGAAACTTCTCCCCAAGTGATGTAATCCTTAGCCTTCTGAAGCATTCCACGGTACTGGTCGCTCTCTGGAATCAAGACTGCGTGGTTGACGCGAGTCAGATTCAGCATATGCATCGTTTCCTTGATACTTCGCTCAACACCGACGTCGGAACGTACTCTGATTACCAACCAAGTCATTCTAGAATCCTCCCTTGTACCATGAAAAGTCTTTGACGCTGGTCATCGCTGACGCGAGTCTTGTTCATCTCGATAAGTGCGTTATATGTAGCCAATGCGTAGTTGATTGTGGTGCGAGTCTGACCCTTGGAACGGCTCAGGATATCGCTGATACCAGCCAACTCGAGAATCTTCTTTCCAGTCTGACCTACAACCAATCCCTTACCTGCAGCAGCAGGCATCAAGGTAACTCTAGTCGAACCTGCACGACCTGTCACCTTGAATGGGATGCTAGTTCCTGGACCAGCACTGGATTCCCATGAACCATTACCTCGCTGTACTGAGATTATGTTCAACTTGGCAGCATCGATTGCTTTGCGAATGGTGTTTGCCACTTCCTTACCCTTGGCGATTGCCAAGCCGACGTAGCCGTCGCGATTTCCTACACAAGCCATAACGTTGAATCTAACTCTACGACCGCTGTCTGTCATTCTTTGAATCATATTGACTGTAATGACCTCATCCTCAAGGTTAGGCAACAATGCATCGATGACCTCAACCTCTCGTACTGGCATACCACTACGGATTGCCTGTTCCATTGTCACTATCTGTCCAGAGAGAACTGCTTTGCCTAAACGAGTCTTTGGAGCCCACTTTCGCAAAGCCTCGAAAGGATCGGGACCAACGCCGCGACGCCTCCTAGGAGCATCTTCACTGACTTCTGGAGGGTTGTAAGCCAAATGCAGCCCGGGTGCCTGATTCTCAGGTAATACGACTGGCGCTTCCATGGGCTCTACTGGCATGGCTTCAGGCTCAGGAGCCTGAATAACTTCGACTTCCTCGACCTTCTCTTCAACACCATCTACCTGTTCATCGCTCATTCAAACGCCCCCTCTATCTTCTTGCGAGTTCCTTCAACCTGCGCTGCGAGATCCTCTGAGAGGTGGGCACCATTGAGACGACCTTCATCCGGTAGAGCAGATTCTCCATGTGGAATGTCCATTCCCGCATCGACCATGCCCTTGAGGGCAGCAAAAATTCGAGAGCCGGGAGTTGAAGCGGCAAGCCCGATATCGAGCACAGCCTCTTCATGTCCTGCTGCGGATGCAGCCTTACCCATTGCATAACCAACAAGATAGGATGCTGGCAGGGATTTGCGCGAAGATGATTCGGGCCAAGCGTACTTCTTGACCAGAGTGTTGCCATTGACATTGACTAGAACCTCATCGCCAGATGCGACATACTTGACCAATTGACAAGTGACCTGAGTATTGGATACCCTGACCACAGCCCTTGGCTTGCGAGCTCTCAACAATCTGCTGCGCCTGTGATAATCGGTCTCACCGCTACGTCGACGACGATATGCCAACCTCTTCTTACGACCCTGAGCCATCAATCTTCACCTCCGAGTTGGACGCCATCTGAATTCATCTGCTGGCGCATGTGAGCGATAGAACGGTATGAACCGCCCTTCGCTTTACGGTAGTAGTAACGATACTGACTAGCCTCTAGAGTTCCATCATCGCGCATCTCGGACAGCGTACGCCTCTGAGATCGAATGGTCTTCATCCATCTCTGCTTGCGAGGGTTCCGGCTGTTGGCTGAACCCTTACGCTTTCCTTGGCCCTTCATTCGACCCTTGGCCTTCTGAGCCGAAATATGTCGGGCGCGCACACGACTGGTACCCTTGATTGGGCGGGCCTTAATCCAACCTTCCTCGATGAACTCTCGGATGTCGTCCTTCTGTACCGCAGTCGCCACCTGATCGACGAATGCAGGATGAACCCAAACCCTGTTGACTCCACACTTGAGCAACTGTGCTGCCATCTTCTTCTGATTAGTAATCTGCATCACAATCCCCTCCTTCTGTTTAGGATACGAATGCCTAGTTCATCGGCTCTGGCGTGAATTCGCTCGCGCTTTCGACCACCAACAGTTCGACCAACTCTTGCTGCTTCAGTCTCTGGGTCAATCTTCTCAAGATCATCTGGATTGTGAACCATGACCTCGCGGAATCCGCTTGGGTGAAGTCCTCTTGCCAAAGATACCTTGCCATGGCCAACCCTGACCAATGAGCTACGATACTTGTAATTTCGACGCTGCTTGTTATCCATTCCCTTGGGCTTCCTCCACCCACTGCGAGATAGGCGCTTGTAGCGGAACCACTCGGTTCTCTGGAATACTGGGGTGGCTTTCTTCTGAGCAGCTCTCAATTCCAAAGCAGCCTTAGTCTCGTCATCGAGTACAGGTTTCTGCTTTGCAACATGGAACTCCGGCTCATCATCATCCCAGTCATCATCATCATCGTAGTCATCGAATTCATCATCTTCTGAATCCTCTTCAAGGGCTTCTTCCTCAAGAGCCTCTTCTACGACTTCTTCTTCCTGTTCCTGAGATTCGCTGAGTCGAGCGATAAGTTCTGACTTGTTACCTCCAACTTTCAAACCCTTCTCCTTTAGGAGAACTTTCAACTCAGAGACGGTCATGTCTTCGTATTCCTCTGACATCTTCATCACTCCTTACCGACCAGGTATATGCCGTCCTGGAAAACCCGGCGATCTCTCTTCTTGACGGTTGCACAGCGCTCGATATTAGCAGCGGTCTGTCCAACCTTCTCCTTATCAGCGCCTGAAACTACGACTTCGACCTTGTTCTTGATCTCAACCTTGACATCCGCAGGAGACCAAGGTAATTCTGCTCTACGTGGAACCTTCTCTCCAAAGTAATTGTTGACGATGAGAGCATTTCCTTCGACCTTGAGGGTCATTGGGAAGTGACTGTACAATGCCTTGAGATGGTAAGTGAATCCTTCTGAAACCCCCTTGACCATATTGCGCAGATGTGCAGCCCAAGTTCCCGCCAATGCCTTTTCCTTGCGACGTGGAATATCCACTCTGACAATTACAGCGCCACCCTCAAGCAAAATCTCTACTTTGTCATGAACAAAGGTTCGCGAAAGGCTACCATTCTCTCCCGAGACAGTTGCTACGCCATCTGAATAACTGACGTTGACGCCATCAGGCGTCTTCACCACGTGTTCTATTCTATCTAACAATGCCACATAATCACCTCAGAAAACATAGGCCAGCAAACGGCCACCTATTCTTGACGACTTAGCGTCGTAATGGTGCATAACACCTTGATTGGTTGTAAGAATCAACAAACCAAAATCTTGAGCGGGCAAATAGCGAGATTCCCACTTCTCGTATTCCTGTCTACGTACAGAGTGGCGTGGCTTGACGACACCACATTGGTTGATAGCACCGCGCAACTCTACATTGTATGAGCCACCGCGTCCATCATCTTCCTTGTCGAAAGTTCCAATGTATCCTGCATGCTGCATGATTTCTAGTACTGAACCTATCAACTTGCTTGCAGGGCTAACGCTCACGTTGTAGCGTCCCGCCTGCTCAGCGTTGAATATCTTAGCCAAAGCATCATTTAATGGATCGAATTGCATCTCTATCTCCCCTCAACTGAACTTCTTGAAACCGATATCTCGGCCTATATCTCTGAAACATTGGCGGCATAGCCTGAGCCCATGACGACGAATCATTCCTCGCTTGCGTCCACAACGGCGGCAGCCGATGGTGCGTCCAATCGCCTCTCCGTGATCTCTTGCCATTTTCACTCCTCCATAATGGTCAGTCCGAATCTGCTATGGAACCACTGACGAGATTCCTCTGGGCTGACAGAATGATCGCTACCGACCTTGCGGCTTCGCCTGCGACGACGGCTTACTCTGTGCCCTGGTCTTTCAAGAACTACATTGATGTCCATTCCAAAGATTCCGATATCCGGATCATACTTTTGGTCTGGGAAATCGGTATAGTCCCTGATACCGAATGAAAGATTGCCTTGAGCATCGAAGTTCCAAGCAGGAATACTGTTTTCTCGTACCCAGAAAGCATCCTTCAAGAATTTCTCTATCTTCTCAGCATCGCGCATTGTGACTTTGCAACCGATGGGGAATCCCTTACGCACTTTGAGGTCTCGATTCTGAATCTTACCCATAGTGCGGACCGAACTCAGGCCGGTTAACAACTCAAGTACGCGCTCTGCAGTCTGCAAACGCTCTCCACCTTCTCCAACTCCGATATTGATGGAGACCTTGACAATTCGTGGCTCTAGCATTGGATTACTATTCTCACTCATGCACCCACCTCCAGACCTGGTAGTGGAGTATCATTTCCAACTATGAAGACATATTCTGCCACAGTACCGAAGTCGTCAAACTCGACCTCATTAGGCATGCTCGAACGCTTTACGATGAACTCCTTGACACGGGCGATTGTTCCTACGTGGCTTCCCCCTATCAGATAGGCAGGAGCACCATCTTCGAATGGGATGTGTTGCATGATTTGCTGTTCGGGGAGGCTGATCTGTAGACTGTCACCAGTACTGTATGCCTTTGCATCATCGATGATGATACAACGTCCGTCGTGTAAATTCAACTGAGTCTTTCCACCCTTCAATGTTGACTTTCCATCAATTCTGCATAACTTCCACTCGGCATCGCTTGGCGCAATCTGGTGGTAGCGCAATTTTCCATTGCTGTCCAAGAGGCAACGGTAGTTGATGTCCCCTAGAGTAAGTACATCCATCAGTCCAACGCCACGGCGCGCATCACGCGCTAGGCGTCCATCGACCTTGACTAAACCGTTGTGAAGAATAGAACGTACCTCACGTGAATTCTTTGCGTACTTCAAAACGTCCCGAATAATGACATTCAACGGCATGCACATCTCTAGCGCATGAGGTCCGGCGTTGGCGCGAGTCACCCATACCGATGTCTTGCGGGGCAGAGCCCAGCTACGTGGCATGTTTAGTCTCTTTAGATGGTGGCTTGATCCCATGTTATTCAACTCCTGTCAGTAATGCGCTTCATTCGCATCGGGTCGGTCTCGTCCAACTTGGTGACCACTACATTGGAGGAATGGACTGGAACCCCTTCCTCTTTGTTGTCGGCCTTGGATGATGTGGCTCCTTCGATGAATAAGCGTGAATTATCAGAGTCTACGCCGATAACCTTGGCCTCAAGACCACTGTTTCCACGCGGTCCACCGTGCCTCTTACCCTTGGATGGCTGTCCATAATCTCCCCTGACGACCTTGACCTGATCTCCAACTCTTACAGTTATGGTCTTAACACCCGCCAAACGCGAGTCTGTAGTCTGTAGACGAGCACGGACGCGCTTACGCTTGACGTGCTTTGGTGCAGTAAAGGCAGCCTTGCGCTGCTTGTTTGGATTCTTGCTCTTGACCATCATCTCACCTCAGATTATCTGCTTGGCAGTAGCGGCAATTCTAGGCCAGCGTTCTGCACTCTCTCTGGACACAGGCCCCTTGATATCCGAACCCTGTACCTCACCGCGCTCATTTGTCAGAACAACAGCGTTGTCCTCGAACTGAACCCAAGTGCCATCAACTCTACGGAATGGACGGCGCTGTCTAATGATAACCGCCCTGTACATCTGCCTTCGAGTTTCAGGGTTACCCCTCTTGACACTGACCTTGATCATATCTCCTACACCAGCTGCAGGGTATCTGCGCATGACTGAACCAATCTTGTAGACCGAAATCAACTGAACGATCTTGGCGCCTGTATTATCGGCACAGGTCAACTTTGCTGCAGAGGGAAGACCACGGGTCTGCTTACCTGCTATTCCCTTCATTGCGACTCCTCCTCTGTAGATTCAATGACACAGAATGAAACCGTCTTGGAAAGAGGCCTGCACTCCATGACCTTGACGCTGTCTCCAACGGAGACTTCTCCAATACAACTTGGAAGATGAGCGGAAAGACGGCGCATACGCTTGTCATATCTCTCATACTTCTCCATCTTGCGAACGTGGTGTCGCTCGATGACGATGGTACTCTTCATTCCCACACTGGCAACTGTACCTTCTAGAATCTGTCCACGTAGCCTTAGAGATCCATAGAACGGACAATTCTCATCTCCATCCCATTCCCCTCCGGGCCTATTCACATCAACTCCGATATCTCGCATGTAATCACTTCCTGTACCTTCGGTGGATTCGGTCTTCTGGCCTCTGGCCGATCTGGCTGCCGTCGATTACAGCATCCGAATCATCAATGGTGAATCTGATGACGTCCTTGGCCAATCTTGACCTACGTCCTTGTTGCTCGATGACGATGGTACGCATAGTCTCTGAAACTACAGCGCCATTTCTACCAACGAGTGTTGGATCTGTGGAAGATACTACGTTGAGATTATGTCCCAACAAAGGCATATTTCGTGCGTCCATTCATCTCACCTCCACTGTATATCCATTTTTCTTGAGTACTTCAGCTGCTTTCTTCTTGTGTTCGCCCTGCAATTCGATGGTCCGTCCCTTGACGGTTCCACCTGCTGCACAACGAGCCTTGAGTGTCTTTGCCAACTGGTTGATATCTATTGCCGAATCATCGATTCCTTCAACAATCGTTACCAGTTTTCCGTACCTCCTTCTCACCGTTGAAATGTAAGCTATCTGTTGTTCCTTAGCTATCTCCTGACATATACATAGTTCATCTGGTAGACCACAAACATTGCATATAGCAGCCACTGAATTCACTCCTTCTTATCCTGATGCATTCTTGTTAACATCCGAGCAATGCTGCGCCTAGTGGCCTTGTAAGCACCCATATTTGCAGCGGTTCCTCCCATGCTCTTCTCTGATTGAAGTTGCAACATCTCCTCGCGCAACTCCTTGAGTCTTGACTTACGAGCCTCGGAGCTCATGTTATCGATATCCCTGTTGGTAACGTGGCTCATGCAGGCACCTCCACTACGTTGACCTCTACCTCACCATCTTCATTGACGGCGACCTGATCCTTACCATACACAGTTATCTCATGCGGCAACTTGGTTCCTGGCCTCATGATTGCGACGCTGCAACCGATAGTCCCCAACTTCTTGATAGCAGTTGAAAATCCTCTATCCATGTGCTCCAGAGCGGTCTCTCCACAATACTTGATGTGACCAGCGATGAATTTCTGAGTTCGGTGTCTTGCTCCGGTTATCTTTCCGTTTAGGACTACGATTACTCCCTTTGCGCCGGCTTCCATAATATTCAGAGCAGTTGAATGCCCTGCTCGGCGGAAATACCAGCCTCTCTCCAAAGCACTGGCCAACTTCTCAGCCATAATTTGTGCATTCAAAGCAGGTTTCTCCACCTCATCCACCTTGAGCCTTGGATTCTGAATGGAGAACTCGTCGTCCAATCTCCTCTGCAGTTCATTGATGATTCGACCCTTTCGACCGATGACCATTCCGGGCCTCTCTGCCTTCAGGGTGACCTCAGTTCCTTGAGGAGTACGGCGGATGTCAAGACCTCCAAATCCAGCCTTCTTGGTATTGTTCATCAAGAACTCCTTGACTAGATGGCGCTCGATATTGCGGTCGATGATACGTCGAATAACATTCTTCTTGCCTGACATGTTTTCACCTCAGAATTCGTCCTCATCTTCCACTTCAGCACTCAGATCTTCAAGGAAAATCTCTAGATTGGTCTGGGTGTGATTGCTAGGGGTGGCACGTCCGCGTGCGCGGGGAATCCAGCCACGCTTGACTGTGCCACGGTGTGCAGCAACATGAGTAATAACCATGTCTTCAGGCTCGATATCTTCGTGTTCATGCCTTGCATTTTCCATTGCACTGTTAATCAGTTTGATGAATTCCTTACTGGCTTTGACAGGATATCTTCCAGGACCAATCTTACCTTTCCTATGTCCAAGGGAACGAGGCCCTGCTCTCTTGCGGTGCCTCATGTTGTTTCCTCTACGGAAGGGAATAGCCTTGGCCTTACGACGGATATCCTCTCGATCGCTATCGATACGAATAACCGATTCCAACAGGTCCAATGCTTGAGAAGCAGTCATGTTGCGTATGGCACGGGCAATCTCGAAGCAATGCTTGGAATGGCAATCCAAATTTACTGCGCGTGCGGTTACCAATCTGCTACCTTGTAGCAACTGAGAATATCCCTTCTGGGACCTTGTACGATCTCGACTCATTTTCTCACCTCACTTCAATGGTACGTGCTTTGACGACTTGGTTGCACCAACACCAGGGCCACTGTGTGTGACCGAATTCCTAGTGATTCCAAACTCACCTAGGAAGTGTCCAATCATTTCTGGTTTAATTTCAACCTCATTGAAACCTTGACCATTGTGAATTCCGATAATCTTGCCAACGAACTCTGGAAGGATGACCATGTCCCTGCGGTGGGTGCGAATGACCTGTCCTTCCTTTGCTCGGCGAACACGCTGACGTAGGTGCTCATTCTCTTGAGGCAAGCCTCTGTCAAAAGAGCGACGTGCTCTAGCAGATAGCAATCCCACTACAGACTCTGAATCCGGTTCATCATCGACAGGATACAAGGGCATAGCGAGCAATTTCTCCATGGTATGCCCACGGTAGAGGAATTCTTTCTTGCGGCGCTCGCTGACGCGACCACGCAACTTGCGGGTCTTTCGACGCGCTGCCTTTGGAGTCATGAATCGACGCTTTCTCTTTGCCATCCTTACTCACCTCATTTCCTCTTGCCTCTGCCGCGTCCAGTGCGGCTTGGAGCGATATGTCCGACCTTGCTACCAGGTGGAGCGCCACGTGCGACGCTGTTTGGACCGTGTACAGCCTGGTGATTTCCACCACCATGTGGGTGATCTACAGGATTCATTGCAACACC
>CAZGIY010000051.1:0-4018 GCA_964526445.1 uncultured Candidatus Poseidoniales archaeon
CCATTCTCCATCCACTTTACGGCAAGCCAGCAGACTATGTTCTTCATGCCAGCCACATAGATACAATAGATTGCTGCTATTTCGATATGGGTATCGAACGTCATTGCTGCGAACCGATTCTGGATTGCCTACAACTAGTAGCAAATCTTCGTCTTCAAGACCTCTAAGGAGTCTTTGTTGACGGCTCCGATACTCGCTATCAGAGATACTAGGCCTCTCTCCAGCGGTCAACGCCTCTGCTCTGAACATGGTTGCCCGAAGCGCTCGGGGTTCTTCAAGCGTTGTCAAACCACTCACTATTGGTCTCAGACTTCTTGATACCTTTCTGTTCCTTCCAAGATGGTATTTCTTCAAACTTCGCTTCACTCTTTTTACTATTGATTTGGTTGTTTATCACCCACGCTCCCGCGCACAATAATGAGATGACCAAAATAAGAGGAAGCCACATTGGAGCGGAGTTGTCATCTTTGTTCGACAAGGGATCGAAACTGGAGCCGGCTAGAACTAATTGCATGCTTATCATGGCTTGACTATCATCATCATCGACTAAGACGAATGTTAGGTTGTGCATCTTTGTGATATGTTCTTTGTCAAGAGTCAAGATGGCTGTAGTTCCGATTTCTTCGCCATCCAAATACCATGTTCTGGTTAGTCCCGTAGTGTGTAATTCATCGTCGAAGCAACCACTACTGTCGAATGACCATGATGTTCTATCTGGCAGGCGAACCACTTCACCGTCTTCAAGGATGACTGAATCGAGTTTCATATCCAATATTGGTTCGCGATTATGTATGGATACAATATGACTCGTTGAGTTCATTTTTCCGCCAATATCTACTATTGTCAGATGAACTACATGCGTGCCGCTTAAATTACTGTCCAATTGCAATATGCTTCCTTCTTGCCATTCCCATTCATATGGTACACGAGTTTGTCCTGCATGGGTAATCGTCCAGACATACTGCAAGTGTTGCCATCCCCATCCGGGGTCAATCGAACCGCTACCATCGATTAGAACGTCCTCAGTTTCATTTACAGATGAAGGACCTATCAATGAAGCGATGGGTGCGGCACGATTCATAGAGACTCGAAACCACATGGGTTGCCCTCTGTTTACTGCGGCGTCGTATGGAATGACGCAGCCAATCCAAATTCCATCTTGCCATTCATCAATGTCAGCATTACTAAGATTCAATGTGGCAGAAAAGGTTCCATCTTGATTCCATTCATTCACTACGGCATTCATAGCACCACTCTCTGGTAATGTGCCAGTACTGTTCCAATCTCGCCATAGAGGGCAATCATTCTGCACGCACAGGTGTACTTCTAGGAACAACCCTAGTTCGTATCCCGCATCATCGCTGATCAATCCTCTGAGTTCCAATATTTCATCATCAACTGTGTGAACAGTAGGGGTGTGCACGACTCCCACAGGGGGTAGATTTCCGTCGCTTTCATGAGTGAAAAGTGTAGTGAATGCGCGCGCACTGCTTCCATCTTCTGCAAGCGCTAGGAATTCCACGATGCATAAACAGGATGTGGAGCCCTGCGTGCCAATCTTGATGGTCCAGTTCCAACTATTTTCTGCAACCTTGCTGAATGAAGTATACTGTCCCTGAGTATGATTAACCAAGACGCCGGAATCCATGATTGTCTTTTCAGATCTGGAATCGAACATTTGCCAGGTCATCGAGAGTGGGGCGACAGTTGTGTATCCTGAGAGCGACACATTCTCTTCAAACAAACTACCCGCAGGAGTAACTACGTGAAGCCAATCCTGTAGTTCAGCATCACTCATCGCCATTTGCGAAGAGGCATTGTACACGTCGGTATTGGAGGCGGAATATATGGGGCAAAGAAGGGCGCCGAATAGAACCAGCGTCAAACCAATACTCCTAGTCTGCACGTGCCTCACTACTACATGCAACGCTGGTTGTGATATGAACACTATCTTTTAATGAATCAATCCAAATCGTTACAACTCTGTCCTTGGCCTGGGAAACTGGTCCGATCATTCGGGTTAGTATTCCAGTAATATTCACAGTAGTTGTCTTTACCATCGCCATCGAAATCTGCCGATTTGTCTACCGGGTCGTACGGATTGAATTCAAAGTAGTATTCCCAACCAGTTGCCATTCCATCACCATCATGATCTTGATGATATACTTCGGGTCCATCCTCCCATGAGTCTCCGTCGGTATCGTTCGATATTGGGTTGGTGCCATTTTGTAACTCCTCAAAATTGGTATAATTCTCAAGGTTGTTGTAGAACTTTGCTCCATCAGGCGTATTCGGGTCAATGTGGCAATTAGAACCAGTGGGGTTGTCCCAATCTGGACAATATCGATTATACAGTCCGGTGCGATTCAAGCCATCGCTATCCGCATCCTCTTCTCCATCATTTATGCCATCAAAGTCACTATCTGCTAGGGAAGGGTCCATCAGACCTCTTGCACCATAGGCTGAGAGTGTTGAGTTATCCACCAACCCTTCTTCTAGAGCCATCTGCGAGTATTTGACCTCCCATCCATCTGGTAGATTGTCATGGTCAGAGTCATCATCAATTGGGTTAGTATTCCAGCGGTCAGGCGCTTCGGCACTGTTGGACAATGTATCATTGTCAATGTCGAAGGTATCGTCCTTCAGACTAGCCGCAGAGGGGTCAAGAGCCCAGCGACCTTTACAGGAACATTTCGGATTATCGGGAATCGCGAACCCAGAGAGGTTCATCTCTTCAGTTCCATATTTCTTTTCAAGAATGAATCCCATATTCTTGTTTTGATATAGGTATCCGCCTGCTTCAAGCCCACATTGTGACATCGAGTTACAATTTGGTGGCAGCCATGGTTCTGCAACCACCCAAAGGCTATGGGAATTGGTATTGTCTTCCAATGAGAGAATTTGCATTTCCCAACCATCCAACATGCCGTCTCCATCAGTATCATTCACCAAAGGATTCGTCCTATCTTGCCATTCTCGAGGAACAAAGAGTGTTTCCGAACCATCTTTCAATCCATCGTCATCAGTATCTGAATTGTTGGCATGGGTGATGTATGTATCTTCTCCTTCAATCACTTCTTCTTCATCGTTCAGTCCATCATTGTCGGTATCGAATGTACAAGGGCTAGTGAAGTAAGATTCACCTTCCCATTCAAAGCCATTCACAGCTTCAGCATAATCGCCTAGGCCATCACCATCGGTATCCGGGTTAGAGGCATTGCCGCCGCGCTCGCAAATTTCGGAGAACTCTCTAAAATCAGAGAGTCCATCGTCATCAGAGTCCCACTTACCAGGGTTGCTGTATACATGCACTGTATTGGTTCCCTTGTTAACTACCAAGATATCCCAACCAATGACTTCTATTCCATCCAATAGACCGTCGCCATCGGTATCGCTAACAAGTGGATCAGTCGATCGACCTCCAGAATAAATCAGATCTCTGGCATTGTATTCCATGATGTTCGTGAATTGTTCGTGTTCTTCAACCACTGTCATCAACAATTTGGTTCTAGAAGTGAAGCGGTGATTGATAGTGACATTTTCTCCCAACTCGTATACGTATCCGTTAACAGGAGATGGCAAAGGAACCTGCTGTGTTATTCCACCTGGCAAGGTTATCTGAACAGTCATGACAGTCTCATTGGCTTTGACGTAGTCTCCAATTTCAAAATGGATTACTTTGACAGTTGCACTATTTTCTAATCCCGTGTAATAGACTCCACCATCACCATCGGCATCCCATCCATCTCGATCGGGATCCTCATCAGCATTGCTACCATCTCGCGGGTGCAGGCCATTTTCTGCTTCCCAGCCATCGGGCATTTCATCTTCGTCAGTGTCTTTGAGCCAAGGGCTGGTGTAATTATCAGCGCCGAATGTGTCCGCTACCTTGTATTCCATCAGGTTGGACAATTCATCTTCGTCCCAATCTCCGTTTGTGTCAGTAGCGTTAGCAGGGTTCAATACATGGCTGGGGTCTGCACCCTGTCCAGCTAAGGGGTGTTCAGACAAATCTCCG
>CAZGIY010000051.1:4028-10808 GCA_964526445.1 uncultured Candidatus Poseidoniales archaeon
ACAGTGTTCGAATCCATCCGGCATACCATCGCCATCTGTGTCCCAATCACTAGGACCGTTCATCATGCCGTCATCATCCATGTCTTGAAGGAACCATGACAGTTCGTCTTCACCACTGGCCGCGTGGAAGGGAGGTAATTTGTAGATTGGAGTTAATAGCGAATCTCCACAATGCATGGTCAGTTTGACCTTACCATCTGCATTCTTGTTGAATCCAACTTCAACAGTGTCGGAGAGAAGGTCCCCGTCACTATCTTGTGAATTTGGATTTGTGCCCCATCTCTCCTCTTCATAATTGAGAAGTCCATCAGAATCAGTATCATCGATTGCATCACAACTAACGTAACCATTGACATGCATGTCATCAAAACTCTCGGCGCGACCATCTACATCTTCAAATCGTGGAATGATGACCTGAAGGCGCGTTGCATCGTCGGTAATCATCGAACAGTTCCAGTTTCCATCAAGTGGATCAAACATTGTAATATTCTCGCCATTCCAGTTCTTAGTGGTGGTGTGGCTCGCTTCCCATCGATCATTCAATCCATCGTCATCAGTATCCGGCTTGCGCGGATCCGTCCCTAGTGCAGCCTCTTCAGTATTTGTCAATCCATCCTTATCAGGGTCGCCACGGGGCCCATCATCGACATCAGGCCACGGGTCACCTTCACTAACATCTGCCTCACTATCAGGAGTAGTTTCGGCATTGTCAGGGTCTTCATCATCACCTTCTCCATCATCTAGTGGATTCAATCCATGAGCTAATTCCCATCCATCTTCAAGTCCATCCCCATCTGTATCTTTTTTCGTGGGGTCCGTTCCATATGTACTCAACTCCATGGAGTCTGCTAATCCATCTCCATCATTGTCCTCATATTTCGAAATCGCTTCATCACCGGGATCAAGAGAATCTTGACCTTGATTCTCAAAACTGTTCTCGTTTTGCATGTATCCGCTGACACCAACGAAAATGGCTCCGAACATCATTGTTGACAATATGGCTGCGTATGCCATTTGGTTGTGAGATAGGCTCATCTTCATTCCTCCATCATGACGTAGTCATGAAACAGTGTTTCCCCCGAGTCCCGTTCCATCAATAAACCCTGTGGGTGTATGGGCACCGTGGATTTGCTCGCAGTACAACGTATTTTTACAATTTGTTACGTTTCATGCTAATTCGTGCCTTGAGCGCAATTGAATGACGTGGATGCCATTTGCTAATTTCCATTCACAGCGAGGGTGGCGCCCGTAAGCGCGTTGCCAACAGCCCATCAACCTACCACACATCAGGGCAGGATGGAATAGATTTTGGAAGTGAATTTCTATTCCTCCATGAGAATCGATATTGCTGATGGATTCTATCTCTCCAAGACCCATTCGACTGAAGAATCTCTTGATGATGCCACGCCAATGTTCTAATTCAGCGACCATGATGTGTTCTCCTTGTTCATAGAACGCTTTTTGTTCAGAACGGGCAATTAGATTCCACATCCTTGACATGTCATCATCTAGTTCCTGAAATTGATACAGGCCATCGTCAAAATGCACCGTGATATGTGGAATCATTTCAGTTTCCAGTCGCAATAGGAGGTCTCTCCCAAGCAAGAAACTTCGCAGGCCATCGATCTCCCATCCTGACTTATTCATCTCCACATCTGCAAACCCAGATTCTGCCTCTTCAGGAACTTTACTCCATGAAGAATGGGTTGGCCTTGGAGGTTGAGCAGGTCGATTATCTCGTTCAACAACAATATTTGTTCTCAAGGAATCTTGCTGCTCCCAACGAAATCGGAAACGTGATCCTTGTAGTACTTCCCAAGCCCCTGCAGCCTGTCCACCTGCGATAGCGCTCTGAACTTGGTCATCCACCTGAAGTTTTTCACTACCCAGTTCTGAAAGTTTTCCAATGCCGCGAATTGTCCAGTCAGCTTGCAACCAAGGCAATCTCTTTCGTTTGCTGAACAAACCCTTTGGAACACCTGGTTGACGTCGCATTTGTCTCCAAGTCTCATGGTCCGCTGATGCGTGTGCTAGCCTCCTACCTAGTGGCTGCTGTGCGAGATCTTCCAAATTACTAAACCAGTTTAGAAGATGTTGTACTGCAATAATCATATGCGGATGATTGTCCAGTTCATTATCGATAACAAGGCCTTCTGAACATAGAAAACGCTCCTTGAGAATCTGACTCATTTCTGCATCAACGCGAGAATCTGGTGAGTCAACGATAGGCATGAATTAGACTGGCCAAGTCTTGCATAAGACCCTTCTTACTTTCTGCAGGTAGCACCACTATGCTCATACACCGGCAAAACAGGCATTAATTCATGGAAGACAATTCCTTCCCAGAACCATTCGCATCACCTTCGAATAATGCTGAACCTGCTGAATCAGTCAATTGGTTGCATTCTCAAGTAAATAGACACCATCAAAGATTCGCTAGTAGCATTCCCTTGATTGCTAGTGAGAATCTGGTCAGCCCGTTGGCTGCTGAAATGTTCGCAACAGATCTTCATAATCGGTATGCTGAGGGGTTACCCGGCGCTAGATACTATGAAGGCAATGCGGATTACGACCCCATAGAAGAGCACGTGGAGTCGTTGGCAAAACGTCTGTTCTCTGCTCCCTTTGCAGACGTTCGTCCGATATCCGGAACTTCGGCAAATATCTCTGCTTTATTCGCCATCGCTCAGCCCGGCGATGTGATGATGGCACCTGAACTTGCAGCAGGAGCACACATCTCCACTCAGAGATTTGGTGCGGCTGGTTTACGCGGCCTCAATACTATGACTTATCCCTCAATTCCAGAAACTATGTCGGTAGATACTGAACTGGCTATCGAAATGATAAGACGAGAAAGTCCTGATGTCTGCTATATCGGTCAATCGGTATACCTGTTCCCTTCCAATGTCTCTGAAATTGTTGAGGTTGCTAGAGAGGTAGATGCAACTGTCATGTACGATGCGGCACATGTTCTAGGATTGATTGCGGGGGGTTGTTTCCAAGATCCTTTAGGAGATGGAGTTGATTTGGTATGTGCTTCCACTCACAAGACCTTTCCTGGACCACAACATGGTATCATTCTAGCGAATGAAGATCGCCGTCTCGCTAATGATAAGATGCTGCATAAAGCTATCAGAAGTGCAGTTTTCCCGGGAGTGCATTCTAATCACCATCTTCACAAAGTTGCCGCTTTGGGTGTTTCACTAGCAGAGGCTTTGGAGTTTCAGCAGGATTATGCACTTCAGATGATCAAGAATGCGAAAGCCCTCGCTGAAGGATTGTGGTCTCGAGGAATGCAAGTTATGGCTTCAGGACATGGATTTACGGAAAGTCACACCATTTTAGTCGATGTCAATGAATTTGGAGGAGGTGCAGATGTCAGTCTTAGGGCTGAGTCCTGCGGGCTCGTCATGAACAAGAATATGCTTCCAGGTGATGCCTCTGCAATCAATCCTAGCGGAATCCGATTAGGTACCCCTGAAATGACTCGTATTGGAATGAAGGAGTCACAGATGGATGAAGTTTCTGAGTTGATTCATTTGGCTGCTAATGGGGGTAAGGATGCTGAGGTTAGAGAACGTGCACGGAACCTTAAGAGTGAATTTAACAAGGTTCAGTACTGTTGGGACAATGGTAGGGGAGCTTACGATCCTCCACTTTTCACACAATTCACCTGAAGTCCATCCCGTCGTCTGAAAACCTTCCACTACCCTGTTGTTGTTTGCGTTGAATAGGTTGCCGTTCAGATCTTCGTGTGTTATGCGGGATACCTCTAGTTCTCATCTCATCCTGCGTCAAAGACCTTCGCTGGTTACCAGGCCTTCCAATACTTCCGGCTAATGAGGAAACTCCGCCCTTCTTCATAGCAATGTGTTGGTTTCTGCCCCGATACGCTGGTGGCCCGATGATTTCTTCGAGGACGGGAAGGTCTCTGCCGCGTTCTCTTTCGTGCTTCACCCACCAGCCCTTTCCTAATCGCTGATAGCGCGGTTTCTCACCCTTGCGCATTCGCTTTGCAACTTTGTTCAGGCGGCTTTTTACGACCTTTTCTTTTTCTATGTCGAAGCGATTGAATAACCAGGCCGGATAGCCGATGTCGAATACATTTCCATTGACGGAAAGAAGTAACCCATTCATCAACAAGTGATTTGCTACAGGAATATTTTCCTCCTTTAATTTTGCACCGCCCCTCCGCAAGCGTCTAGCGTAACTTATCATACCCTTTTGGTCTCTGAACTTGATTTCTTTTCTTGCATTACTTCTGAATCTGATGCTGAAAAGATGCAAGGCGGCCAGGCTTATTCCAATGCCCATTCCTGCTTGGGTTCCAACCTCCTCGGCAGCGAAGATTCCAATCACTGCCCACGTAGGCATCAATACAAGCCAATTGAATGCTACCCAGAGTCTGCTGGGGCGGTATCTGGGAGTGATGCGATTCATGACCGCTTCAGATGCTGCGATGAAGACATTTGCATTGATCGCCTCATCAACACCTCCTTTGACGAGAAGCGCGGCTGTTGGGTTACATGGTGATGCTTCAATCCAGCGTCGACCTTCATTGCGGTCGCCATCGATCAAACGTACTTCCATTTCGTCGATATCTTTGTTGAGCATTCCCATGGTCAGAGCCAAGGCATGTACTCTGGGGTCTAGCGCGTCACTTTCTAACAATTCCACCGTTATGTCTCGGGCTCCATGCCAATCATTCAGATCTAGTAGGCATAGGGCTGCCGCGATGCGACCTCTTGGGAATAGAGGTTCCCTCTTGATTAACTCGACAGCAATATCGAGTGCTTCTTCGGAACGATTCTGTGCTCTAAGCAATGCAATGCTACCAAGGTCCCCAACGGCGGTTAAATTGTCAGTGTGCGAATTCATCTCATCGATGTCTGCAGACCATGTTTTGAACCGGTCATTGAGGAATTTGACATGGTCTATGCAGGGATTGTTCTCCCAGTCCCAAATATCGTCTTCCGATACCTTTCCATTCCACGGGTCCATCCATTCTAGTAGGAAACCAATCAATTCAGGTTCGTCATAGCCATCTTCTTGTTCTAATCCGTGTAGTGCTTCTCTCGCAGCATCCAAACGTCTGCAGGCCATGTGTCCAATGGCCATGATCATTCTGGCTTCATCATCCTCTCCACCTAGAACAGCGAGTACTTTACGCGCTTCTTCCAAGGCCTTAGGCCAAAGTCCTCTAATGGCATGTTCCAACATTGAAGCACGCAATTTTTCCAATCGTACAATCGACTCATCAATGCCCTTTACCTTCTCTCTTTGGAATCTCCTTAGCGCATCGATATCCTCGCGATTGGCTGCTTTGTCAACATAGTTTGTCAATTGACTCCCTCCCCCAGACTTGATGGCTCCTTCTCTTCTTTCATCAGGGTTCAAATCGAATCGCAATCTCTTGAGTGGAGTGAATCTAACTATGCTGAGGATCCAAGTAAGTAAGAAGATGGCTTGACCGACTGCAATGAACAGCCAGGTGCCTTGCAGAATAATATCCTCTCCGAATCCTTGATCGTTCATCCACCCTGTGAATGGCATGAAGTGGCTGAATTCCTTGTAACATATCATTATCAACAACATAACGGTATATCCGCTGAATCCGGCGAATGCAAAATACAGTAGCTTGGCTTGCGATGGCTCCTCTGAACGAATCTCTCTTGGCGATGCGAGTAGTACTCCTCCAATACCACCAAAGGTTTGTCCTCCTAGGAACAGGTTTCCTGTCAATTCAAAGATAAATGCAAGTCCTACAATTGCCACGTTTAATGAAAGGTAAACTGCCAGGAAGCCCGCCATGTCTTTGACGTTCACCCATTGTCGTAGAACTTCTTGAACAGCACCATCTTGTATGGCCCATTGGTATAGGGAATGACCAAGCAAGCCTCCGTAATTGAGTATGTCTTCAGAATTGCTAGGCTCGTCCAGCATGACATATAGTACTGTGATGATACCATTCATCGCAGCCAAGGGCATCGTAAGCAAGAATAGTAACAGGATTATTGCACTGACCTGCTTCATCAGAGTGGGTGGATCTGGATCGATAGGAGTCTGTTTCTTTAGTAAGGTTCGAGCTTTGGACAAAATTAGCATGTTCCATGAAGCCCCCATGATTCTTCCATAAGCAAGAATCGTTGGCCCCATGAATACTAACAGTGCATAACTGAACCACAATGGAGTGATGATGCCATTCAATTGGATGCTGTACCAAAGGACCGCTCCAGTCGCGGCAACTAGAGCTGAAAGGGTTAGTAATCTCTTGACTAATGCAGCAATCGGGCTTTTCTTCTTGGTTGACCCACCTCTTAATTGCTCCAATTGCGCATTTAACGTAACTAGGGGGGAGAAGATGACAGGGATAAGAATCAGTCCCGCCATTACCAAGACATTCATCTCTAGATAGGTAGAGGGGTTGAATACCAGTTCCGCAAGTAACAACAATACTCCTGAGATCGCCATCATGTAAGCCAATACACCTAATCCCACTTTGGGGAGGCGTAATAATTCTCTAGCATCCACTCTGTTTTTTGTTAATCTGTGAACTTCCATCAATCCATCATCGATTTCAAATGCTACCTGCAGTGATGACAATGCACTCGGTACCATGTATCGCCAAACTAGAAATGCCAGTATCAACATCAGGAAAAGAGGATACAGGTGCTCAAATTTCAACGCCCCGCCATCCACCACCTTTGCATTGCTATCGTCCTCTACAGCGGTTTCATTTCCACCATCTTGCGCCGAAACTCCGTGTGAGGTCAAAATTGC
>CAZGIY010000052.1:0-10790 GCA_964526445.1 uncultured Candidatus Poseidoniales archaeon
AGCCGGGTGCTCCAACCAATCTAAGCTACCCGCCCAAGGGCGTTGCGGCGACCCTACTTACAGACATAACCGTGACGGTCAAGGCTGAAGCAACAGAATCGTAGTCTGTTCCATTTTCACTCAAGACCGTAATCCGGATCGTTGATCTGCTGGAAAGACGGAAGTTGCAATGTCTTCTCAAACGTTCTTGACAGAACTACTTCGTCTAGCCTCTCTCGCGTACGCGAAATTGCGGTTATGGGTATTCTGAGAACAGACTCTACTCCATATTGCCTCTGGATTCCTGATCGAACCTTCACACAGACTCCTCGGTATGTTCGCTTTACCTTGACCAATTCAGTCACCACTCCAATTTCCATTCCCTGGTTGTCCAGCAGTGCTCGGTCAATCATTTCATCCGGTGCGTACAACTTCTCATCTATGCGTACGGTGTTTCTCCACCTTCTTTGCAACTCGCGCATCGATTTGCTCAACTTCACTGCGCCGTCGGCTCTGATACTGTGTACCAGTTCCTTGGGTAGTGGAGCAAGTTCGGCAGGCTTGCGCATGTATTCTTCAGCAATCTCTGGAATCACCTGAATGCGCATCGACTGTACACGTGCTTCATTCGGGTGGTGCCTTTCACCAACGATTACTCCGACTTTCGTCTGATTCACAAATACCTCTCTCTGGAGGAGGTCCTGAATCGAGTACTCTTCTTTTGTCATATTTTTCCCATCCTTTTTTCTTCGGCCTACTTGGCTTGAGATAAGCCTGTATTGAACCGGGATATAAACTATGTCCAAATCAAATCATTCATTATCCAATTGAAGTATATGTTTCAAATGGCCGGATTTCAATAGAAATTCAAGAAAATAGAATCAATTTTGCATTGGCGCATAATCTACCTTTCAACTGAAACTATCATCCTCATAATTTTGACAAATACAATTGAAAACAAATAATATTTCATGGGACTAAATATCGATCATTGATGAAATACCGCTTTCTGCAATTGCTAGATGCTATTTTCAGGTGTATATTTGCAACATTATCCGCACCCATTATCGTTTACTATTTCTAATTGGAAAAAATGAAATCTTAATTGAAAAATTGATTATTTATTCTATTCGGATTATCCGCCTTTCCATGTTGTGCGCAACTTGAAGATACATGGACATCGTCAAATCTGTTATGCACGGCCGCCGAGATGACCCAGAACCACCATGGAAAGATGCTGATTGGATGGGGAGTAGAGATGCGAGGGCAATCAGAATCCTCTCTGAATTCATTGCTCCACAAAATATTCTGATAGATAGGGGAATCAAAGATACGGTAGTCTTCTTTGGTTCAGCGAGAACCGACCTCGAAGATGAAGATTCGAAAGCGGCGATTGAATTAGCCAAACGTCTGAGCACTTGGGCAACAACTCCTGTTGAAGAGGGAGGTGGTGCAAGAGCCAATGGAACACAAAGATTCCACGTCTGCACTGGCGGTGGCCCGGGAATCATGGCTGCAGCCAATCTTGGTGCATATCAGGCCGGTGCTGATAATATCGGTTTAGGAATCGAGTTACCGTTTGAACCATCATTGAATGAATGGATAACTGAAGAACTGGCGATCCAGTTCAAGTATTTCGCAATGCGGAAATTCTGGTTCGTTTACCCTGCCAAAGCGATACTTGTATTTCCTGGAGGGTTTGGAACACTTGACGAATTATTCGAGGTTTTGACATTGATTCAGACAGGAAAGATATCCAAAGAGTTACCAATAATTCTGTGGAATGAAGAATATTGGCGTGATTTGGTCGATTGGCAGAAACTCGTGGAACATGGTATGATCAGTGAAGGAGATCTTGAATTGATGACCTTTTCAAGCGATATTAATGAGGTGGAAAATATTGTCTTGCAGCATCTTGAAAATCTGCCAGAAATTGAACCAAGGGCGCCTTGAGGAGAGAATCTGTTCACCGTCATACTATTGAACCACCATTGATAGCATTCACAACATTGCAATCAACCCTAGCGACGTACATTCTTCCTAGTCCAGACACATGCTTGTGGATGGCTTTGATTTCGTCATTGATTTGGACAAATCTCAGGGCAATCGTTTCCATGACTCTAGAAGCGGTCGAGACATCATGGATTTCTTTACATGCTTCGCAAGTCTTGCAGTGGGATGGAATCATCCTCAAATGAAGGCAGCAGAAGCTGAATTAGGAAGAATTGCTGTGAACAATGTTGCTAATTCAGACTTGTACACGGTGGAAATGGCTGAAGCGGTGAACAGTATTACTTCAATTGCTATGCCTGATGAAATGGATAATCTGTTCATGGTGGCAGGCGGGGCTTTGGCCATAGAGAATTCATTGAAGATCTCGATGGATTGGAAGATGAATGACCGGCGAGCAAAGGGATTGGTTGACGATTCTTCAACATGTGATAGAGACGGTTTTTGTTGGCAGACTGAACTTAGGGAATCTAATCAGGTCAAGATAGGACACTTCAGGGAAGCATTCCATGGTAGAAGTGGTTACACAATGTCTTTGACCAACACCGACCCAACTAAGACCAAGGGATTCAGCAAATTCGATTGGCCAAGGTTCCCCAATCCCGCCATAAGGTTCCCGTTGGATTCTGCTGAGAGTTCTCGCTTGGATGAAGCGGAGGACCGTAGTATTGAGAGTATCAAAGAAGCTGCAGCACAGGATCCAGATTCTATTGCCAGCATTGTCATTGAACCAATTCAGGGAGAGGGCGGAGACAACCACTTTCGGCCAGAATACATGAAGCGACTCTCTGAAACTTGCAAGGACATCGGCGCTTTGTTCATCGTTGATGAAGTGCAGACCGGAGTTGGTGCAACTGGAAAGATGTGGGCCTATCAACACACAGAAGCAGAGCCGGATATGCTCGCCTTTGGTAAGAAGATGCAGGTATGTGGTGTTATGGCAAAAGATAGCGTCAAACAATTCGAAGACAACCCCTTTGACACCAGCAGTAGGATAAATTCAACCTGGGGTGGAAATTTGATAGATATGGTTCGTTGTGCAATGCAACTTGAGATTATCGAGAAAGATGGGTTGGTTGGTAACGCAGCCCGTAGAGGAGAGGAATTGAACAAGGGCCTGATGGAGTTGCAGAATGGTTTCGAGATTATTTCTAATGTCAGAGGACAGGGGTTGATGGCTGCATTCTCACTACCTGATGGAAAGATGAGAGATGAATTGCGCCATGCCATCTATGAAGGAGGAGCACACGTATTGAACAGTGGTTTCGACAGTATCAGACTGCGTCCGAGTTTGACTATTAGTAGCGACGAAGTGGATGAGGCATTGAATATCTTTGAGACGTCCGCTAAGCGGATGCAATCATCAATGGTTGCTTGAGGCGAAAAGATGAGAACATTGCTGGTAGCAATTTATGGAGCGAGCACTCCTTTAGGGAGAGATACCGTAAGTAGATTGGTACAGCAAGGACATGTTGTTGGAGTAGTTGAAGAAGAATCAGTTGCTCTTCAAGACGCCTTGAATGACGTACTGACGCATTGTACAGGGAAGTTACGCATTATCAAATCGGAGTTTTGTCCAAATGCGGCGATTTCATTTTTCATGGCCCCATCATCTCTCGAATACTTGATCGATTCAAATGCAAGAACGAAAATGCTGGTATCTCCAGCGCACGCAGAAATCTACGTTCGGGATTCACCCGAAGGAATCAGTGAAATCGTGGTTCACGACATGATTCATCCGAGAGGTAATGCAGATTGGAGCCCCACCCCATTCCTCGCTTGGATGGCTGATGAAGAAGTTATTCTCGATGACAGAATATGTTATTGGGTCTCATGGAGAGATGTTGTTGAAGCATTGTGTATTCTTGCAGGAACTCGAGTCGAGTTGCCTCGAGTTATCGACATTTGCGGGCGTAGGTCAATTTCATTAAATGCAAGTAAACAAGAGTTTATGCGATTGTTGAATAGAAGTAAGTCCGCTCTATATTCTACCTTGGGAATTGATCATTTGACCAACGAAACAGAGGAAGAGCAGATTCATTCCGGACGCAAAGAACGTCCTGACCTCAAACCACTACACAACGCTCTATCAGCGGCCGGCAAAGAAGGATGGCAGCCATTGATGAGTGTAGAAGTATCAATGTTGGAGTGGTTGGCTTTCAATTTCCATAGTTAGCAAGGGACTCTTTGAATAACTTCCACCAACACCATGATTCGATGGCGGACCTGTTGGCCTCAACCGACGAGTTTGGAAATACAATTAGTCCTAAATTACCAAAGGATCGCAAGAATTTCATGATTGATATCGATGGTACAATCTGTGACGATATTCCAAATGAAGAACCTGAGCGAATGATCGACGCGAGAGTCTACGAAGGGGCGGTTGAAACCATCAATGGTTGGTATGGACAGGGACATATTATCACATTCTTTACCAGCCGGACTGAAAGCCACAGAGAAGTAACTGAACTATGGCTGAAGAATAATGGTTTCAAGTATCATGGGGTCCTCTTTGGCAAGCCTAGAGGTGGCAATTATCATTGGATAGATAATCATACAGTTAAGGCCACAAAATTTCACGAGAATTTCACTGAAATGGTGAAGCAGATGAGGGAGATTGAAGTTTTTCCAGATGAGCCTGAGAATTGATCACGAAAACAAATCTGCTCCTAATATTGGTAGCAATACGCTTGCATCACCTTCTACGCAGACATTGGGGGCATCTTGACGAAGTTTGCCCCAAGAAATGGCTTCGCGGGGCCTGGCCCCTGAAAGGCTTCCATCGTGTTCTGGTGCGGTGGTTAAGTAAACTGCAGAATCCAGACCTTCTCTATACTGGTTCCACCAAATGACATGATGTTTGGAGATTCCACCACCGACCATCAATGCATTGGACGTTTCAACGTCCCAAGTTAAATCAGAAAGGATTTGTTCATCTGCTAATGTATCGATGTGGAAGTCGCGGTATTTCTGTCTGAACATGAATAATTGCGCCCCAATGCTGCCATCTGTAATTCCAGGAATAACGACCGGAATTTTATGCTCGGCAGCCCAGCGAATAAGTGAATCTGGAGTTCCAATCCTCTTGCCAAGTTCCCAAACAAGGTGTGCACTACCGAATCCATGCCACAAGTCCGTACCAGTCTTTCCAGTTTCAGCCATCCTGTCTTCCCTGATTTTTTCTAGCACCGGCATGACTACGGCTTCGATGATTTGGCCGTACGAGGCATCTGGAACTACCACGTTCCCAAGACGCATCAATCCGTGTGCTGCTAATTCTTTGTCGTCTAATTCAAATTCTCCATGGTAGTATTTCTCAAATGATCTGGCAATGTCATGATCCAGCGTCCCACAAGTGGTGGAAACCACATTGAACATTCGCTGTTTGATGGCCTCGACGAAAAATCCACGAGTACCTGTTGCGCATAGGCAAGCGGGGAAAGATAGCCAATTCAAAACCCTAGAAGAATCGTATTCGACATCATTGAGTTGTTGGCGCATATTACTCAGAATATCGCGGGCTTTGGACAATTTGGTTGCAGTGAAACCTCCAGCCTTGGACATCTGATCGATTAACGCCCCTGTATCGCCCGACTTACTGAAATCAAAATCCAGAACTGGGTCATCAAAGGATTCTGGATTAACCGCCATGCAGTCCCCCAATCTGCCATCCGGCATGAATGCTTCCGGACCGCTGGTCACAATTGAGACTCGATTTGGAAGATACGATCCCGCAAGGCAGCGGCCTTTTCGAAATCCAACATTCTCGCAGCCTCCTCCATAGAGTCACGCAGTTTTTTCAAAAGTAATAATGTGTCTTCATTATCTAATTGGAAATCTGAAACTTCAATTAAGAATTCTTCATCTTCTTTTGGTTGCGATATTCTACTCAGAACGTCGTTGGATGTGGCCCAATTACCCGCCCCAAGTCCCAAATTCTGAGCTTCGCTTCTGCCGCCCTTGGCTGAAACTAATCTCTTACCTCCCTTGTGACCCTTGCCAGCGGCTCCCATAATCAGGTCTTCATATTCATCCCCCATCGTAGGAAGAGGCTTGCTGATAGTTCGAGGGGTTATGGAATTCTGTAGGTTGTGCTCAATCTGTTTTTCCCTCCTTTCTATGGTCTGTTCGATTGCTGCACGCATAGCCGTACTGATACTATCTGCGTAGAGAATAACTTTGCCTTCGGAATTTCTTGCTGCTCTACCAATAGTCTGTAGTAGACTGCGCTCATTACGTAGGAATCCTTGCCTATCGGCATCGAAGATTGCGACTAGACTAACCTCGGGAATGTCTAGCCCTTCCCTAAGCAGGTTGATGCCGACAATGACGTCGATTTTACCCAATCTCAGGGCCTTGATAATCTCGGTTCTCTCGATAGTGTCAATCTCACTGTGTAGGTATTGTGATTTGATTCCCATTTTTTGAAGATATTCTGAGACTTCTTCCGCGAACTTGATTGTTAGAACAGTCACCAGCACCCTCTCGTCTTTTTCCATGCGTATTCTGATTTCGGACAATAGGTCCTGTGCTTGTCCTTCAGTAGGGCGCACCTCAAGTTCTGGATCCAATAATCCGGTAGGGCGTATCTCCATGCGAACTATGCCTTCGATCATCGATAGCATCCTGTGCATACTCTCTGCTTCTGGATGTTTTTTCTGCAAATCCGCTGAATGCGCCCCCCCTCCGCCTTCAACGTGAAGCAGCCCCTTGGGGACTTCTTGCCCAGTAGATTCGCAAAGATGCCGTAACTCTCTCTCACCAGGGGTTGCAGAAACGTAGACGATACGTGGAGAAAGTGACTGAAACTCCTTGACTTTCAGGGGCCTATTATCAGCAGCGCTTGGTAGTCTGAAACCATGTTCAATCAGATTTTTCTTGCGTGAACTATCTCCTCCGAACATTCCCGAAGTCTGAGGTAGAGTGACATGGCTTTCATCCATGATAATGAGGTAATTTTCGGGGTCTGAATGGAATTGTTTTGCACAGGCTGCCATAAAATCGAGTAAGCAGAATGGGCGCTCACCAGGGTTGCGTCCATCGAAATGCATACTGTAGTTCTCAACTGCGGGGCAGTGTCCAATTTCTCGGAGCAATTCCAAATCGTATCGTGTACGCTGTTCTAAACGATGCGCTTCAAGTCCTTTGTCCTGTGATTTTAATTCGTGAACTCTAACCTCTAGTTCACTCTCGATACCTTCTAGGGCTGTACTGAATCTTTCACTTCCAGTCATGTAGAATTCTTTAGGATGAATCCATGCTTCGTCTAATTCATCGATTATCTCCCAGGAGACGGGGTCACATACCTGTATTCTCTCTATACCATCAAATCCGAATCGTATTCGAAGTGGGTCATCTCGGCTCGGCATCCAAACATCCAACACTTCTCCACGTAAGCGTAGATTTCCGCGGGCCACATCTGTGGTTGAGCGCACGTATTGCAAATCTACCAATTCCTTGACTAAGTCGATTGGTTCTATCTTCTGATCAACATGTATTCTGCAATGACGTTTGAGAAATATCTCTGGTGAATTTAGACCATATATACAGGAGACACTGGATACCACGACCACATCTGGACGTGTCACTAAACTGGCAACTGTGGCAAATCTCTCCTGCTCCACTCGTTCATTGATAGAAAGCTCCTTGTCGATATACAAGTCTCTTTTTGGTAGGTAAGCCTCTGGCTGATAGTAGTCATAATGACTGACATAATATTCAACCGCATTTGATGGAAATAGTGAACTTAGTTCGTGATATAATTGTCTAGCTAAAGTCTTGTTGTGACTCATTACTAAGGTGGGAATATTCAGCCGTTCAATCAAATGCGCCATAGCAAATGTCTTGCCTGAACCAGTTACTCCTAATAGGATGCATCTATCCTGATTATTTTCCAATTGAATTTGTAAAGATTCAATTGCACTTTCTTGGTCGCCAGCAGGTATAAGATCAGTATCCAGTACAAACCTAGAGACATTTGGGTCCAAGTGTTCCTTGACAGCTCCTTCTAGGGCCTTTGTTATGTCAAAGGGATCATCGCTGGGTTGTTCAACCATCTCATCACCATCAGGGTAGGAACAAACCACCGTTGACGTGAATCACAGCTCCGTTAACATAGGCAGAATCTGTAGAATAGAGGAAACTGACGACCCCAGCGATGTCTTCGGGTTGACCGATTCTTTGTAGTGGAACTTCGGATTCTCTCTGCTTTCGTTTCTCAGCACTATCTCCTGCCAGAATAGCGGTATCTACGTATCCTGGAGCGATGATGTTCACTCTCTGCCCTTTAGGGCCAACCGCTTGAGCCAGACTACGTGCCCAAGCGTGTAGCGCTGCTTTGCTAGCCGAGTAATCAGCACCATGTGGCGAACCTCGAACTCCTAATTGACTACCGATGACCACAATTCTTGCATCATCGGCGAGGAATTCCTGAACAGATCGCCAAACCATGAATGCCCCTTCAAAATTGGTGGACATAGTCTGTCGCAATCTTTCGTGATCAAGTTCATCTGCTGCCATTCTGTCATATCTGCCATGATTGAGAACCAGAACATCAAGACCAGAGGAGAACCATGGGTGGTCTGCTAACAATGCAACTTCCCCCATGTCGCTGCAGTCCACCTTCACCGCAACTGCATCCGAACCAGAGGCGAGAATCCTGCCAACAACTTCCTCTGCTGGACGTGAAGATGTATGGTACGTTAGTAGAACTCTGTAGCCATCAGCAGCCAATCGTTCGCAAACAGCTGCACCGATACCTCGTCCACCGCCGGTGACTAGAGCAAGAGGGGCTGCCATGGCCGAGCGATTGAGCAGGAGGACTTGAAACCGTCCACCTTGGTTTCTGTTTATTCAAGGAACTGTACAAGGTGCGGAGGGGTCCAGCCTTCGGGTTTCATGACCTTACCATCTTCTCTCCTCAGAACTTTGCCGTCAACTAGTTTTGCCATATTGGAACGATGTACCTCATCGAAGGCAGCATCGTAAATGTGCTGCATTCCGTGATTGATGATTGTGCCAGCCAAGATGTAGCCGATATCAGCCAAAGCATCGAGCACCTCGACTAGATCACCTGAGCGGGCAGCCTCTGCATATTCTTCCACTTCCTCAGTAAGTAGTTTGATTCTTAACTCGATTAATTCATCTGGTCCGAGGCCGGGTTCATCTAGTGCAGGTATCTCAAAGGCATCATTGAATTCAAGCAATGACTTGACGATGGGGTTCATGTTCCTGCGTCGCCAAGACGGCCTTTCAATTTCACGAAAGGAATAGGTCCAATGCTAAACCACCCAATAATAGCCAGCCAGTCGAAACGCTGGTGCGAAATAGGTTGTTTTGGAAAGCGCCCATATCACTGCGTCCCTTGCTCAGAACTAGGAGATTCAATGCCACACTTACCCCTGTTGCTACAAGCCACCAAATCTCTTGATTAACGAAAATGAGCAATATCCCCCAAGTTGCTGTCAAGACTAACGCAGTTTTGATTGTAGCATCTGGGCCGAATGCAGCGGGAAATGAGTGGATATTATTGGCTCTGTCACTATCGATATCCATCAGAGCATATCCAATATCAAATGCAGCAATCCAGGTTCCAACCGCGATTGAAACGAGGAATATTTCTGGCCACCAGTGCGCTTCAGTGATAGCCGCCCAGCCTAGTTCGCCTCCAACTATGCCGAGCCAAGCACCGGCAGGAGCAAGCCCCAAGCAAAGGCCTAGCCAGATATGGCAAGCCCAAGTCTTCCGTTTCATGTATGGATAAATGAAGAAACATGCAACGGGTAACCATGCCATCATCAATGCCACCTCATTCAACATCCATGCACCGATCAAAAGCATGCTCAGAAAAATAGCAGATAATGACCAAGCAGTACCCATTGTCATAATTCCACTAGGCAAATGCCTCGATGCAGTTCTGGGGTTTGCAGCATCGATTTCCTTGTCGATTATTCTGTTCAAGGACATTGCCAGTCCTCTTGCACCGATAGCAGCAACTAGAATCCACGCGAGTTGTTGCCAAGTCGCTCCACCGGCCAGTAGGGCGCCGATGAATACGAAAGGCAGACTGAATAGCGTATGTTCAATCTTGATGAATCCAAGGATCTCTTTCAGACCCAAGGCCAGCCCTCCTTTTTTGCCATATTGTCAACCTTTTCTTCAACTTCTGAATCATGTAAGGTCATAGCAGGCCAACGCCGTACTGGCAGGGGACCTGTTTCACTGGGAATTGGGGCGGTTGCATCCCATGCCACGCGTCTGTTCTGTGAATCGAAGTACAAATCTCTGCTAACTTCAAACCTACAGAATAGCTGCCAAAGTAAGCGTCTGCGAGAGCCATCAGCGTGGATGTCAAATTCATCGTCAGTAATAAATATCCATCTCAAATGTTCAGTATTTTCTAATTGCCAAATCGAATTAATCAATTGAGATATTTGCTCACGTTGAAGCCTCGCTTCTTCTTCATTAGGATTTTCCGTGTTAGAATCCGGCGGAGGCCCCTCCTCAATCTTGGTGGTGACCAACAATATTGCTGGACGCAACATCCTCGCCTGCTCTACTGTTGGTAGTTGTAATACGGCTGGAATAATCTTCTCATCAGGCCCTGTGGGCGGAGTAGAACCATGCAGCGGATCTTTCGAAACTGGGGTTGTTGCATCGATGAGTAATTTATTGTGAATATTCTCCCATGGTGAAGCCTGTGCTAATTGATCTGCCACCATACCTGGGAGTGTAATTACATCATGTTGGGGATCGACCTTTGAATCCAAAGCATCCAGTAGAGCCTCAAGGTCTTTGACTTG
>CAZGIY010000053.1:0-10747 GCA_964526445.1 uncultured Candidatus Poseidoniales archaeon
TGCAGTTTGGGCTGAAGCATATTGTGCATCAGTTTCGATGGCCAACAAACCACCATTGCTAGATTCAGAATTAATCCTCCATTCCTCTGCATTGCTCAACAGACCATCCCAACCATCAGAATCCAAATCAGCCAAACCGTCTGCAATCGAGGTGGGGTTGAGTTGCCAATCAACTTCTACTCCATCGGGAATGCCGTCTCCATCACTATCTGCATTCAGTGGATCACTGCCATTCATCCATAGCCCATCGAATTCTGTCATCCACTCTATTGGCTGTGAGTACTGAATTTCTTCACTGGAATTCCATTGCTCATCAGTATCTAGAAACCCATCCATATTCTTGTCAAAACCATCGCCATCTAAATCCGGGTCCAAAGGAATCATCGGTGAATAATGTAGGCAAAGTCCGTCTTCTCCTCGGCTGTTGTTAGCCATTTCTCTGATACACAGACTGATTTCGATGCCATCAGGAATACCATCGCCATCGCTGTCAGCATTCTGAGGGTCGAGTCTTGTATCCGCTGACACTCCACCTCGATTTTCCGCCATCGCTGCTGAGATGCTGCACGTTTCAACGGTTAGAGGCCAGCAGAATTCTTGGAGGTTGGTCAAACCATCGTTGTCATAATCTTGATTTGTATCGATTTTTGTGTAATCCAATCCGGCTAAATTCTTGATGCGACCATCTGGGGCCTCAATCTTTGGCTCTCCTGAATATTGCAATTCCCATTGATCTGGCATTCCGTCTCCGTCTTCATCGGTACTGTTGTCATCTGCGAGAATCCAGGTAACCATGCCATACCCGGCGGTCACAGTCATTAGACCGATTCCGATAATCAACGATATCTGCAGTGCTTTGGATGGAGCGGGTCCACTGATGTTCAACATCTCTGGTACCTTGGCAACCTCTTCCTCTGCTTGCAATTGCGCAGCGCGATTCAGCATCTTTCCCGTTTGCCTGAACAGCCGGAGAGTGATGAGCCTATGCCCTTCTCGACCATTCGGCCAAGGCATTTTCTAGAAGCCTCTGTCGAGGGAGCGGGGATTCAGGCAATGCCTCCATTGGGGCGTGTTCTTTCATTCCTTCAATCATCTCAACATATTTGCCGTAAGCAGCCATATGGTCCTCAAATGGAGCATTGAGTCTAAGTCGACGCAACCCTGCGCATGTTTCTTCATTCCAGATTGGATAGACATGGGATGTAAAGTGCAACCAGTGAGAGATTCGGTTGACATCCATTCCTTCAATTGTCAATAATGATTCAAAAATGGAAACATCGGGATATGATGAGACTTCTAGGATGGAGAGAATCTCCTGAGCAACTTCATCGTGCACTGACAAGGGAGTATATCCTGCCCACTCATCGATGATTGCTAGATGTTCCATTTCTAACTGCCTTTCAATGCGATACAACATTGCTTCATACCCTTCTTCCTCTGGCCCAAGCAACTCTTGAAATCGCTCAAAGAACTCCTCGCACATCTCGACATCGATGCCGAACAAAGCGACAGGAATCACTAGTTATCACGCCTTAATCTGTCCAATTCCAGATTCGATCATCATTCTGGTCGGAGCCCTGAATTCAATCCACTCTTCTTCGAAGTATTTCTTCAGGTCTTCTTCATCTTGAGCCCTTGGCATCATTTGGTGAAGGTACTCTTCCCATTCAGCATCATCGCCCTCAAAGGCTTGTCCTTCTACAGTATACCTACCACCTGCACATGAACCGATTTCGCGGTTGAAGTTTTCATGAGCCACATACAATGGTGCGGCACCTTCGGGTAGTAGCCCATTCATCTTCTCAACTTCAGCAGCAATCTCGTCGTGGTAATGTCCGCGGCTCTCTTCATTGAGATTCTCCTTGATTACTTCCTGACCCTCTTCGAGTTTCTTACGTTCGTCCCAGCGACCTTTGATTCCCCAAACATAGGCCCATTCAGCAGAAGTTGAGGTGTCGGTTCCAAACAAGTCGTGAGCGGTCGAAACCCACTTGTTGAAGTAACGCTGAAGCATATCAAGTGGGATAACTCCGGCTTTGATTATTCTACGAAGTCCATTAGCACCGGTTCCTAGATGGAATGATTCTTCCTTGAGCATGGGCCCCATACTGGCTGCTAGAGGTTTGAAACTTGAAGTGGAGAGCATTCCCAGTTGGTACTTGCCATCCCTGTCGACGAACATTGTGTAGCAGAAGAAGTCCAGCCAATGAGGCATAGGGCGATTGAAGGCTCCAAGCAAGCGGCTACCTTCCTGAGCGTTTCTTTCCAACAACTTCTGTGCTTCACGAGCCCCTTGCTGCCCGAAGTATGTCATCAAAAGGTAACACATCTGCCAACCATGTCTTTGCTCTTCAGCCATTATTCGAGCGGCTGCATATTGATCATAATCGCTGGGCGCAGTCTCAAGAAGATGCTTCTGTTGCTCAACACTGGCAAATTCTGTATCGCCTTGAACGGTAATCATGGATAGAAGACCATCTCTGATATTCTGGTGAGGAATCTGCAAGGACCGTTCCCATTTCTTGCGTCCCTTGTAGTCACCGAATTCGATTTGCTCTCCAGCACGTTCCCAATCGAACTTAATCGATAGCTCAAAATCTCCAATCCAAGCAGGGTCGAAACCAACTCTTGTCTGCCATTCTCCGAAGTTTTCCACCCATTCATCGAAAGTGGTAGGTAGCTCGCTCATATACCTGCGAGTGGCTACCCGTCTTTCAATTATTGTTTTATTCGCCCTTGAAATTTGCAACCCGCTTTTCCACGTATGCTGCGATTCCTTCCTTGGCATCACTACTGTTGAACAGGGCTGCTTGCAACTCTCTCTCAAGAGCAAGGTGGTATTCGAATGGTATCTCTGGGCCGGTTTGGCAACTTCGCTTGATGTTTCCAACCGCCATTGTGGCTTTGTTTGGTAGAGTGAACTGACTGCACCAGTCGAGGCAATCTCTTCGGAAGTCTTCCGCACTGCCTTCAAAGATGTGATTAATCAGGTTCATGTTTTCACCATCTTCGAATGAGATGAGTTGTCCAGTGACCATGTATTCCAACGCCTTGGCCTTACCAATCAGGCGGGTCAAGCGTGCAGTTCCACCTGTTCCGGCTAGTACGCCAAGGTTAATCTCAGGCAAACCGATCTTGCCGGCATTCTTGCGAGCAACCCGAATATCAGCAGCCATGGCAATTTCTAGTCCTCCACCAACAGCGTGTCCGTTTAGGGCCGCAACTACCAACTTGGAGGTCTGTTCTAGGCGAGAAAGAGTTTCATTGGCATGTAGGCAAAAATTGTATTTGAAGCCAGGAGAAACGCTGTTCAGCATCTGAATCGATGCGCCGGCTGAGAAGAATTTAGCACCATTTCCAGTCAACATGATAACTGTGACATCATCATCGAATCTCGCTTTGATTACTGCGGTATCGATATCGCGCATCATCTCGTGAGTGTAGGTGTTTGGGCCTTCATTATCGCCTTGTAGTGGGGCTCCAGCTGAGTCTGAAGCCAATTCGATTACTGCAATGCCATTTTCAGTGACACCGTAGTTGACAAGATTGTTCGGCATAGGTTCCAATTTGAGTCCATATAGGTCGCTCATGGCCTGCCGACCACAGTTCCGTTCATCAATGAATCGTTGCTGAAGGGTAACCCTTTGGACCCGCGTAACTCAGGACGTTCATGGGCGTTAAGGTCACTTCCCTAACAAGAGGATATGGCAAGGTGCGGGTTCTCGAAGGGCTGGATATGGATGTTGAGTCTGGTAGTATCTACGGGCTTTTGGGCCCTTCAGGTTGTGGTAAGACCACCTTGCTGAATGTTATTCTTGGATTCTTGAGTCCGGATTCAGGCAAGGTGAATGTACTCGATGAAAATGCAAAGGTTCCCGGTTCTGATGTAGGCTATGCTCCACAGGAATTAGCACTCTATCTCGATCTGTCAATACATGAGACCTTACTCTTTCATGGCCGCCTACATGGGATGTCTACAGAGAGTATTGCGGAGAGGGAAAAATGGCTGATGGAATTTCTTGACCTCCCAGATATCCAGCGTCAGGTGGGCAAACTTTCGGGTGGTCAGAAACGCAGAGTTTCGTTGGCTGTAGCATTACTACACGAACCGCGTCTGCTGTTGTTGGATGAGCCAACCGTTGGAGTAGACCCCGAATTGCGCGCTCGAATCTGGGAACATCTCAGAAAGATAACGGAGGATGGAACCACGGTTGTTCTGACCACCCATTACATCGATGAGGCAGGTAAGGCTGACAGAGTAGGGTTGATGCGCAATGGCATATTACTGGCGGAGTCGTCTCCTAAGGAATTGATGGCTGAACATGGAGAAGATTCCCTTGAGGCAGTTTTCCTTGCACTTTGTAAAAGGGAGGTGGTGGTATGAACTGGGGCAGGGTCAAAGCAATCGCCGCACGCAAGTTTGCTTCGATTCGTAGGGATCATCGAACCTTTGCATTCATCGTAATCATGCCGGCCATTCAGATTCTATTGTTTGGTTTTGCCATCGGTGCAAATCCTTCAGGGCTGGAGGTAATTACGATAGGAGAGCACCCCGTAATCGATTCTCTTTCAGATTCAGATCATCTGATTGTTGAAGCAGGAATCGGCCTTGAGGAATCTTTGTCCGAGGTGGAGGAGGGTCAAGCATGGGCAGTAATCGAATCAAATGGTACTGCTCTTAAGGTTCACTTGGATGCTTCAAATCAACAGGTCATGCAGACGATAATTTCCGAAATCAGACAGGCTTTGGAAGAAACCTCTCCTGCTTTGCCATTGGAGATTGCAGAACCCATACATGGCGAAGAGGAGCCTGAGTTCATCGATTTCCTCGCACCTGGCATAATGGTGTTGGTTTGTTTCATGTTCTCGGTCATATTGACAACGATGGCTTTTGTCGGAGAACGCAATGATGGAACATTGAGTAGATTGTTCGCTGCTGGTGTGCAACCATCCGAAATTCTGCTGGGACATTTGACCGCATTTTCGGTAATTCTCGTTGGGCAAGTTGCGGTTGTCATTGCAATCGCAGTTGGAGTTTTTGATATTCCAATGAAGGGTTCCTTGACCTTATTGTTCGCTTTGGGTCTATTACTAGGATGGGCTGCGATGTGCCTCGGATTATTCCTTTCTACCAAGGCAAAAAGTGAGTTTCAAGCAATGCAATTGGTCATGCCAATTCTCTTTCCAGTGTTGTTGCTTTCTGGAATACTTTGGCCAGTCGAAGCTTTGCCGATTATCTTGCGTGAAATCAGCCTTGTTCTACCATCTACTTGGGCGGCAGAATCGTTCCGTTCAATCATGATGCGCGGATGGGGGTTATCGGCACCATTAATCTGGCAATCATTTCTAATCGTATTCTCATTTGGAGTACTGATGTTGTTCGCTGCAGCAAAATCGTTGAAGATGCGTTCGTAATCACTCTTCTTCGCTGAAACTTGTGCTTCCGCCGCTGCGTCGCTTCTCTTCCCAGAGTCGTCCCACATCTTCAGCTTCAGAACTCATTGTCCATCGGTCTCTTTTCAAATCTTTTCTGAAGGGGAGCCGCCTAACCTTTCTACCATCTTTAGTGGTCTCTTTTTTCAGCATCATCCTACCAAAGGTGGCGTAAACCAAGTTGCGCCAGATACTACCACGAAACACCCTCTCTATGAAGGGCAAGCCATCCCCTCGTTTCTTTTGGTCCTTCATCCACATTTTGGCAACTTTCTTGAAACCCTTGTCGCCGACTCTGTTCATTAGGAAACGATTCGCCACCGAGGTCTTGACGAAAGGTAACAGTTTGTTTCTGACGGCTTTTTCATAATCTTCTCCACCAAGGATATCTTGTGCAGCAAGAACTCCACTGGTAACCGCATACCTCATGCCGAAACCCCACATGAAGTCCTGTAGTCCTCCCGCTTCACCAACGTAGTATCTTCCATTCACTTTGTAGCGTTCGTTGATTGTGAAATCTCCTTTTCCACCTACTCTCTTAATCGGTTCTCGGTCGAGTTCAGGGTAGTGCTTGTCATACCAAGCAATTGTTTCATTGAGGAAGCGTTCACTTTTACTCTGCTTGCGCCACAGGCAGGTGCAGATGAGCCCAATCCCGTCAATTACAATCAGATATGCGTAGGCACCAGGCGCTAACTTGTCATTCAGATGGAGGGAGACATGGTTTGGATAGGATGTACGGAAGACTTCCCCATATGCGACTGCTGAAGTTCCTTTGGGGCCGCTTGCAATGATGGTACAATCTTCTGGTTTTACTCTTGACTTGTAATGAATCTTTACTCCGGCTTCCAAGGCTTGGCGTTTCAGTCCTTGATCGATAGTGTGATCATCAGTTCCTCTTTCGACGACTCTGAATGCGACCTTCGGGCTCCAAGGTTTGGAAATGGTATCATCAGGATGGATGAGGTCAACCTCATGAAATGCAGTTGCTTTGAATTCATCTGGATCCAACCCCCATCCTCTCATTTCATCGAGGAAGTCTTCATCGCTGCTCCAATTCTCTAAGCCTTGGAAATCCCCATCGAAACGAGCCCCAGAATCTGCCCTGATATCATGTACGTGTACCTCCTTTCCGGCCTTGGCCAGAATGGTGGCAGCTGCTAGCCCTGAGAGCCCAGCTCCCATGACATGAATCGCCTCCTTTGGCTCGCCCATCATCTGCCCTGAGCCCTCTTTGCTTCAAGTATTCATTGCAAAAGGTGGATGTATTGCAACCGCGTGCGTAGCGCATGGATGATGTAGTCATCGAAGTAGTTGAAGGGGATTTGAACCCCGAGGCTCTGAAGGCATCTTTGCATACTTCAGGCTCGGGAGCGGTTGTTTCATTTCTTGGAATAGTTAGGGATTTTGACGAAGGAGAAGAGGTCTTGCGTTTGGAATTCGATGCTTGGAAGGATAGATTGGAACCGGTTTTGAAGGGATTGGCCGAGCAGTCGAAGGAACTGCATGGAGTTTCATCAATCGCCATTGCACATAGGGTTGGAATTGTGGGTCCAGGTGAACCCATAGTTTCCATTCACGTAGCCTCGCCTCATCGTAAGGAGGCTTTCGAATCTTGTTCTTGGTTGATAGATGAACTCAAATCGCAGGCGCCTTTGTGGAAGAAGGAAGTCAAGCCGTCAGGGATGGTCTGGAAAGCGGGATTGGGGTGAAAATATGGTAGAAGGAATCATCGATGTCGCTGACAAGCCTGCAGTCCCTCGTGCGGCTAAAGCCAGTGGTCGCTTACAGTTAGGTAGTGATACGGCCAATAGTATCAAAGCCGGCCCTTTGAAGAAAGGAGATGTCCTAGAAGCATCTACAATTGCGGCGATACAAGCGGTGAAGGAAACGCCTCGTATAGTCCCGCATTGTCACCCGATTCCGATTGAAGGTTGTTGGGTTGATTGGTCATGGGATGAGTCTACCTTGATATGTACAGTCACTGTCAAAGCGACGTATCGAACAGGTGTGGAGATGGAGGCATTGACTGGTGTTAGCGCAGGGCTTCTATGCGCTTGGGACATGGTCAAATCGCTGGAGAAAGACGAAGCAGGACAGTATCCAAATGCAAGAATTACAGATGTTTTAGTCCTAGAAAAGCGCAAAGGATGATTCCGCAAGGCTTGACTTCTTCCAGCACTTCGCAAGGGTATGGCAGGGGTAGCAGACATTGTCGACCATTTCAGAGCCGCGTGTGAGAATGCTGCAATAGCCAGCGATGCTTGGCGTGGTAAAGGGGATGGAAAGGCCGCAGATGGTGCTGCTGTAGAAGCCATGCGTAGTACCTTCGATCAAGTGCCATTTGATGGTAGGGTTGCAATCGGTGAAGGAGAGAGAGATGAAGCCCCAATGCTGTGGATTGGTGAGCCTCTTGGAAATATGCAGGGCCATCCGGAAGCGCTGAAGGTCGATATCGCTGTGGACCCATTGGAATGTACCAATAATTGTGCTACGAATAGCCCCAACTCAATCGCAGTACTGGCAGCAGCGCCAAGAGGTGACCTATTGCACGCTCCTGATTGCTACATGGATAAGATAGCGGCAGGTTCAGATCTCGCTGGAGAAATCAGTCTAGATGCCGAAGTCGAGTGGAATTTGCAACAGGTATCCTCAGTTCTTGATAAACCGATTTCGGAAGTCAAAGTAGTGGCCCTCGATAGAGAGAGACATGCACAATTATTCTCCGAGGTAAAGGCAGCAGGAGCACAATTGCATTTGATGCCAGATGGTGACATTTCTGCAGCCATATGGGCGGCCGAACCAGATGGCCCCTATGATTTGCTTTTGGGAATTGGTGCTGCCCCAGAGGGAGTCATCACCGCTACCGCACTTCGCGGCTTGGGTGGCGTCTTTGAAGGAAGGCTTGTATTCCGTAATGATTCTGAGAGAGAAAGAGCGGAGAACATGGTGGGTGGTGACCTTGAGAGATTGTGGAAGGCGGACGAATTGTGTCGATCCAGCGATTCAGTCTTTGTCGCTACCGGTGTCTGCCCAGGCTACCTTCCGGGAGTGGAACATCTCGACGAGGGGATAAAAACCACCTCTCAGGTTATCGACGTGGCTAGTGGAACTTCCCAACGTATTGAGACCATTCACCGTTGAGAGCAGGTTCTGGCATTGTGCCCAGTTTTACCACAATTTCCGCAACGCCTTTTTCCATTTCTAGGTTTCCTCTTCGCTGCCGCTTTCTCAGGATGCAAGCGAGAACAAGTTCTGACGTTATGCCCAACTCTGCCACATTCATTGCAGACTCTCCGCCCATCTTTACGCGCTTTGCGCTTCTTCGGGCGATCAGGGTGCAGGCGCGGGCAAGTTCGAGTATTGTGTCCGCGCCGTCTACAAAATGTACAGCGACGAACTCCGTCCCTTTTTTTGAGAGCTTTTCTTTCTGGGCTCAATTTCGGACATGTGCGTGGATTATGTCCTCTGCGGTTGCAATTCGAGCAACGGCGACTTCCCCGATTTTCCAGTCTATGCGAACGTACCTTGGCTGCAGCGGGATTGAGTTTTGGGCAAGTGCGGCGATTATGGCCTTTAAGTCCGCAATGGGAGCAGATGTAAAAGAAAATAGCCTCATTCATATAACATTTCTACAGATTTATCTTGTATATTATGAGGCGTATTGTTTGCTTAATCAGTTATATGACTCCCGTATAGATTACTTTAGCAATGACTTGAGTCCATCGTCGATTAATTGAAAATCAGATGGCCTTTGCCCCCTATGCTGATGACCATGGATTTTCCCGTGCCTGCAGATGTTCCTGAAGAGATGATTGATACCTATTTGGCTAATTTGGCTGCTGCCACTTGTGGTACAGGTAGAATGAACTTGTTTGCTTGCGACCAGAAAATCGAGCATCTTAACGATGATTTCTATGATGGCGGCAACAAGATTCCTAGAACTTCAAATGACCCAGGTCACTTATTCCAGATTGGTGCCCAAGCTCATTCTCAGGGCACTTTGGGCGTATTGGCTGGACAATTGGGACTTATCTCAGGATATGCTCGAGATTTTCCCGACATACCTTATCTTGTCAAACTCAATAGCAAGAGTCACGTGATAAAGACTGCACAGAGAGATCCAGTGAGTATGGCAATGTGGGACATTGATGACGTATTCACATTGGTCAATAACGGAATCAATGTAGTTGGTATTGGATACACTATCTATCTTGGTAGTGAGTACGAACATGAGATGTTGACCGAGGCGGCGACGATGATACGCCAGGCGCATGAGAATGGCTTAATCGCAGTCACTTGGATATATCCGCGCGGACAAGCAATTACCGATGAAAAGGATCCACAATTGATTAGCGGTGCAGCGGGTGTTGCCCTGTGCATTGGGGCAGATTTCACCAAGGTGAATTACCCGCGTGCCTTTGAGGGCATGACTGCTCCAGAAAGTCTCGCGATAGCAGTTGAGGCTGCAGGACGAACCGGAATCATTTGTTCTGGTGGCGGAAGTCTGCCTGCTAAGGAATTCCTTACCCGTCTTTGGGAGCAGGTCAACATCTCTGGAGCAAGAGGTGCAGCTACTGGGAGAAATATCCACCAGAAGAGTACTGAGGATGGAGTTCGCATGGCTGCTGCTTGCCACGCTATTATTTGTGGCGGTGCCTCAGCCGATGAGGCTTTAGCAATCTACCAAGGATGAATGTTCATCTGAATGAAGGATTGTTGTTCGCATCCAAGTTGGAATCTTTATTCAGGATGATTGGCTGGCCATCGGTCCAGTCAGGACAGTTATCCGAAATCCAGTTTCTTGTTGCCCACTCGCATATGTCATATCCGCCTGAAAGGATTCCACTCCTCTTGATGTATCCTACCTTGACTATATCTTTGTCCTTGGACAATACGTTGCCCAATTGTTGGCTGGTGGTGCCGTGGCGCATGGTGGTATTGATGTGTTCCAAAATCTCTGCGGTGTTGCGTGGTCTTTCCGATAGGAATGCCTTAATCTCGTGTCTAATTCTAACCGACTTCATCTAGAAAATCACCTTGTTACAATATTCATCACACAGCCGAACTACTTGCCCTTTATGAATATTTGCGAACTTTATGTTGATGCGAACACTATTTTGGAATAACACCATTTGCCACACCATCCACTGCAGCCCTGCAGATATACATTAAAGCAAAATTTATCACAAAATTATCCGTAAAGGGTGCCAAACACTCTTTAGATTCTAACGTGCGAAGATAACGATATGTTAATATACGATCTGATGTTGGGATCGATTGCGGTGAATCGCAGGGTGTTGAATTTGAACAA
>CAZGIY010000054.1:0-10515 GCA_964526445.1 uncultured Candidatus Poseidoniales archaeon
AACCAGGATGAAGACAAGAGTGTATCATTGTTGGTCGGATATGTACGCAAGAGCAATGCAGGTGGGGCGCTAAAGATCTCGGTCAACACCAGTGCTTTCAGTGATTGCAATGCATACACAACCAGCGATGGACAGACATACGTACCACTGGTAATCAGCATGGCCGCAGTTCGCCGAGTTATCGATGGTGAGCGCGCAGTTACCACCGTCAGCCATCTATTGCCTGAGTGACTTACTTTGCAGTACAACGTCCAGATTCAATCAATATCCTGATATGGTTGAATAAGAATTAAACACGGGCCGGTTCCGGAATATAATGATGGAGCAGTCAGAAGACGGTCCCCTGACCGTTATCGCGGGCCTCCCTATGTATAACGAAGAGGAGACCATAGGCACCATCCTTTTGCGAACTCAAGATTACGTATCCAAGGTAATTTGTGTCGATGATGGTTCATCGGATAGTTGTGCGAGTATTGCCTCAAAAATGGGCGCAGATGTCATCCGCCACCGATTCAACAGAGGGTATGGTGGAGCTTTGAAGTCAATCTTCCACCGAGCGATCGAGGAAGATGTAGACATATTGGTAGTCTTAGATGCAGATGGGCAACACGCTCCAGAGGACATCCCCCGAATAATCCAACCGATAAAGGATGGTAAGGCGGATATCGTTATCGGCTCACGATTCATCGAAGGAGGAGATGGCAAGGCAATGCCAGCATACCGCCGAATGGGAATCAAGGTAATTACAGCGGCTTCAAACCTTTCCAGCGATCTCGGCATCAGCGACACTCAAAGTGGATATAGGGCATTCTCAAGATTGGCCCTTGAAAGGCTACGCTTCGATAGCGAAGGAATGGAGTTGTCCCTAGAATTGCTTGAGGACGCTCATGAAAAGGAATTGGTAGTAACCGAAATACCTACAGTGATACGATATGATGTTCCCAAGGGTTCGTCGTTCACCCCATTATCGCATGGATTCGTAGTATTGGCCTATGCATTGGTAACCCTGTCGCAAAAGAAACCCTTGTTGGTTCTAGGACTTCCAGGCATCACACTATTACTTGCAGGTGCCGCTATGGGAATGCGTGCTGTGAATCAAGTAAGTGAATACACACAATTCTCTGTAGGGCCTGGTTTATCGGCCGTATGGGTTGGCGTATTGGGATTGGCCTTACTGGCCACAGGCGTAGTATTACAGAGTGCGAGATCATTCATGCGATTACTGATAGTGCGCGAGTTCGGCATGGATTGAATCCGTATTTGAACAGCGTGTAGTTTTTCGACGAATTCCACCTTTAACAGGGACAGGCTTGATGAGCGCTTCAGGGCACGAACTTGCATGAGCGCTCCTGCTGCAGGTGCCGAGGGTGGGCTCAAATCGAGCCTTGCGGGCATTAAAGAACGCGGGAAGGCAAGACTCAAGATAGTATCTGAGACCTTTGAGGATGGCCTTGACAGGACATACTCGGCATTACTTGAAGCACCAAAGATTACTCTGATCTTGATGTTGCTGCTGACCGCTTGGTTCGCAAATATGGGAAGCACATTTCAGGACCAAATAGAAGACGATGTGGAGGTATTCCTCCCCGAAGGTGCTGATTCGACTGACCTGTTGATGGAAGTTCGTGAAGAATGGTCTACCGATATCGGCCTGATATACATTCAGACCAGCAATGCGCGTTTAGGTTCTGCACAAGGATACAACGTCACCGATATACGAGTTCTAAAGGAGATCTCGTGGATTGAAGGTGATGACAACAATGTCGAGAATGGCACTCTGTCCAGAGGCCTCGACTGGGATAAAGCAGACCGCGGGGTCAACGATGGCGTCCTTTGGGTTATATCTCCCGCACAGGTCATCAAAGAAGTCAACAGTACTGATGCACGCTTCAATACAGCGCTATGTGAGCAAGTGGTACAAGACCGCATTCCCTCATTGAACATAGGATGTGAAGGAATTGTTGATCAGTCAAATACAGGTGGATTATATTCGATTCCTGATGACCAAGACAGGGTTGATGAAATCGTCTCCAGACTCAATGGATCGCTTTCCAGCCTGTCCAGAGACACCAATTCAGACGGCGTTTGGGACACAACAGTCATCGTCATAGGACTACATCACAATATGAGCATTACAGGCGAATGGGACAACTTCGAGGATTTCTTCGCACACATAGATCTCATCATCGCACCAGAGAATCGACCAGAATGGATGTTGGCAGAACCAAGCGGAACCATGTTCCAGCAGACCGGTTTGACCAAAGTTTTGCAAGATATCTCTGATGAGATCTATCAAGATTTACAGGCAATGCTACCCATTTCTCTGGTTATCGTTGTTCTGATAATTACTGCACTACATCGTAGTTTCAAAGTTGTAGCAATTACTGGGTTACCCATCATCATGGCTCTTGCCGTGACCTTTGGTACAACAGTACTGTTGGACATAACACTGACTCCAATGATTGTTGCTTGTGGCCCGATATTGATTGGCCTAGGAGTGGATTATGCATTACACATGCTGAATCGTATCGAGGAGAGCAGAGCGAAGCGGCTGAATCAAATCGCTGAACGGAATCATCAGCGAAGACGAGATGGACTGCCACAGGAAGAAGTTCCAGACATCTGGGATCCTGAACTCTACCGCAACTCGATTCTGGATATGTCGCGTACCACAGGAGTAGCAGTGTTCATCTCTGCCATGACAACAATAGTTGGATTCTCAGTCATGATTATGCCTGCTATAGTTCCTGTCATTCCAATTAGAACTGTTGGGATGACCTTAGTCATCGGAATTATGTGCACTTTGATTTTCTCGATAATTCTTGTACCAACACTTGCTTGGTTATTGAAATATCACAAACGTGAAAATTCATCTAGATGGGGAAAAATTGGACGCTTGCCTGTTAATCACTTTCTCGTCATCATCATGCTCACTGGTGCAATAACAGCTTACGGAATTATCAATCTAGACCAACTAGACAAGCCGATAACCGGTTCGAGCGAAGCCCCAGAAGGAATAACTTCACTCGATACCCTTGCAACATATTCTGAGCAATTTGGTGGTGGACAAACGAGCATGTTCATCTTTGACGCCACCTCTAGGTCAAATAGCAACGGAACCACAAACATTCGAGACATGCCTGTACTGGATGAGATGGACAGGTTGGAAAATAGAATAGGTAATGAAGTGGCAAATACCACCACAACCAGCCTGATAACCTTCCTACGTTCAATTCCCATAGTCATCGAGGAAGAGAATTCTCAGATTTCATTGTACAACGATTCGATGTGGGGATTCTTGCACGATGAATGTTGGACCTCGGAATTGAGCGATGCAAATCCACGTTGCACCCTATTCTATGCAATGGACCTAGAGCCTGATGGTCGCGCAGGTTGGAGATCGGATATGGTTGACATCATCTTCGATTCATTGTCCGAGGAAGTCCGTTCCATGCTCTTAAACTCAAACGAGGGTAAAGGGCTGGTGTATTGTGTACAACCTTACCTCAACCTGGTATATGCTGGTGGATTGAGGGATCAAATAGATGATATTCTGCTTGAAGACAATACTCTGAATGGCACTCATACCAGCAAGTTGACCGGTGGATTGCCAGTATCCCTCGACATCAACAAAGGAATTCATGACACTCAATCAAGCACTACCATCTGGACGATGATAATTCTGACTTTCGTCATGATGTTGGTATTCCGTTCTGTCCGACTCGGAATCATCACAATGATCCCAGTAGCGGTAGTTATTCTCTGGCAGCCACTGCTAATGCAATCTGGAGATGTCAATGTCAATATTTTCACCGCTATGATTGGCACTATTGTTTTCGGAATTGGAGTGGACGATAGTATACACGTCATGCATCGGTTACGTGAGGAAGGTGAAACTCCCAAGGGCATACAGAATTCTATAGAACATACTGGTCAGACCGTCTTTGAGACTACAGTGACGACGGTAGGTGGTATGGCCGCAGGATTCTTCGTATCTTTCCCTGGACTAGAGAATTTCTTCATCATGATGATGTTGTTAATCTGTTTCGCCTTCCTTACCTCAGTATTCCTGATGCCTGCAATCATGGCCGCATGGCAAAGCAGCATACGCCGCATCAAAGGTGGACATGCTTGGAGAGACCATGGCGAGGTTCCAATTCTTGAGAGTAAGGTCATAGATGCTGGACTATTGAACAAATAGTGTGGAGGGAGCAGGGAATAAGCCCCTTTCTGTTCACCAATTTGGCTGACCGCATTCAACTATGCGTCCTACCCGACCCTACGCGTGCAACCTCGACAGGTCTGTTTGGACTTGCTCCAACGGGGATGCTCGTCTCATCGATGGTTGGGCAACCTCCGTCTTTCGACATCATTGTACACACCCGCCACCGTTCGTTTCTGCTGCAGTGCCTGCCCTCCCGGACACTCGGATCTCCCGAGCCGTTCGCACTATGGAGAGGGGACTTTCCTCAGGGTCCAACCCTGTCAGCGGTCCTCCTGCTCCCTCCACAAAACTTCACGGAGGCCTTCTTGGCTTCAATACTGTGTTTCCTGCACTTCATGATATGCCTGAGGTTGGAAGTGGTCTGCATCGAGATAATGATCTTCCTCACTGAGCAAAGATTCGCTATCATCTCCTCCATTGCGCATGTAAATTGCCAAGACAACAATCAGCGACAGCAACATCAGTCCTAGAATCCACAAGAATACCGGATTGACATTGCCTACGGTGCTACTGAACCAAGATTCATCGCTCTTTTGAATCACTGAAACTACCTCGCTGCTACCCGATTCGATATCATCAAGATAGACAACCATGGTATATTCCCCTCTCTTCTTCAGCAGCCAGTCCACTCTTACGAGTTCGCTCTGGCCAAATGCGACCTCAACATCTGAATCATAAATCACAAGACTTGAGCCATCGATATCCACCGCTTCCACGCGAACCCTAACATCTCCATCCATCCTTCCGACGTTAGCGACACTGACATCGACGACCAATTCATCGCCAACCTCTGCCCCATCAGCAGCGGAGGTTCCAATGTCTGCATTCAACTCAAAGACCGGCTGTACCATCTCCATTTTCCAGGTCGCCATTGGAGATTCGGGTGAATTCAGATACTCGGAGAAGACATTTCCAGCCGCATCCTTACCTACAATCCATACCTCAAGTAGGACCTGCTTCTCGAATTGCCTTAAGTCAACAATTCCTTCAAGATCCAACATAGCGGTAGCAGGAATTGATGTACCACTACTACGAGATTGTGCTAGATAAGCTGGGGCCTCGCCCTCTGCCAATGGCAGGCTGTTACCGTCATCCTCGCGCATTCTCCATTGCATCATCATCTGTTCTCCATCCATCTGGATATCTTCATGGATACGGAATTCGATTTCGATGGAGGCTAGATCTTCTAACGACAGTATCGCCTCTTCTCGTGGAGCGACAACATCACTGATTCTGGGAGCGGTTGCATCAACAACGAACCAAATGGTTGCCTCGTCAGGGTTGGTCAAGTCATCCGCCATTGCAGGAAGATAATCGAGAGACAGAACCAATGGATGCTCACCAGTTTGTGAGGACATCGTTACATCCAAGTTGAAAGAACCATTCTGAGACAATGCACGATTGTTTGAACCTAGGAATCTACCTAGCACATCTATATCCTGAAGGACTAGTTCTCCAGAATCAGCCCACTTGACCAGACCTTCTACCTGCATCACTTGGCCTGGTTTTACCCAAGCCCCTGCAATCGCGGCTCCGATTCCTCCAGAAGAGACCTCGAGACTTGAGGAATCGATCATCAAATCACTGCTGAAACGCCAACGTAAGTCTGGCAATACAGAGAATGAATTCTGGAACGACCTATCCCAAATCTCGATGGTTGGCTCCCTGTAAGTTGAACGGTCAGGTTGCATCTCCCAAGCTAAAGAGAATTGGATATCAAAGACCAAGTCTGTCGCATAAGGGCCCTCCTCACCACTTCTAGATTCTAGGCCACAGGAGTGTATGTTCAAGTATTGGTCACTGGTTGTACAAGTTCGTTGTTCGCCTTCCCATACGATCTCCATCGGAGAGGTAGGAACGGTGCTGGCTAACTCAACGCGGATTCCAGCAACATCGCTTCGACCATTTGGTTCATCGAAGGGGAATTGCATATGCTGTAACTCGCCAGGGTGTAACCAAGCCCTTGGCCCTGAAACATGCCCTGCAGATGACGTATGAACAAATGGGGCGCCATCATCCCTGATTTGGTACATGAACAATTGATTATCCCATCCAGGGCCGCCTCCTCCAATCAACTCGTTTCCGGCAGGGTCACTACTCAAGATGTAGCCGGAAACGACGCCACCCTGTGCTGCTGAGAGATCATTGACATAGGCTCGATAAATTCCTTGATTAGCACTGAGATTAGCCGGCACTTCCAATGGAACTGCGAAATGCTCACCAGCGTCGGGCATACCATTCGAATCAGCATCATCAATCCATGAGCGCCACAACATCATGGTGGCGTAATGAGGTAATACTGGAACGTCGCCAATGGTGAATTCTAGCAATTGTGCCTGAGAAGTGGGCCTGTGATCCTCAAAGGCAACACTACTTGCCAACAATACTGGAGCAAGTGAATCCGTAGTGAATGAATGCTCATTATCACATCGCCAGATTATTTCTTGAGAATCTCCTGCGCTGACATTCAGAGTGAAAGTTATCGGTTCGCTGCTAGAAGGAACAAGAATGGGTAACTTGGCAATCCCCTGCTCATCAACAGTACCTCTTGCTGCAACCACGCCATCCATATGTAGAACAATATCGACCTCGCCAACCCGAGGGGTTTGCCAGTTACTGTCTTCAAAGCGCATCTCAACTCCAACTTCAACCCAAGTTCCTGTTCTGAGATATGGCATTGAGAATGGCACCTTCTGCCCTACATGATTCTCTACCCACCAATCGTGTATCTCTATATCATTCTCGATTCCATTCCAGGGACCTTCGCCAAAACTCTCCACTGCTGATAAGCCACGGATACCATCGTCCATGACCGGCCTGACGCGGATGATTGCCCAGATCTCATCATCCCAATCTCGATGGATTTGGAATCTATGTTCAGTGAATACATCGTTTCCTTGGAAAGTGGCAACGGAAACCTCGTCTGAAAGATTGATCAGTGAATTATTTCCGCTTAATGGAATCACACTCCCGTCTAATTCCTGAAGGAAACTGACTCGACCGCTGTCGGAGATGATATCGAACTGTACTCCATTCATGTTGCCACTGAATACCTGATGCCTCGCATCTACCTCGATCCAATGTTCAGAAGGCGACAAAGTTTCACTGCTGTTTAGTAAAGCCAAGGAAGTGGTAATGCTACTGTGCGAATTCTCCTGATTCAGAAGGCTAATTCGAACAGCACCCGGTAAAGCCATCTGCATAGCCAATGGTATCTGTAGTGTCGAGGTGCTACCCATCATGTCGGACGCCACATCATTCAAACTCATCAGTAGGGGAGAGTCAGATGTGAACTCTAACTCAAATATCAGGTTTTGAGATATAGATAACCCCCTTACCAGTAAGTCTCCAGATGCACTGGTGAATCTCAATGAAACCCTTGCACAATCAAGAATTCCATCTATCCATGTACTGCTTGAATTAACTAGCAGCGACGAAATATCATGAGTTTCATTTTCATCTAGAACAAGAAGAATTGATTCCTCAAGGTCGCCCAATACTCTCTGGGCAATGGTTTGACCATCAACGATAACCTCGACTTCTAGATTGGCTACTTGTGAAGTGATTGGTACCAATTCAAGACTGAAAGAGTCCACCTCGGTCTTGGGCAGAATGACTTCAAGATTCTGCGAGACAAAATTAGACAAGAACATCTGATGCGAATTAGCACCGTTTGAGAATCTTTGTTGATGCCCTAGCCAGCCAAGTGAGGGATCGGAAATCTCCATCTCCTTTGCTCCATCATGACCAATGTCTATAGAGAGATCTTGCGGCATTCCCCCGCCGTTCAAATCGATATTGAACGATTCGATGCTCCAGACTCCTGAGGTGCTCCTTATCTCGAACTGCAGATGCGACATTGGGACTGGAAGTAAGGTCACTCCCTTGTCCGGTAGTGCTTTCCAAACATCATCAATATCGTAGAATCCAAACTGCACATTTCCACTTAGTGTTATGTCAGTGAATATGCGAGATGTTGGACGTGCAAGGTTGAATTCGGGAGGCACAACCTTGGAGACGCCATTGCCGCGTAATTCACCACTACCTGAAACTGCAACCCAACTACAATTTTCTAGATACCAACCATCATCAACAGGATATTGGATAAGCTCGCTTCGCCATCGACCCATCAAATTGATCGATTTTATCCATGGAGACCCACCACTACCTTCAGCCAACTCAATCTTGAAATTGATCGAGGGGTGTTTGACCCAATCAATAGTGCCGATATCTGCAACAAAGTCATCTCTTCCCTCAAATCCAGGAATCACAGTATTCAATGTCGCATCGAAAATGCTCCAAGATATTGTGGAGCCCGTAGGGTATACACCTACCAATGACATCAGACCATATGGACCGGGAGCAACTTGAATATCAGAATCAGTGGTATGTCCGAGAGATGGAGATTTCCACCAGCCTGCGGAGTTGGAAATGCCACTTACAGGTGTAATCAGGATGTCATCGATGTTCCAACCAGTATAGGTCACCGAACCATCAGTGGTTCCAATTCCAAATCGCATCTGGAAATCGGGGTTGTTGGAAATGTACGAAGAGATGCTATAGGAGATGCTGCTGAAACTACCTTCATTTACAGTTGTGGAAGAGTGCGACCATACGCTGTTCCAGTTCCCGTTTGCATCCTTGGCTTGGATGTATGCGTGATCGTAGTAATAACTCTCAATCCCAAGACGTCTTTGGAATGACATCTCCCATGAGCCAGAGCAATGGGCACAATTGATGCTAGGGCTGGTTGCCCAAGACGTGCTGGACAAGTAATTCGGGTAATTCCCATTGTAAGTATAGAGGGCATTACTGCCAGAAGTCGAACGAGGGTTGGAAAGCGAGGTATCTTGGCCAACATACCAACCACTACCAAGTGTCCAATGGCTCCCTGTTCCATTCTCAAAGTCGTAGGATATTCCCAGCGGTAAAACCTTGATTCCGGTGCCATTGTATTGGATGTTCTCAAAGTCCGCTCGACTGTCGTTGAAATCCTGGCTGTTCTGCCATGACAACTCTTCCTGCCGCGGCAAAATCATCGGCTCCATCGACAAGGATAGCGAATCAACGCTATGTCCGTCGGCAACTTCGACCTCAAACTGACTACTCATTCCATTTGGCCACTGTGCAATATTCACAATTGTATAGCCTGGGTCCGAAAATGAAGTTCCAGCCTTCAGTTCATTCAATTCTTTGTCTCCTTCAACTGCAAAATCCGCAATCAAGGGTGCCATGCTCATCATAATCATCAATCCGACCAAAAATATCGGCCGGAGCAGTGTGCTACTTCGGTGCATGGGCAGAGCGTGATAACGTCAACGTTCTAAGGGACTTCCGTTCCAAGACTGTGCACTTTAACCATTTTCTCGCTTCAGAAACGAATATCGGCCCAGAGGGCCGCCAACGATTCATGGGGCCAACGGTGGAAGAACTCAAACAGGCGGCTGGAATAGCTGCAGCATCATTCGTTAAAGATGGAATGAAAGTGGGTTTAGGTACTGGTTCTACGGTCAAACATACCATCATTGAACTCGGTCGACAAGTATCGGAAGGGCTGCAAATCATCGGTGTACCAACATCGGTTGAGACCGAAAATCTAGCGCTTGAATTAGACATCCCATTGGCAGATCTCGGTTCTATGAATGGTCTTGACATTGTCATTGATGGCACCGATGAATTCGACCCTCAATTCAACCTCATAAAAGGGGGAGGTGGGGCCCTACTAAGAGAGAAAATTGTAGCCCAAGCAGCGGCTTCAATGATCGTGGTTGCAGACCCCAGCAAAGAAGTTGAAGTTCTTGGTGCATTCTCACTTCCTATAGAAGTCACGCAATTCTCATGGACTGAAACAAAAAGGCAAATTCAGAACATGTTTGAATGTGAAGCAAGAATAAGAGGGGGAGAAGAAGAGCCATTCGTCACCGACAATGGAAACTACATCCTCGATTTACAATGCGGCCCTACTCTGAATGATTCCCTATCTGCCGAGGCAAGACTACTATCTCTAGCGGGCGTCTGTGAGGTTGGTCTTTTCAACAACATTTGCGACATCGTAATCGTTGCTTCTGAGCATGGCATAGAGACCCTGCACAAGCCCGGCCATGAATGATTCATCCAGGCATCCAACCCGCCAAGGTTTTGAATGAAATCCTCTCCGAGCGGATTGGGTCTGTAGCTTAGTCAGGTAGAGCACCTGGCTCTTAACCAGGTGGCCGCGGGTTCGAACCCCGTCAGACCCGCTCTGCTCGTCAATGCTTTTAGCGCGCGTCTGACTCGGTTTCGCATTCTGA
>CAZGIY010000055.1:0-10408 GCA_964526445.1 uncultured Candidatus Poseidoniales archaeon
GAAATACTGAGATTGAAGCCTTCAGAATCTACTGGGTCTCTCGCTGTTATTTGGCACTCAACTCCTGCCTTAACACAGAATCCTGCTCCTCTACTACCTTGATACAACAGATCTTCGTTATCTGAATATATGCTGAACAATAGAGTGACGTGGCCTGAAGCATGCTCAACGACCCGCATCATTCAACCTCCAAGATTATGGAGACAGTGCAAGCACATGGGCCTGTCGCTAAATTCATGCCAGAACTGCTTTCAATTCTTCAGACAAGGAATCAAAGCGCTCTGATAGAACTTCGCAAGCCCTATTGAAAATCTCTGCCGGCGCTAACGAACCATCAGAATCGAAAGATAGAACGTACTCTCCTTCAACTGTTTCAATAGTTATCGCAGGATTGCCCTTTGCATCATTGAAATCACCATCTCGACCTGTACCTGGTCCGACCTGAGCCAATGCCTTACGGACTTCTTCCACTTTAGCAAAGTCCTCAATCAATCCATCTTTGTTGAAATCCGACGCCTTAATCCCAAGGTCTAGATTAAACAATACCTTTGCTCGAGATTTGTTTTGAAGTTTCACGGTCTCTCTCTTGTGGAATGCAATCGCTGAAGCCGGAGTCCACTTAGCATGTTCCCTACCTCTTCCAAGGGTCGCATAAGCATAGAATTCCAGATATTGGCCATGCAACAGTGTAGTCAATGGAATCTGGTGATGTTCTTCTGCGATCTGCAACTTCGTCTCCCCTAGTACATTGAGATCAGAAGCATAGACTATTTTCTTCTCATCTCGGTTCTCGGAACTTGGGCCCCTTACTGAACAGTGGTAGATAATCTGACTATCTGGACTCCCCCACTGGTCCTCTGGTAATCCTTGGTTTGCTGGGTCCTCATCAGGGAACATGAAATCATCCAAGAAAGTAGGAATTGGTATCATTGCCAATCTATGTGCTATGACTTCATCAGGAAGTGCGTTAACGGATTCGAAGTACTCCCCTTTCTGGTCCTGTATCTGTCCAAGTTCAAAACGCACCTTGCTGATTGCCATCTTTGGCACATCAGAAAGTATAGCTCTGCGAATGGCATTGACCTGAGCTGCATCAGTCTCTGTCAAATGAATCTTGATTTGTCGGCCCTTTGGCCAGCCATCGATAATCTTGCTCTTCATCTTCATTCCTCCTCAAACGCGGCGACCCCTGCGGCCTCCCTTTTTCTTAGTACCATCATGAGCGATTGGAGTTACATCTTCAATGCGAGTAATCGTCATGCCTGCTCTGGTCATTGCTCTAATTGCAGCCTGAGCACCTGGCCCCGTGTTGTTCGACTTGTTTCCACCTGGTCCTCGATATTTGACGATGACCTGAGTGAATTCTTTCTCCTTTAGCATGTCAGACAAACGTTCGGCTGCCCTTGTTGCTGCGAACTGTCCTCCGCTGTCCTTGGATGACTTGACGACTTGGCCACCACTGCACTTGGCAATGGTTTCAGCTCCTGTCAAATCTGTTGCAGTCATCAGAACATTGTTGAATGATGAATAGATGTTTACTATTGCTTTACGAGACATCAATCATCACCTCCCTCGGTAGGTGCTGAATCTTCTGGAGGAAAGGTATCTTCGGCAGACGGTGCTGCTGCCGCTGCATCCGCCAATTGTTCCGCATCTCCCTTCTTCACTTCGGGCTTACTCGGTTCTTCCTCTTCACCATATTCCGCACTCTGCTGTATTCCAACAATAGTTTGGCGAATACTGTGAGCCTCATTGTGTAGACTTGAGCCAAGACTGTATTGAATATCATCCTCTTCAGAACGAGATACTGGATAAGAAGGAATGGTGACCTTCTGATCCCCAATCGAAATGTGCCCGTGAGTCACTAACTGCCTAGCTTGCTTCATTGACATAGCCAAGCCCTTGTAGTAAACTTGAGCCTGCAATCGGCGATTGAGGATGTCCTCAATTCCTAAGGATAGTACGTCGTCAAGAGTTGCATCATTTCCAATGAATCCTTTTCGATACATCGAATCCAACATATCCTGCTTCTCTCGCTGCCAGTGATTTGTGGTCATGTCTACCTGTCCAATCAACTTCATCGCTTGGTTTCGATGACGCCTCAAGGCCGATTTTGCCTTCCAAATCTCCTTCATATTCTTCAGACCATGATTAGATCTAATTGCGTGCTCTTCCTCGATTCTAGCTTGCTTCCAAGGATGCGTTGGAGAATCGTATTTTGGTCGTGAAAACTTTGGATGTCCCATCTATACCACCTCACTTCCTCTGAACTCCCAGTGTCAAACCGCTGCGGCCATTCGAACGACCGCGCTGACCACGTACCTTGTTTCCAGAAGCGTGCCTGATACCTCTGTAAGCCTTGATTGCTCGAAGGCGGCCGATATCATCCTGCTGCATTAATTTCGCATCTTGTCCAAACAGGTGGAAATGCTCGCCAGTCTCCGGATCACGCTGACGGTTCAACATCCACAATGGAGCTGTCATAGAATATGATTCAATGGCATTACGTAGCTCATCCTGTTCTTCATCGGATAGGTCACCCGCCAATCTGGTTCTATCAAGGCCAGAAATATCGCAAATCATCGCTGCTGTTCTAACTCCAATACCGCGAACGCTGGTCAATGCTGTCTGTACCTTCTTCAAACCATCAATATCCGTATCGGCTAATCTGATGATATAGGAGAAGTCTTCTCCTGGCTCATTTGCTTGGTCTTCTGCCATCGTTTTTCCTCCCTTCCTTGTGGCACCCGTTCCGTGGAGCGGGTGGGAACTTAGTTCCCGGGCGTCGCTGCGACCATCCCCCCCTATTTCAATGGCGCGACGCGTAATCGGAGGGGATTAAGGGGTATGTTGGCGCAGTCATTCACTTTCCAAGCATAACAAGAGATGGTCGTCTTCTCCTGTTCTTGCGATAAATCCTGTTTTATTTCCAGAACCTCTAGCAAGCCTCCTATTCAACTCTCTCTGCATCACTGGATGCTTCTCTGGAGGCAAGGAAAGACGAAGTGTCAAACTACCAAAACCAACATCTTCAGCCTGTTTAGAAATTAACTCAATGTGTTCTTCATCTATTTGAGAACGCAATAAAGAGACTATCTCTCCTGAACATTGTATCAAATCCGAATCTAAGCCCTTTTGCAGCCGCAAAGGCATAGAATGCGTAATTATTGGGCGGCGTCCCTGTTGAACTTGCCAATGTGCTTGATCTTCTTGCGAAAGCACCTGTTCCAACCAAACATTTGCCAGACCGGAAGCAACAAGAGCGGCGTCAACTATTGTCAATCGATCACCCTTACGTGGAAAGGTGCGATTTACATCAGGCAATGAACTGCGCGACTCATCTGCTTCAATAATCAGTGGATTAGAATGAATATCCGCAGGAATACGTACGAATCTTCTGGAAGAAACGGGGTTGGCCGCAGCCCCTAACCACAGACTCAAACGGTCAATTCTCCCCGAACCTCGACTGGCCCATTGCCAAGTTTTTGCTATCCCTGGCCACTGTTCTTCGATGATGGCTTCAACTTCTAAACGTCGAGATGTGGATAGGCGCGGGGATAGGTCGAGTACCAAAGCAGGACCTTTTGCGCTTTCGTTGAGATGTGGCTTCCAAGCATCCAATACTTGGTCCAATAATGGGCGCATTTCCGAAGGGTCATGAGTTGTGCTGCCTTCAGGTCTAGCCGGATCGAAATAGAACAGGGACATCCCTCTTTGAATGTTCGAAGCGGAGAGAGCTGACTCAGAATCTGTGCCATCTCCGGCTACGATTACGGTGCGCAATTCATTCCCGAGATATTCTGATATGAGTGATTGATTTGCTGCCGCCATCTTCGCTCTTGATTTATCAATTTCAACTCCAAGTGCAGATCTACCTAGAATATTAGCCAAGGCTGCTAATTGTAAGCCAGCACCACAAGCTGGATCGATAATGTCGCCATCTGGTAATTCACATTCTGCTAGTTGCCGCGCCCTGATTAAACACACTTGCCATGGTGTTGTCAACCTACGAGCCAACTTATCCAAGTGCACAAATAATCCATCAGGGCCATACGGAATAGGAACCTTGTCTTCAGAACAAGACGTAGATTCAATCACCGTTGCATCTATTCTCATTCAACAACCTCAAGAGTGGGCGATGTCATTCAGAGAAAACAATGATTCGAATCTGATCCCTGCTTCTTCAAAGGTATCAGCCCCACCTTCAGCACGATCTACAATCGTAATGACCCCCATCACCTGGCAGGGGGTTTCTTCCTCAATTCTCTGAACCGCTTTCAGAGAAGAGCCTCCAGTTGTGGTAACATCCTCAAGAATCGCTACTTTGCCTCCATCCGAAACTGAGCTCCCTTCTATTCCCGGTGGATTGTTGGTCTTTCTTCCACCTCGGCCTTTGGGTTCCTTACGAACCATAAACCCCCGTCTTCGACAATCCTGGGGGGAAGTTGATATCGCGATCGCTGTCAGCGGAACTGCTCCCAACTCTAAGCCGCCGATTAGATCAACCTGCCAGTCATCAAGGCGCTGATTCAACAATTCACCAAGTAACTGACTGCCCTCTGGGTGCATCATCAATGGTTTGGTATCAAAAAAGTGTTTGCTTTCTCTACCACTGGCCAATTTGAAACTCTGACCTTCTTCGGCTTCAAGATATGCCAATTCGCGGACTAAATCTCGCAACCTTTGCCAGCGCGGATCATCCCTCAATTGAGAATGTACGGTCATCTCCCTCATGTTGCGGTCATGAACTGTGTCGATGAATGTTCTGTAACCCGGCCTTGGTGAAGAAGGGGGGTGTCGCGCATACTTGATGAGGCCTCGGCGTAAGCAACCCCCCATGGCCTCGGCGGACATATCGGATTCCAATGTCCAGGCAGGCTCACAATCTCTTGTAGCCGGTATAGATGAAAAACGCCTTCAACAAGAGATGGATTCGTATCACCAATGGCTAAATCATAAGACAGATGAGTGTTACCAAATAGCAACTATGGCTCGAAAAAAGGGCTTAGATCACTCATTAGATGTTGAAATCCCGCGCGCTAATGACCTCGCCGGAAGAACCGAGAAATTGCTGGTGGATTATCTCCAAGGCTTGGAAATTGCTGATGACATTAGAACTATGCTGGCTGAGCATGATCGCGAAACTACGTCCATCAAGATGGCACAAAGTGTTGCAAAACAATTCAGAGAATTGGGGCAAGACATGGTCACTTCAATCGATGTTGGCTTACGGGTTGGTTTAGCGATTCTGACTGAAGCCGTATTGGTTGCCCCATTGGAAGGTATCAGCGAAGTCAGACTATTGAGTAATGCTGATGGTTCTGAATTTGTTTCAATCCACTTCGCTGGACCTATTCGAGCAGCCGGGGGAACTGCCCAAGCATTGGGGGTGTTGATTGCCGACATGATTCGTAGAGATATGGGAATTGGGCCATACGTACCAACATCGCCACAGATTGAACGAGTAAAAGAGGAATTTGGATTATATCGAGGTAATCTGCAGTACCGCCCGCCGCCAGAAGAGATTGAAGTCATGGTCAGGGATTGTCCAGTCATGATTAATGGGGAATCTACTGAAGATATCGAATGTAGCGGCTATGGTCACGTTACGAATATCGATGAGCCGCGAATCAGAGGAGGGGTGCTGCTGGTAATAGGGGAAGGACTTTGCCTGAAAGCGCCAAAAATCCAGAGGCATACTGAAAGATTGAACGTCCCGGGTTGGGACTTTATCTCTAAATTCGTGGCCAAAGAAGAAAAGGATAGGAAAAAGAAATTCATAAGCAAAAGAGTAGAGCCGGTTCGAAAATTCATGCAGGATATCATTGCTGGAAGACCAGTATTTGGAGACCCATTGGAACGTGGAGGTTTCAGACTAAGGTATGGAAGGGGAAGGGCGTCTGGATTGGCTGCAGGTTCAATCAATCCTACTTCCATGTCAGTAATGGATGATTTCTTGGCTGTTGGTACGCAGATGAAAATTGAGAGGCCAGGTAAAGCATGTGCAGTAACTCCATGCGACGAATTGGAAGGGCCTTGGGTCATTCTCAATGATGGGCGCTTCCTCAGGATTGATAATCAGTCGCAATGGAAGGAGCATGGAAATTCGAGCATCGAAATCTGGGACAATGGAGAGATTGCTCTAGGCTACGGAGAATTCATGGAGAATAACAAGAATCTAGTCCCCGCATCTTACTGTACTGATTGGTGGGCCAGCGAATTAGTCGAAGCAATCGAAGCGGGGGGTTCGGTTGAAGAATTGTGTGAAATGCTTGGTATCGATTCATTACCAGAATTGAGTAGAGACAAACACCGTTTCCTGAGGGGCATGACTCTTGATTGGGATAGTTCAGTTGCAATTAGCAAAAAGTATGGCACTTCATTACCTCCGCCAAACAATCCCTGGTGGATTGATTTACCACTCGAATGGGTGAGTGAATTGGTTCAGATCCTTGAAAACGCAACGATTCAAGATGAAATGCTGATATTGAAAGGTGTTGTCAAAGATTGGAAGCGAAATCAGGATTACCTTGTTTCATTACTAGAAAAATACGAGTTGATTTTTGAGCATCATGAAAGAAGTATTCCTCATGTCAAAAGGCATGGATTCGCTAAGACTTGCATGATGCTTCTCGGCTTAGAGCACCACCATTCCAATGGTGATTTGTGTATTACTGGTGTTTGGCAATCCGTCTTGGAAGGTTTGGGCTTACAATCCGATGGAAAGGTTGTGAAAAGAGTCCGGGAAATGGAAGGGCACCTTGCTGAACGATTAGACAAATTACAAAATGCAAAAGCTGTGATTGAAGAAGAAAGGGCGAGATTATCGGATTTACATAAAAGAAGGACTGGTGTACGTATCGCTGCTGAAACTGATGCTCGTCAAAGAGGCCTCTCGATTGCTGAGACTGACAAAGTGGGTCGAGAAGCAATGAAGGAAGTCGAAGATTCTGGGCCGGTCAACCCTTCGGATTTGATGGCGGCAAGAAGCCTAGAAGACGAGCATGCAATCGAGAGTTCGCTATGGTTAGTAAGAAAATGTAGCAATCTTCGATGGGAAAATAGCGTGGCCATCAGGGTCGGCGCAAGAATGGGTAGACCGGAAAAAGCCGCACCCAGAGAAAAACCTACTACACATTGCATATTTCCAGTGGGAACTTCTGGGGGACCTCAACGATTATTCTCAGTGTTAATCGACAAGAATAATTTCAATGCTGATGTTGGAAGAAGAACCTGTACAATTTGTGGTAGTTCAGCAATCATGCTTAGATGTCAAAATGATGATCCGGCAACGGGCAAGATTTGTGGTGGTAGAACCGAGATGTCTGGTGGGGAGAAAGAAGGGAGACGGAGAAGAGGAGTTGCTCAAAATATTCGTTTTGCCTCCTTCATGGAAGAGGCAAGATTGTCTCTTAGCATTGATGTTCTGCCGAAATCAATCAAAGGTCAGAAAAAACTGATGTCCAGAGATCAAACTCCCGAGGCCTTGGAAAAGGGAATCCTTCGTGCCTTGCATGGGGTGCCAGTATTTCGTGATGGCACGGTTAGATTTGATATGAGTGATGTGCCAACAACTCACTTTACTCCTGCTGAAGTTGGAGTTGCATGGCCGCGCCTATTCGATCTTGGATATACTCACGACATAGATGGTAAGCCGTTGAATAGCGATGAACAGATGCTAGAAATCTACCCTCAAGATTTCATCGCCAGCAAATCTGCTGCCGATTTCTTCCTATGAACATCCCACTATATCGATGACTTGCTGAAGCGATTTTACGGCTTGGAAAGTTACTATCAAGCAGAGACCATCGATGATTTGGTTGGGCACCTGATAATCGGATTAGCACCGCACACATCTGGGGGTGTTCTGAGTAGATTCATCGGCTGGTCTGATTCCTCCGGAGGATTCGCTCATCCATTATTCCACGCTTCAAAGAGAAGAAATTGCGATGGAGATGAGGATGCCATCATGCTGTTATTAGATGGATTACTGAACTTCAGCAAACATATCCTACCTGCAAACCGCGGTGGACAAATGGATGCACCATTAGTTCTAACCACTAGATTAAATCCAACTGAAATCGATAAAGAAGCCTTGAATGTTGATTCTGCTTGGTATTATCCTTCAACATTCTATGAGTCTAGTAAACAGCAAGTTCACCCGAAAGAAATTCTCCATATGATGGATATCGTCGAACGGAGATTGGAAAATATTGCTGCTGTTAGGGGATATGGCTTCACTCACGGCACAAAACGCATCGATGAAGGCCCTGCTCTCTCAGCATACAAGACTCTAGAAACAATGGTTGACAAGATGAATGGGCAATTGAAATTGGGTGGCAAATTACGTGGAGTAGATGTGCGAAATGTCGCTTCAAGTGTGGTCAGGTCACATTTCCTTCCCGATCTAAGAGGTAATTTACTTGCATTCACCCGCCAAAAGGTTCGCTGCGTTTCTTGTGGACATAAATATCGGAGAATGCCTCTAGCGGGACATTGTATCCAGAAAACCAAGCGGCTTTCGAAAGGGCTGGGGGCTCATGGAGTAACTGGTAGTGGTGGAGACATCTGCAAAGGTAACCTCGCATTGACAGTCTCTGAAGGTGCGGTTCGCAAATACATCAATGTAACCAAACACGTAATGGAAACATACGGAGTTGATGACTACACGCGCCAGAACGTGGAATGGTTGGCTGCAAGTACTGAAAGCCTGTTCAACAATGACAAAGCAAAACAAATGTCATTGTCAGATTTCCTATGATTAATCTTCTTTCATCAAATCGTAGATGTCTCCCACTCTCTGAATCCTGTTATCAACCGCTAACGGGTCCTCAAGTCCTGACAAAGTGTCTAGTTCCATGTTTTCAATCAGTTCGGTCTGGTCAATTTGTGGAATTTCTGGCTCCAACTCTTCCCCAACATCTGCCTCAGCGTTTAGTACCGGCTGACCGACTGCTAATTGCTCCGAAACCACGCTGCCCCCAAGGTAAGGCTGTAGATCATTTATCTCGGCAGCGGTGCGGTCTAACTCCTCCATTTCGCGATGAAGCGCTTGCCAATCTTCCAACCTGCGCAAACGCGCTAATGGTTGCACTCTCTTCGACCTTGACAATTTGCGGCGGGCCACCAATATCGCAGGTAGTGGAAATAAAATCGCCATGACGGTTGCGATTATGTATCCTTCACTCGACAATCCCTTCCAGACCTGCATGTGAACGGTTTGTTCGGCTTGGACTCCAAACGGCGCTGTGGTCGAAACACGGTGCGTACCAGGAGAAAGTTGTAACTCGGTTGAACAGTCCTCTCCCACTTGTCCGGACCATTGATGCAATACGTTGCCTCTTGAGTCCAACATCCTCCATGAAACATCTGTCGAATTAGCTTCTTTGGTTTCGTCCAAAACAAATTGACAATCAATCGTTGTAGGAACCGTTCTAGCCATCAGCATCATATCAGGCACCTCAAAAGTGTGCATACTTCGAAATCCTGCCTCGGGCCTGTTAACCTCTACATCACTAGTCTGACTTTGCGCAACAAGCCAAGCTGAATTCATTCCAACAATCATGAAAATCATCAGCAAGTAGGCTTGTTGTTGAGTTCGCTTCACTTGTAATTCTGTAACTGGATCATCTGCTCCCTCTGGAGATGTTTGGAGGTCCTCTTCAGGAATCACGAACATCACTCCATTTGACTCCTGTTAGATTGATGACTTCGGCCATCCATTCGAGTTTTCGTGATTTGATTAAAGAATCCGTGTTTCCGCTCCATCTACCAACCTTGTCAGTTCTGAAACCACATAGGACGATATTCTCTATGTCAACACCCAGATGTTTTGCCAAAGCAATGGCTCGATCTCCGTCTGTGAATCCGCCTGGATTAATTGTGCCTTCAATGACTTCAGGACATTGATGTGTCAGAACTATTGGAAGGGGGGAAGTAAGACATTGCTCCAAGAATTTCCTCCAATTTTCCATGTTATCTCCATGGGCATGCAGAATCAGAGGGGTCCTGCGAATCAATGCTTCATCGAGATATGGGTGACCATCGGCATCCGAAACTACTGCTACAAGATTCTTCCATGCCTCATCAGAATTTTCCAACTCAGAAAAAACCCCAATCGCCCCATCCGCAACCAAGATTGCGTCTCCATAATTCATGCAAGCACGGAGTTCTTCTGCTTCGACTGCAGCGCCTACAATTACAACTCGTTTTGCTGAACATAGAGTTTCGGATATTTTTGCTTGGCACTTTTGCCTATTCTCTTGTTGCCACACAGAACATTCTGTTTCTACAATCTTTTCAAGCAATGATTGAATGCTGCGCTGATCTCTTTCAAGGCTCCATCCAAATTCCTCTCTAATCCGTTCCTGAATCTGGATCAAAGGAGGTAACAAGGCGGCATTGGCTT
>CAZGIY010000056.1:0-10331 GCA_964526445.1 uncultured Candidatus Poseidoniales archaeon
ATCTGCCTGCCCCCATCTTAATAGAGGAATTTTTGCTGCTAATGAGTCTACTATCTCCTCCTCTTCGGGAGCAGGGATTATTGCACCTGGAGCGATACAATTAGCCCTTATTTCAGGAGCGTGATCTAATGCAAACTGCAAAGTCCAACGTCGTAATGAGTCCTTTGATGCATCGTATTTGGAATAAGCCGCAGAGCGTGTCTTACAAGCATCTGTTATACTGATTACACTACCTCTTGCACTCCTTAATTCGCTCATCAGCAACTCTGTCAACCTACGCGGTGCCTCATGATTTACTGCCGCCATCAAATCCGCACTTGAAACTTCATCAGTAACGAAAATCGATGCAGAGTGAACCAAACAGAAGAGGCCATTGCCGTACTTCTGAACCAACGACAAAATTCGCTGATCTGTCTCAGGTTCAACTAGGTCCCCTTGGACTACCTCGGCACCGATTTCATTGGCAAGATTCTCGGCATCCTGCAACGACCTATTGCAATGGATGATTACATCAGCCCCAGATTCAGCAAAACCGCGACAGATAGATGCCCCGATTCGCCTTGATGCTCCTGTCACCACCACAGTCTGGCTAGAAAGGTTGGATGGCATCATTCCAAGCGAGGCAGCGTTTTCTTGAATAGTCTGCCTAGATGAAGGAGAGTTTTGATTCACCAAGATCTTCCAGGACCTTCTCCACATCAATAGCGGCTAGATAGTCACCATCGATTGGATTACTGAGTTCTTCATTAGAGAGAGCATGCCCCTCTAGACTGATAACTTTGTATCCATTATCTAGTAAGGGCGCAAATACAGCGCTACTCTTTCGCCCTACCGAAGTAAGAATCTTCTCTCTAATCTCAAACAGAATCAAGCCGATATTTTGAGACTTCAGCAAACTATTGGCACCCAGTAATACATCTTCTTCGAATCCTTCGACATCGATCTTGAGGAAAGCGATGCTCTGAATTCCCTTCTCAGAACAGTATGAGTCCAATGTTCTGACTTTGACATCTACCTTTTCTACAGTAGGGCTATTGGCTGCATCACCTAAAGAATGGTGACCATGGAAGCCTTTGACATACAGTTGCATCGTGGTTTCTTCCTTACCTAATGCCAATGGGCATAGAATCACATTTTCAGTACGCCGCAAAGTATTCTGCTGACGGATCGTATTGAGATTATCTGGATGCGGTTCAAAGGCATGAACCTCCTTGCAACGTTCTGCGAACCAATTAGCAATAGTTCCAATATTTGCGCCCACATCGAAAACTACATCCTGTTTTTTCAAGAGTGGTTCCACTCTATCCAGCCAATATACTGCATCGCAAGCCAGCCCCTCCTTCATCGTCCACTTCAGGCGTTCAGCCTTAGTCAATGGACGCAATAAACCGCGGTCGTTATCATGGACATAGAGGGTCAAAGATGAATCCTTCAACCACCGATCTACCAGTGGCTGAGTGATGAATCTGGTGTACAATAGTCCGGGTAGCCTGAATGCGTATCTGACCGCACGGTAAGGAAGGCTGTTCTTGATGGACATCCACTCTCAGGCCTAGGCCTGAGTGAATCATTCTTGACATTATTGCACCTGACAAGTCAGGGATGCGTTTTTCTGTCAAGACCGTAAGGCAGAGTTGAGAGCATGTCGTTCCTTGAGGCAGAACAGGTCGAGGAACATCGGCACGAACTGGTTGAACGAGGCTATACGGTCATCAAAGGGGTATGGAATTCGGCTTTCATTACAGAGATGGAACAATGGTCAAGCAAAGTGGTCGAAGACAACCCACCAGACGAGAAATTTCGTTACCAAGGTAGTGACATCCATGTATTCACTGAAGATAGGTGGGCGCGCAGAGTACATCTCGTAGAAGGCCCGACTAGGATGACCCATGCCAATGCGCAGAGAATCATTGAACATCCATTACAGGAACAAATCTGTCACGAACTAGGGTTCGGCGCTATGGATGTTCAAGAATGGGTTATTCTACTGTCCAAACCACCTGGTGGCTTGCAATGCTATTGGCATCAAGATTACATCAATTGGAACAGCCCTGAATGCTTAACTCCGTGGCCAACCGTACTCTCTTTCGGTTACTATCTTTGCGATACACATCGGGGCAATGGATGCCTAAGGGTGATCCCTGGTTCTCACCGTAAACGACATGAGTTACACGACCAGATACCGACACCTCATGACAACGAAGTACAACAGATGACTGACTTGAGTGATGCAACATTCTCAGAACACCCAGATTGTGTTGATATCGAAGCAAAAGCGGGAGACTTGGTATTAGTCGATGCAAGGTTGCTCCATAGTACTTGGAGCAATGAAAGCGATGGACGACGAACACTGTTACTACATTGGAGAAAGATGTTCCAGAGTGGAACAATACCTCAGTGGTGGCAAGGGGAATTACCTGCCGCTTTGGCTGAACACGACCCTTCTACCAAATATCCTGAAACTAAGGTTCCGGGACCATTGTTGATGCAATGAACAATGCTAACCTTTGTTTGCTGCAATCCAGCCGGCCTTAACGGAGAGGTGCGTTATGGCGGAGAGGAGACTACCCATGGCCTCCGGTTCCAGCGCGGTTGAACGGCGTACTGAAAGCATGCGAAACAGACCACGGTTGCCTGATTGGTTTCGCACTACCTTACCTACAGGAGAGCGTTTGGCAGCCTTCAATGAAACTCGAAATAACATCGATGAAAACATACTGGCAACGGTATGCCAAGAAGCCCGTTGCCCCAATATCCACGATTGTTGGGGCAGGGGTACTGCTACGTTCATGATCGCTGGTGAAGAATGTACTCGCGGCTGCAGATTCTGCGCTGTTGGAAGCATCAAGACGCCTCCTCCATTGGATGAAGAAGAACCTGCCAGATTAGCAAGGTCAGTCAGAAGAATGAATCTCGAACATGCTGTAATTACAGTCGTCAATAGAGATGACCTGAATGATTCAGGTTCTGAACACTATAGACGATGTATCGAGGCCGTGCATCAGGAATGTCCAGAAACCACACTGGAACTGTTATGCTCTGATTTGGCCGGAGACCTTTCTGACCTTGAGCATCTTCTTCAAGACTCTCCACTCGACGTATTTGCGCACAATGTCGAATGCGTGCCAAGATTGGACCATATTGTAAGAGACCCTCGCGCCTCATTCAAACAGTCTCTAGAGATTCTAAGGCAGGCAAAGATTCTGCGCCCCGATATTTTGGCCAAGTCATCGATTATGGTGGGAATGGGAGAAACTCCTGAGGAAGTTGTAGAAGCGATGCAATTGTTGAGAGAAGCAAAGGTCGATTTGATTACTTTGGGCCAATACCTTCAGCCAACCGCTAAACATCTGCCTGTGTCTTCATTCCCTGAGCCGATTCAATTCGACAAATGGGCAGAACGAGCTGAAGAAATGGGATTCAAGGGAGTGGCCAGTGGGCCTTTGGTTCGCTCCTCATTCAAGGCGGGAATACTACTACGCCAAGCCAGAATGAGCATGAGCGAGCAAGAAGTATAGTGCGAATTGTGATATGCGGACAAGGAATGGGTTGAATCATGGGCGAAGAGAGACTGCTGGAAACCGAGGCACCATATCAAGTTGGCAAGCCTCCAGCGCGTCCCAATCAAGAGCCTGGATTCCAAGCATGGCCATGGACTCCTGCGGACCTATCGAGACCTGATCCCGCTACCTGTAAGGCAGAGGACACTGATGCTCATGCACACGGCCTGATTAGGGTCCTCGATGATGATAACAAATCCAAGGGAGAATGGGATCCCGAATTAGACAATGAAACCTTGTTGGAAGGACTAGGATGGATGTTGCAATTGCGCATCTTCGACGAACGAATGATGAAGATGCAGAGGACCGGAAAATTGTCTTTCTACATGCGCTCATTTGGAGAAGAAGCTATTGCCATTGCTCAAACCATGGCATTGAAGGAACAAGATTGGATATTCCCCACCTATAGGCAACCTGGGGCACAATTCGTGCGCGGCCGAACTATGATTTCAATGATCAACCACTGCATTGGTAACATAGAAGACAACGTCAAAGGTCGCCAAATGCCAGTACATTATACTTGGAAAGAAGGGCGATTCATCTCAGTCTCATCTCCGGTTGGAACACAATTCTCCCAAGCGGTTGGAGTTGCCATGGCTAGCGCCTACAAGGAATTGGATGAAGCCACCATAACCTGGATTGGAGATGGGGCATCTGCAGAAGGAGACTATCACTATGCCATAAATTTCGCTTCTACCTTCAAGCCACCAGTCATCTTGTGTGTAGTCAATAATCAATGGGCAATTTCCACACATGCAAACTTGGCAACCGGTGGAACGAATTTCGCGGCCAGAGGATTGGCCTATGACATCCCTTGCTTGAGAGTTGATGGGAATGATTTCCTCGCACTATATGCTGCAACCAAGTGGGCAAGGCAGCGAATCGATGCAGGACTTGGACCCACTCACATGGAGATTTACACATACCGAGCCGGAGCGCATTCCAGCAGCGATGATCCAAGTGCATATCGTCATGGGGACGAGTTTGCCTGTTGGCCTGGAGGTGACCCTATCGAGCGGCTCAAGAATCATTGCATAGAAAAGGGAATCTGGGACGAAAACAAGCACAAGAAATTGGAGGAAACTCTCGATGCAGAAGTCATGGCAGCCTACAAAGAGGCTGTGAAGTTCGGAGATCTGGCTAACGGCCCATATCCCCCCGCCTCAACAATTTTCACTGAAGTCTACGAAGAAGTTCCTTGGCATATTCAGGAACAAAGAGAGGAATTGGGTAAGTAGGAGGGGGATGCATGGTTGAAATGAACATGATTCAAGCTCTAAACTCGGCCATCGATGAGAGTCTGTCTGCCGACGAAAACGTCGTCGTCTTTGGCGAGGATGTTGGATTCTTTGGTGGAGTATTCCGAGTCACTGATGGCCTACAAAAGAAGCATGGCGCTCACCGCGTTTTCGATGCACCTCTAGCCGAAGGTGGCTTCGCTGCAATGGCATTTGGAATGGGAATCAATGGCCTAAGACCTGTAATGGAGATTCAGTTCGCTGACTACATCTTCCCTGCTTACGACCAAATCGTGAATGAAATGGCCAAGGTTAGACACCGTAGCGGTGGGGAATTCACTTGCCCAATTACGATTCGCACTCCTGCAGGTGGAGGGATTCGTGGCGGACATCACCATTCACAATCTCCGGAGGCTCAATTCACGCACACTCCAGGACTCAAGGTAGTATATTGCTCGACTCCGCGTAATGCAAAGGGATTGTTAACAAGTGCAATCGCTAGCAATGATCCAATCATCTTCTTTGAGCCTAAACGCTGCTATCGTGGACCCTTCTACGGAGACCCACACAATGTTCCAACTTGGAAAGGGCACCCTGATGCAGAGGTTCCCGAAGGCGAATATTCTATTCCTTTGGAAGAAGCGAATCTGGTAATGGAAGGTAACGATTGCACCGTAATAGCATGGGGAACTATGGTTCACGTATGTGAACAAGCCATCAAAGACAGTGGCGTATCTTGTGACCTGATCGACCTTCAGACACTGGTACCATGGGATAGAGATGCGGTAGTATCTTCGGTTGAGAAAACCGGTCGAGTAGTGGTCGTTCACGAGGCACCAAAGACCAGTGGATTCGGGGGCGAAATGGTAGCGAGTATCCAAGAACGCTGTTTCTACCATCTTGAAGCACCGATAGAGAGAGTCACCGGGTGGGATACACCATTCCCTCATACTACTGAGTGGGATTACATGCCCAGTCCACAGAGAATTTCAGAAGCAATAAAGAGAACACAGGAGGACTGATTATGGGAATCTATGCATTCAAACTGCCAGACATCGGAGAAGGAGTGGTCGAGGGCGAAGTCGTCGCTTGGCACGTAGAAGTTGGAGAGACTGTGAAGGAAGACGATTCGATTCTGGATGTCATGACCGACAAGGCAACAGTAACTATCCCAAGTCCAGTAGATGGGGTATTGAAATCCCGCAAGGGAGATGTCGGTGACATACTTGCAGTAGGTCAAGTCTGTATTACATTCGAGGTTGAAGGAGAAGGAAATGCTGCGGCTGAAGAAGAAACGAAAGAAGAACCCGTTGAAGAAGCACCTGTTGCGAAGGAAGTAGAACCCGAGCCAATAGCAACGCCTGAGCCTGCGAAGACTGCTGCCAAAGGTGGTAAACCTCTAGCAAGCCCTGCAGTTCGCAAGCGGGCTAGGGAGGAGGGCATCGATCTCTCAGGCGTTTCAGGTAGCGGTCCTGCAGGTAGAATCACCCAAAACGATCTGGACTCTTGGAAGCAAGCAGGTTCGCCAGTTGCAGCAGCAGGTCCAGCAAGGCAAGCACTGGATGGCACTACCGAAATCAAGGTGGTTGGTCTACGTAGAAAAATCGCCGAGCAGATGTACAAATCATACAGCAGCATCCCACACTTCTCTTACTTTGAGGAGATTGACGTCACCAATCTGGAAGAACTGCGCAAGCACCTGAATGCTAACCGCCCAGATGGGGCGCCGAAATTGACCTATCTACCATTCATAATGCAGGCCTTGGTCAAAGCCCTTGCAGAAAGGCCCGAGTGTAATGCCCACTATGACGAAGAAAGAGAAGTTGTAATCAGGCATCAAGCCATCAATCTAGGAATCGCAACTCAGACCGAGCGCGGATTGTACGTCCCAGTTGTCAAGAATGTAGAGGCATTGGACCTATGGCAGACAGCAGCCAATATGATTGAATCTACAGGAGCGGCAAAGGATGGTAGTGCCAGTATGGAACAGTTGACAGGTTCGACATTTACCATCACCAGTCTAGGAAGAATGGGTGGAATTGGTGCAACTCCCATAATTAATCACCCAGAAGTAGGTATTCTAGGTGTACACAATGCTACTGACACCCCCGTTGTGAGAAATGGAAACATCGTTGTCCGCAGAATCATGAGAGTCAGTTCTTCTTGGGATCACCGCGTCGTAGATGGCTATGATGGTGCCATGTTGATTCAGATTCTCAAACAATATCTCGAACATCCAGCTACAATATTCATGTGAGGTGATTCTTTGGTCGAGCAGAAGAAATGTCAGGTCCTTGTCGTCGGTGCAGGGCCTGGAGGTTATGTCGCAGCCATCAGGGCTGGCCAATTAGGTCTCTCCACCATAATTGTCGAAGCGCAAAAGGCCGGAGGAACATGTTTGATTCGCGGGTGTATCCCTAGTAAAGCGATGATTCACGCTGCACATAAGTTCCATTCACTAGCCAAGATGAGCGGAAAAGGCGGGCACATGGGAATCAGTATTCCCGGACCTGCCGAAATTGAAATGGAAGGACTAGTAGCTTGGAAAGACGGTATTGTCAACCGCTTGAACAAGGGAGTGGAGAACCTGCTCAAGCGGGCAGGTGCCCAATTGATCAATGGCTGGGCAGAATTCATTGATGCAAAAACCTGCAAGGTTGCTGGCCCCGATGGCGAAATACACATCGAGGCTGAAAACGTCATCCTTGCCAATGGTTCAGTACCAACCGAACTACCATTCATGCCATTTGGAGGAGATGTCATCTCAAGCAGGGAAGCATTGGATCTGACAGAAATTCCAGAGAGTATGGCCGTAGTCGGAGGGGGATATATCGGCTTGGAATTGGGTATAGTATATGCTCAACTTGGTAGCAAAGTCACGATACTAGAGGCCATGGACAGCGTCTTACCTATCTTCGACAAGGAGTTGAGAAGACCGGTAGAACTCAACCTCAAGCGTCTAGGGATAACCGTACATACCGGTGTTTTCGCTAAGGGTATCAATAAAGATGGAGATGTTGAGTACGCAGCCAAGGATGACCAAGAGAATATTCAGATTGTAAAATCAGACAAGGTTCTAGTGACCGTTGGCCGCAGGCCAAACAACAAAGGTTGGGGTTTGGAAGAAATGGGTCTAAAGTGTGACGAACATGGCTTCGTAATTGTCGACGAGCGTTGTGCAACCAATATGCGTGGAGTATACTGTATTGGAGACCTCGCTAATCGCGGCGAGATGCTCGCACATACCGCATCTTCACAGGGCGAGATGGTTGCTGAGGTCATCGCCGGACATATCAGAGAATGGGATCCTGTTGCTGTTCCCGCAATTGTCTTCACCGAGCCTGAAATCGTTGAAGTCGGACTTTCTCCCGAACAGGCTGCTGCAGAAGGTCATCCTGTCATAACCGGTAAATTCCCACTCGCTGCTAATGGTCGAGCCTTGACCATGGAAGCGGAAAAGACTGGTGGATTCGTCCGCGTAGTCGCTAGAGAAGATGACCATCGCATCCTCGGAGTCCAAGCGGTTGGTACTCATGTTAGTGAATTGTCGGGTGAGTTCATCTTGGCACTTGAAATGGGAGCCTTACTCGAAGATGTTGCAGGAACCATTCATGCACACCCAACGATGAGTGAATCCTTCCATGAAGGTGTCCTAGCAACCCTAGGGCACGCTATTCATATCGCGTGATGCTACTAAGGAAAAGCATCATAGTCACACCCCTCTTCTTCATCATCATGTCAGAAGATTACTCATCCAGCGATCTATTTTGGGGCATAACCTTGCACGCTGCCATAGGGGCATTATTGGGAGTGGGGTTATTTATTCAAGGAATATTTGATGAGCGCACATTCATCATTTCATTCAACAGTATCACAGCAATCGCTCCTGTTCTAGCAGTCATTGCTGCCTTACCTGTTGGAATCATCAACGGTAAGAAATTGTCTAGTTCCAAGTCAGCTATGAATTGCTCTGCACTTTCTTGTGGAATAGGATTCTTGGTCATGTGGGGAGTAGTCGTAGTGCTGATGCTCTCGGGCGTGCAGATATTCACCGATTTACAATCCAGCGAATCACTTGCCCTGCTATACCAATTATTCCTTGCACCAGTAGGTGCAGCCATGGGAGCAGCAGCAGCATGGATAAGCAGTACAATGGCCTTCGGACCCATGAAATCAAGCGATGTGAATGTACAACAGAATACTGTCCAAACACAGACTGCTGGTAACCTCGCTCCAAGTTACGTTGCTTCAGCCAATACTATGCAAGGTGGAAGAGATCTGTATGATTGGGAAGTCGCTGAAAAGAAACATGAGGAGCGATTGGGGAGAATCCCACGCTTCTGAAGTAATTATTGGCCTCAACTACCGCACATTAGGCAATCATCTGGACTATCTAGACTGCATGCTATCGCTTCTAGAGAATCTGCATCCATCGGCTTTTGTTCAGAAGAATCTTCTGCTCGCTCTGCAAGTCCCGTGATGCTCTCATCCTGTTTGGTTTCAGCTTCAACAGTGAACTGAATGGCGTCTGCTGCAGCCTTAGTACGCAGATAGTACATGCCGGTCTTCAAACCACTACGCCAGCCATGGAAGTGCATCGAAGTAACCTTGGCCGGATTAGCATCTAACATGTGGATGTTGAGGCTCTGGGATTGATCGATGTATGGGCCACGTTCTGCTGCCATGTCGATGATTATACGTTGCTTGATTTCCCAAGTAGTCTTGTAAAGATCTTGAATGTGCTGTGGAATCTCTTCAATTCCCTGAACACTACCTTTGTTCAACAAAATCTTGTCTTTCAACTCCATGTTCCAAACGCCGGCCTTGATGAGATCCTTGACTAGATGCTTGTTGACCACGATGAATTCGCCGGATAGAGTACGGCGAACATAGAGATTAGAGGTAAAAGCCTCGAAACACTCATTGTTTCCAAGAATCTGACTGGTTGAAGCGGTAGGCATCGGTGCCAAGAGGAGTGAATTGCGCATGCCATACTCGGCTATTTCCGCCTTGAGCGCATCCCAATCCCACCTTCCTGAATCTGGAGTTACTCCCCACAGATCGAATTGCAACTGACCCTTGCTGGCAGGTGAGCCTTCATAACTCTCGTAAACACCTTCGGCGATGGCTGCATCCTTGGATGCTGAGCACGCTGCGAAATATATGGTCTCAAAGATATCCTTGTTCAAACGTCGAGCACCTTCTGATTCAAAGTCCAACTTAAGCAGGGCAAAAGTATCTGCTAAACCTTGTACTCCTAGGCCGATTGGACGGTGGCGGAAGTTAGAGTTCTGGGCTTCAATAACAGGATAGTAATTGACGTCGATTACACGGTTCAGATTTCCAGTAGCATGGTATGTCACATCGAACAATTTCTGGTGGTTGAAAACTCCGTTCTCCTGATCGACAAAGCGCGGCAGAGCAATGCTTGCCAAGTTACAGACAGCCACCTCATCTGGAGCAGTATACTCGATAATCTCAGTACATAGATTGGATGAGCGTATGGTCCCGAGATTCTTTTGATTCGACTTCT
>CAZGIY010000057.1:0-10248 GCA_964526445.1 uncultured Candidatus Poseidoniales archaeon
GAACGGTCAGCAAGGCCAACAAGGCCAGCAATCCGAGCAGCAGCAGGGCCAGCAGCTTGACAACCAGCAGGAAACCGACTCAGATGGCGATGGCATCCCAGATACCATCGACAACGACAGCGATAACGACGGTATCCCTGATGATGTTGATCAGAACCCCAACGACCATGACAATGATGGCATAGCAGATCACGAAGACAACGATGACGATGGCGATGGCATTGATGACGAAACCGAGACACAGGATGGTGATTCAAACACCAATATCTACGACCATGACAATGATGGTATCGCAGATTCCATGGACCTCGATATCGACAATGATGGAATCGACAACCGTAACGACTGGGAAGACGTCAACCAGAATGGAGTGATGGATCCTGGTGAGGACCGTTCCCGCGACCACGATAACGATGGTTTGAATGATGCTGTAGATGACGACGACGACAACGACAACATCCTCGATGTTGATGAGGTCGATGGCGCAACAGGACAGTACAGATATGACCACGATAACGATGGAATTTGGGATTTGGCCGACACGGATGACGACAACGACGGTCTTCTGGATTGGTTCGAGGCCAACGATGGCAACGACATGACCGGACAGTTCGACCACGATAACGATGGTCAGGACGACCACGTGGACGACGATGATGACAACGATGGAATCATCGACGACCTCGAAGTCTGATCAAGTACATCGAACCGGTTGTTCAGAATAACCCGTCGAGCAACGTACGGGTCTGTGGGCCCCCTCAGTGTTGAGGCGCTGGGGGGGCCGCCCCTTTCATATTCCAACAGCCCAATAAAAAGCGAATTATTGGGCAATTCCTCTAGTTCAACGCGTACGATGACTCATAGATTGCAGAGGTATGGGACGAACGATGGAGTTGCAAAGAGAGGTCGGCTTTCTTGAACTCTTGAAGCGCAATCCCACTTTCCGAAGATTGTGGTTTGGTTTATCCATCTCAATGTTAGGAGAGTGGTTCAACACAGTTGCTTTGTTTGTACTAATTTACACTTTAACCGGCTCTGAATTAGGTATTGGATTGCTATTTGTTATCAGGATGTTTTCTCTAGCAATACCTCAATTATTTACGGGGATGTTGGCAGATCGTTTCAGTCGAAAACGGCTAATGATTTGGTCAAATCTTCTTTCGGCAGTAGCAGTCTTATCTCTATTATTTGTGGATGAAAAAAGCGAGGTTTGGATGATATATTTCATCGCTTCATTGTTGATGGTATTACATGCAGTATTCATCCCAGCTGAAAGAGCGTCAATTCCGAATATTACTGAAGAAAACGAATTACTAACTGCAAATGCCTTGAGTAGTGCTACTTGGAGTGCAGCACTTTGTTTGGGTGCCAGTATAGGAGGATTCGTAGTCTCCGCATATGGTGTTGAAGCAGCTTTCATTATCAATGCGGTTTGTTTTATCATGGGCGCATTATTGTACAGCACACTCACGATTCCACAAGAGCCCTTCGTTCCTAAGCCAGGAGGAGTTTGGGCTAATACCGGTGGAAATATTGTTGAGGGATTCAGAATCATCTTTTCTAAGCCGCATGTGAGTCGAATAATTACTGCAAAGGCTCTGTGGGCAGTTTTTGGCGGAGGTTTAGTGTATATGCTAATCCTCATCGGGGACGAAATAGCGTTTGGTGACCTTGCAGCGGGAATTGGAATATTGTTTGCTGCCAGAGGAGTGGGTACGGGGTTGGGCCCTATTTTCGCAAGATACGTGTTTAGAGATCGCAAAGTTTGGCCATTTCTTCTAGGCTCGTTGGTTAGTGTTTGTGGGGCAGCCTACCTGATTATCGGATTTCTCAAGTGGTCAATTTGGATTGCTCTGATTGTAATCATTGGACATGCGGCTAGTGCGATTAATTGGGTACTCTCAACAGTGTTGTTACAAGAGCGAAGTGAAGATGAATGGCGGGGGCGATTATTCAGCACAGACTTTTTCCTCATGACAACCGTAAATGGATTCTCAACATTAGCTGCGAGTTTAATGCTTGAATATACTGAAATTACTCTGCGCGAAGGAATCCAAATCTTTGCTGCACTTCAAGTGGTATCGGGTCTCATTTGGGTTATGTTGATGCTACCGCGGGAAAAGCGTTACTTGCAAGCAACTAGTGGTTAATGGGCACCCACTTTGCACGAATCAGAGTCTTGATTGTCACCTCAAATGGTGATGATACACCTTGGCCTACGTGATACCATTGTGCGCATGCTTGCAGCGCGCTTCAAATAGGGTAAGGAAGTGGCGGGCCGAACTGGAGAGGTCACTGTGACGACAACGAGGATTCTAGACGAGAAAATAAGAATGCAAAGCCAACGATGCAAATCCATAGGTTTGGTATCGATGTTCCTTCTCAGCCTGTTGGCTGGATTTGGAGCTTCGATGATTGAAAATGATTCTACAGAGGATAGAACCTCCTTGTCAGAAGTTGCAAGGATACCCCTATCTGTTCAGGTTCAGATTCCAGATCAAGGTGGACAAGGAAGTTGGGACGGGGGCATGGGGACCCACTATGGTCCAGACGGCCACCCTGCTCTGTACGACGTACAATATTCAGACCCACTAGTATCAATTGGGAAGATCGAGGACCTCTCTCTACTCGATCTGCGCTCGCAGAATTACGGAATTATGCTTGAAGAGACCAATGGTAAAGACCACGACAACGATGGAATCCAAGACCTTGACGACCTAGATGATGACAATGACGGTATCTATGACCTCCTCGAGCGTTTCGATGGATGTGCTTCTACGGATCCATATGACCACGATAATGACGGAATCCCGGACATAGATGATTGGGATGATGATAATGATGGAATTCTCGAAGGTCCAATCGACTATGCAGACCTTGAGAGCAAGGGATATCATCCCCGCAATGTTAGTACAGATAGATTCCTTATCCCAACTACCATACACCCATGGACAAACACTGAAGTTGGCGAGTTTTACCTTGCAGACTTGATGCCTTTTGATCACGACAACGATGGCGTTACTGACGAAGATTCAGACGGTTCAGGAGCAGGGCGATATGATGAGGATGATGACAATGATGGCCGTATAGACCAATTCAAGTGGCCATGTGATTTTGATAGTGATGGTACACAGGATTATTTTGACACAGATGACGACGATGATGGAACATTAGATGTTAACGACGTGGATCCATACAATGACAGCGTGACTACCGCCATAACCTACCCTGGAGACTCAGGTCAGAGAATGTGGTCATTCAATGAATACAGGGCTTACAGCGGAGGAATAGATTACGTCACCCTTGAACAGTCGAGGACACCGAATCCAACTTTCACTGAGATACATGATGGCGACTTAGATGGGGATGGAGTTCCCAATTTTATCGACCCTGATGGCGATGGAGACGGTTTGCCGAATAGCGCAGATACCGATGATGATAATGACGGGATTCTAGACATGGTAGATCCAGATGATGATAACGACGGAATCGCAGATACTTGTGTCCACATAGATACCAATGGAGATGGCAAGAGCGATTATACTAGCGCAGTAGGTAGCAATTTCCAGACACCTGGAGGCAATACCGACGGAGTTCCTGGCATAGATTGCGAACTTGATTATGACCGCGATACAGACAATGATCGATGGAGGCCATTCGACTCTAATTACAACGGGGTCTGGGATTGGTTGGACCCAGATCTAGGAGGCACCACAACTCCTGATGATTTTACAAATACTCAATTCAATGCTCAGGACTTACCCTATGATTCTGACAATGATAACATAGACAATGAGAATGATTCATTCCCACTAGATGAAGCGGCCGTAGTTGCTACTTGGAATTGCCCAACTGCTACAAATCCAAACCCGGTGAACCCAGATCCACGTTGTAATACACGTAGAGCTTCTTATTCCAACTTCAATGATTGGGATGGCGATGGAATCAACAATTGGGACGATGTTGACGATGACAACGATGGTATTGTCGACTATCTTGACATTGACTGGGATTGTGATCTTGACAATGACAACGACCTTCATTCAATGAATGGTAGTCGATACAGAGACGATGGACCGAACTTATTGGACTCCGATATTGATGGAGACGGTTTGGAAAATGATGCGGATTGGGATGATGACAACGATGGAATCAACGATCTGTATGATCCAGATGATGGTAACTGTGGATTGGTGGATTTCGATACATCTGATTCATTCTACACCCCTTGGTACCCAATTGGTGACGGAGAAGCAACAGATGGAACCAGGGATGGCGGCTCCGGTGGAAACTATGTTGCTAATTCCACGGACCATTGGAACATGGTATTCATGACCAACCCATTTGCTGCTGTTGAGTTAGACTACAACGGATATGATGCAACAACTAACCCATTAACTCCAGGAACTGTTCCTGAGTTCTACTTCTACTTACTCGCAAGATGGAGCCCATGGAATGGAGGCAATGATTGGGATATCGACTCAGATGGTGACTCTTTACAGAATGGACTCGATGTTGACCAAGATGGCGATGGGTTACCTGATTATTGGGATCAAGACGAAGGTAACGATGGAATTCTCGATGTTGACGATATCAAGATGGGCGGAACGATGGACAACCAAGATTGTGGATGGACGGCTGGCCCGCTCGGTGGAGGATGGGTCTGTGGATGGGAATACGCAATAGCGTATCACATGCCATTGAATGGTGCAAATGCGCAGTTTGGTGCACCATATTCAACACGTCCTGATCCCACATTCAACCAAGGTGCTTTCCAACACAGTACTAACAATTCACTATCTTGCAGCGCACAATGTTATCAATTCCAATTGGGCGGAACAACGCTTTCTGCGGTAAGTTACAGTGTTATGGAAGATAATACCGACATGTACCTAACTTGGCTTGGAACCACCAGCGGGTTGTGGACTTGGAACTTCGATGCTAATGCAGATGACTTCCCTGATGAAGTCGGTGCTGATTTCCTCAAGAATGATGTTGATGGAGATAGTGATGGAGATGGTGGAGTAACTATGCAATCCAACAATACTATCGATATCGATGATGATTATGACTCGGTATTCGATTGGCATGACGTGGATGATGATAACGATGGAATTTGGGATTATTTCGAGATAGATAGTGACGATGATTGGGACAACGATGCTGGTCAAGACAATGGCAACTTCTTCACGGGAACGAATTGTATCGACAACGACGATGATGGAAACGATGCGGATGTAGATGAAGATGGATGGTATCAGGCAGTATGGGACCGCGGTCAAATGAGCCAAGGATTGTATGTTCCACGATATTACGATGTGGACAACGACAATGATGGAGTCCCCGATCCTGAAGATTTGGACGATGATAACAACAATGTAACAGACGATATTCAAGAGAATATTCTAGGTTGTTTCTGGGGAGAGGAACAACATCCATGGGATCATGATAATGATGGTATTGTGGATTGGGCAGATGACGATTGGGATGGAGACGGCATCAGCAACGATGATGAGTTGGCTACCGGCACTCCGATGGTCAGTCCATGGGATCACGATAATGATGGCGAGCGCGATGATATCGACCCTGATGACGATGCAGATGGAATGCACGATGAAGACGAGGTTTTACTGTGGCCACTGAGGTTCGCTAGTAATTCAACCAACCCATGGGATCACGACGATTTCGGATTTGGTGAAGCTTTAGCCAATCCTTTGGACACTAGTACAGGTCCGGACGGAATAGATTTGGATGATGACAATGATACATGGGAAGATGCTGATTTTGATGTATTGGAAGAAAGTCGCGTATGTGAGAGGTTGGATGCGAATGGAAATCCTACTGGAGTAACGGAGGCAGCAAGTGATTGGGATCATGATAATGATTGCATTCTTGATGACGATGATAAACCACCGACTTATATTACGATGGATTTACCTGAGAATCTATGGCTTGATGCGATGAGACCAGCAGTGTTCAAAGGCAAAGTCGAATGGCTCAATCCAATAACTGGAGTACTGGAAAACGCTTCACAGTTACCAGTTCAGGTACATATTGAGTGGGCATCAAACAACACCACTGCGCTCGAGACAATCGATGTGTTGACAAACACCAGCGGGAATTTCATAGTCGGACAATTCATTCTACCTGAGAATATTGATGTAGGACCAGACACGACTTACAATGTCTATGCTGTGGTCACTGAGATGTTTGCTTTCAATGGCTCACGCTCGCAGACATACACAATTGGTGCAGAAGCCAATTTGACGGTTGATTTCGCAGCGTGGAATTATTTCAGAAGTGATGAACAACCTTTCTGGCTCGATTTCAAGGCACACTATATTGCAGATTGGACTAGAGGACTATTTGACAATAGAATCGCCTACGCCCCAATCACCTTCGAAATCGCAGGCGGCCTCTTTGGAAATACTACCAATCCGACCAATTTCACTGGGTTAGGCGGCAAGGGATACCGCGCTGATAGTGATGGCTGGTGTTCCTTGACTTTCATTCAAGACCTTGGAGCATCAGGAAATTGGAAGCAAGTTCGATGGAATTCGACCATGGACAATGGAGTAGGACAAATTCCCGGAGGGTATGAGGAAATCATTTGGAATAATATCACTAGGGCTCACAACGTTGCTCTCGACAACAATGGGGACCCAAGCCGATACAACTACACCAATACCAGTCTACCATATGGAGATCTGGAAATCACAGCATTTGTTGATCCAAGTCTCGGAGAGACTCCTGGTAATATGTCTGAATTGTGGGAGTGGCCATTCCCATGGATGCATGGAGATGGAACTGACACTTTCCAAGTTCGAGTCATGCACCGTATGAATATCGAAGGTGCTGTTACTATCAAGGGAACCAACCCGTTGTATTGGTGGAATGGTAGTATCAATAATCAAGACGGAACTTATGGGGCCTGGACCACTCTTTGGAATGAGCAAGCATTAGACAAGGCAGGAATTGCGTATAACGATGCTAAGTCGGGTAAAGCATGGCCACAACTGTGGTCAGGCAACCCTCTTGATTTGACAGATGAATCTGAGGCACTAAGGCCATTCATTACTGCAGATGAGGACAATTGGCACATTGCACTGACTAATGGAGGGGACGCCGATCTACCGCCGTGTGGAATAATCAATCCATCTGATCCAGATAGTGGTGCGAGGTGCGAAATAATTCCTGAAGTCAATACTGGTGACACAATTAGGGTGAATGGAGACGTGTCTAACAGAACAGGAACTCCTTGGACTGATGGAACTATAACGATGCAGGTCGATCTCGATAACAACGATGTTTTCCAAGGAACCCGAGAGACAGCGTATGTCACTAATCCAACCTTGGACCCAACTTCCGGCAAAGCAATTTACGATTACAACTGGACATGGTACACTGAATATGCTGCGGGCACCTATGGAATGAAAGTGGACTTCGTCAACTCTGATTTCTTCTTTACCGGAAATAGTTCAGTGTTGGCAAAGACTGGAGGATACATCAACGTGACAGTTGTTGGAACCACAGACTTCCAATTGACATCAGTTCCGCGCCTGTACAGAAACACCACCAGTCTGATCAGTGCAAGATTGGTCGATAATGCCCTACAACCGGTTCAGGGTGTGCCAGTGAATTGGAATTGGTCTGGAGGACTTGCTGGTGTTAATTACACGGACGAGAGAGGGATGTTCTCAATTGAGTTCAATGTCTCGGCTTCAGATGACCTAGGTAGTTCTACTCTGCAGTTCGCGTTCGAAGGAATGGAATTGTTACTAGGAAATTCAGCACAACAAGAGATATGGGTGGTTTCACATACCCACATCAGTATTGTTCAAACATCACCGAATGTAAGGGGAAGTGGTGATTTATGGGACTTCACTGCTCAAATAACCGACGATAATAAGACGGTAATCAGAGATACGGGAGGCAAATCTCTCTCAGGTGCTACGGCTCCAAATGGAGGTTTGGTCGACGTCATATTCGAAGGTCTCTCTTTCGACAATACATATCGTAGACAAGTTGTTGCTACGTTGGCTCCGAGCGCCGGTATTCTGAGTTTACCTGAACCATCTTCAGACAACAGTCACCTCTGTGTATTCGATGGTGATGGAGACGGCAGACCTGATAGAGATGCCAATGAGGATGATATTCTAGATCGCAACGAAACAGTAGGTTGCCTGAAGTCAAACTTCTTGCCACTGGACCCGGAACTTCTCAGAGAAGATCCAACATCTTTCCTACCCGATGGATTTGGACCAGTAAACGTCTATCTGAGATTCGAGGAAGCTCTGCCAAACGAAGGATGTGACACATTACAACCTCAGCATCTTGGTTTGCAGGGTAAGTGGGATCCTTGTCAGGACATCATTGGTAGCGATCATTATCGAAGAGTCATGCCTTACAATGGCAATGGGTTCAGTCTTATCGGAGACACACAACTATTGGTAGATCAGCAAGTTGTCTATACCTCCGAATTCGATGCGGTTCAGAATGAGGTCGTTGAGAAGCCAATGATTGTCACCGGACACTTGTCTGATGAATTGGGCACTAATCTAACCAAGCGCCAAATCAGAGTGTCTTATGAGATGATTAACAGTGCAGATGGGCCAATTGCCTGTATCTCATCAATTACCGATGATTTCGGATATTATGCAATAGAATGCCCACTATCGGGAGCAAATGCTGGAACAGCACAGGTAACTGTGACTTACAATGCATATGACAATAATGATGCATTCCGATACCTCAACAAATCAGTGACTGTCAACTTCGAGGTCTTTTCTAACAGTACTCTTTCAATTTCAGAGATCGGTCCGTTCAAGAACAGTTACGAACAATGGCCATCATTGGAAGATGCGAACGGAGCAGAACGTTTCGATGTTCTTTACCTCAAGGAATCGTTCCACATTGATGCGGCATTATTGCAGAGTAATGGGCAGCCTATCGGTGGTAAGTGCCTAAACATCTACATTGACCCAGAGAAAAATACTCGCCCATTCGCAAGAATATACACAGATGATGCTACTGGAACTATCGAGTGGTTCAGCGCCAATCCACAGCACAATCCAAGCCTCAAGGGAATCGAGCCTTCGGCTGGAGAATACGAAGGATTCAGGACAATCAGGGTCGCATACGAACCCGACAAGAATACTAATGTCGGTACTGGTTGTCAAGCCGAAGTCAGTAGCGTGGTCAATGGATCATATGCTGACAAGGTAGTTCTAGTCAAGAGCCGAGTCAGCATGTACCCCAAGGAAATTTGGGCAGGTGGTTCGGATGGCGGATATCACGAAGGTGAAATCATCAGTGGTGAAGTAGCCCTATTGCGAGACAGAACAGGATTAGCTGTTGAGAATGAGGATGTTATCTTCAGTCGCGAATATTGGGATGCAGATGCCGGAGAATGGATAGTTGCAGGACTCAACATCTCTCGTACCAATGAACAGGGTATCGCTTCATTCATGTGGCCATTCACAGGTACGACCTGTGGTGGGGAAACTTGTGAGGGAACCTGGAGAATAACTGCCAGCTTTGCGGGTTCACAATATTTCTCTGAAACCGCGGACAACATCACTTTTGAGATTACGACAGTGAATCAGAAATTAGTCTCCGAACAAAGTGGCTTCTTCTCTAAGGAAACAGGGTTTGCATTAGCCATCTTGGTATTGACATTGGCAATCGTTGGAACATTATGGTACAAGCGAGCAATGGACAGAAAGCGAATCGAGATGTTGCGTGGTATATTGTCAGATACGATGATGCAATTGCGAGCAGCTAACGAATACATCGCAGTCATCTTCAACTGCTACAAGGATTTGGTCAAGCACTTCCGTCGACACGGTTTCATGAAGAAGGTCTACGAAACAACTCGTGAGTTCGAATCGGCTGTACGTTCAGCATTCAGCATGGTTCCAGCAGATCAACTTGATGACTTCCTCGCCATCTTCGAAGAGGCTAGATATTCCGATCACAATATCGGACCAAGCCATCGAGATCGAGCATTACAAACACTGCAGGGCATCACCAACAGTCTAACAATGGCTCTAGGTGAAGCTGGACAGATTCTCAGAACAGAGGAGCACGTTGGTGGGCTGTATGATGAGCAGACCAAGGCGGGCTCATTCGTCGATGCCGAGGGTAAGACCATCATCCAGGGTCAGCAGGAAGATCAGTCTGACTTCAAGATTTGAGATAAACAAGTGGTAAACCACTCCGCAAGGAGTTGGTGAAGCAGTGGGTACC
>CAZGIY010000058.1:0-10092 GCA_964526445.1 uncultured Candidatus Poseidoniales archaeon
GAAAGGCTGAGCAGCAACCGGCCGACCATTAATCAGGATATTCACTTCATCACCTCTGCTTCTACTGATATCAGGCGGTGATATCCATCCACTCCACCTCTCTTGTCCTGGAGCATCCTCGTCCTGAGTAGGCTGTTTTAGTTGCAATAATCTCGATGCCTGTGCCCCCAGTAGGTCGTATAGACGGTCCATCGGGTCTTCAGCAGATGGTGCTTCCAACAACACCTTACCATCGCTGATCAGGGCTATTCTTACCTCTGCATTGGCCATCGCTTGCTGTACTACGACATCGACGATTCTTGCAGTCTCAGTCGAGGGACGGCGCTGGAATGATAGCCTAGCAGGTTGAGATTTGAACAGGTCCCTAACCTCGATTATGGTGCCCTCTGGCATTCCGCAGGTTTCGACTTCACCCTTGTTACCATCCTTCATCTCGATGACAAAACCTGAATCAGAACCTGAATCCCGCCTTCTGCTGCGCACACTCAAGGTGCTCACCATCCCTATAGAAGCAAGTGCTTCACCTCTGAATCCCAATGTATTGATTGCAGAGAGATCTTCTTCATCACGCAACTTACTGGTAGCATGTCTATCAACAGAACGAGACAAATCATCACGATGGATACCGATTCCATCATCGCTAACCTTGATTGAATCAAAACCGCCTCTCTCTACTTCTATTGTAATCCACTTGGAATGAGCATCAATGCTGTTCTCAAGAAGTTCCTTCACCACCTGAGCTGGCCTTTCGACAACTTCCCCAGCAGCGATGAAACCGATGGTGCGGTCATCCAGTTGCCTGATTCGGCCATCTTCGAGGTGTTCGCTTTCCTGCATCGAATCACTCCTGCATCAATTCATGCCGACCCTGAATAATATCGCGCAGACGGTACAACTCATCCAAGGCCTCCTTGGGAGATAGATGATCTGGTTCGATATTTTCGAGATGCTCCAATGCTTTGGATTGTGATTCGCTGATTCCTGTTTCTTGAACTGGGCTTACGACAGCGTCGATATCAGCGCCTTTCGGCAACATCCAACCCATGATGCTCTTCTGGCCCTGTTGCCTTCTTTCCGGACCCCCTTCTCCTGCCCTAGCACCTGCAGCCTGCTTCTCAAGGAAGATCAACAAGTCTCTAGCTCTGTCCACTACATGTACTGGCAATCCCGCTAAACCAGCAACCTGAACTCCCAATGAGTCATCGCTTGCGCCCTCTGCAACTCTGTGAAGGAAGCGAAGTCCTGATTTTGTCTGAGCAACTTGAACATGAACATTAGCCAATCCCTCAACCTCTTCCTCCAAGCCAACCAATTGGTGGTAATGAGTAGCGAACAAGGCTCTGCTGCCCAATCTGCAAACTATGTCTTCCGAAACAGCCCAGGCGATGGAAAGCCCGTCGAAAGTCGAAGTTCCTCTGCCAACCTCATCGAGAAGCAACAGGCTGCGCGACGTAGCGCGACGAAGAATGTGAGCGACTTCGAGCATCTCCATCATGAATGTAGAACGGCCGCGATTGATGTCGTCACTGGCTCCCACTCTGGTGAAAATTCGGTCCACTACTCCGATTCTAGCTTTCTTTGCTGGAACAAAGCAACCCATCTGGGCAAGGATGGTAATTAGTGCCGTCTGCCTAAGATAAGTCGACTTTCCACCCATGTTTGGCCCTGTCAAGAGTATGAATCTGCGATCTTTGTTGAACATAGTGTCATTGGCAATGAATCCATCCTCCATATCGAGAACAGGATGTCTGCCGTCTGTTATTTCTAATCGAATGTCGTTTCCAAGAGTAGGGCGTTTCCACCCACGACTCCTCGAAACATGTGCTAAACTGGTAAGGACGTCGATAATTGCAACCTTAGAGGCTATTTCAGCAAGTTTCTCGGCATCCTGCATTACTTGGGAGCGCAATTCACAGAACAACCGATATTCAAGGTCATTGCAACGACTGTCGGCATTGATGATTACGTCTTCCCATTGCCTCAATTCCTCGGTACTGTATCGCTGCGCATTGGTCATACTCTGCCTACGTAGATAATGCTCAGGAACCTTGGAAAGGTGCGTCTTGGTGACCTCGATGTACCAACCGATTTGTCGATTAAATCTAACTTTGAGAGACGGGATTTCCAATTCCTCACGCTGTGCTGCTTCATACTGCCTGATCCACTCATTACCCTGTTCTGATTTAGATCTCAGTTCATCGAGTTCATCATTCCAACCTGAACGGAACATGCCGCCTTCTTTGATTGTCAAAGGCTGTTCATCGACAAGGGCTTGCTGAATCATCTGAAAGACTGATCCCAATTCGTTCAATCCTGATGCCAAACTAAGCAACATAGTATCGGAATACTGTTCGAGGGAGTGCTGTAATGCCGGCATGCGGCTCAAACAATTGGCGATTGCAACTATGTCCCTACCGTTAGAACGGCCGTGCACCAATTGCCTAGCCAATCTCTCCATATCTCTCAGGCCCTTCAGATGTTCGCGTACCTCGGCTGTTCTACGGGCAGTTTTTACCATCGAAGAAATGGCATCTAGCCTCTTTTCTATAGCATTAATATCGGTCGAAGGCCTTAGTAACCAAGATTTGAGTCTACGCCTTCCCATCCATGTCCTAGTGCAATCCAAGGCATGGAATAGTGAACCTTGCTTCTCACCAGAAAGTGTACTGGTTAATTCCAGATTCCTCAAGGTTGTCTGATCAAGCACCATGCTACCTTCTTCCTCAAGGAACTCGATATCACGTATTGGAATGCGCTCAGAAAGATGTAGGCGGCAAAGGTAGTCAGCAGCCAAACCGACAGCCTGCATAGCCAAAGGATGCTGATCAAGGTCCAAATGACCGAGGTCGATACCGCCGAATCCTTCCTGTAAGGCCTTCAATCTTGATTTGGCTGGAACCTCATGCTGACTAACTACTATCCCATGCATTTGGCCAATCAACTGGCCTACAATCGGCTCCTCAGCCTCCTTTCTTCCTAGAACCAATTCCCTCGGTGAATTGCGTAGCATCTCGTCTAGAAGGCGAGACCAACGATCATCTCCTTCTAATTCAAAGGCCTGAGCATGGCCAGTTGAGTTATCTATCAAGGAACATGCCAATGATTCTCCAGAAATTACTAGGCTGGCTAATAGAGCGCTTTCCTCGCCACCAATAAGACTCTCCTCGTATAACGAACCAGGAGTATAGATTCGAGACACATTTCGATTCATCAGCTTGCTACCATCACGCGGCTCGCTCTGTTCAACTACGGTCACTTTGTGCCCCGCAGCCAACATCTTGCGCAAATGGCCTTCCAAAGCATGCCAAGGAAAACCTGCCATTGGTATCGGTTCAGCAGCCTTCTTGTCCCGACTTGTCAAAGATAGACCCATAACTTCGGAACCAATAACTGCATCTTCATGGAACATCTCATAGAAATCGCCCATGCGGAAGAACAGGACTGTATCTGGATGTTCCGCCTTGATAGCCATGTACTGGTCCATCATTCCGGTCTTTGCCATCCTTCACCCTCCTGCAGTCACGCTACGCGCTGGAAGTGCCACAGAGAAGGGAGGGTTCATGAACAAATCGTTGCAATTGACGACAAATCAGAAATTTGCCCTGCAGGTCCAGAACAATACGTTTGTTGGGGTAAAGTCTTCAACCCCACATCACTGGACAGGTATGAGGCACATGAGTGAAGAGGTCGTCAACGCATCACCGGGCGAAGATTCAGAGGGTGACTTCATTGAGGATGAGATGCCGGATTTCTGGCAGCGCATCAAGCAATGGACAAGGCAAGAACACGATGGCCAGTGGCTAAGCATCAGCGTTTTCATCGCGGTTGCTCTACTTGGTGCAGCATTGATAACTCAAGCACAAGTGATCCCTGGATACAAAATCAATCCACTGCTTGAAGATTCAAATCTAGTAGACATCGCTTGGGATGATAGTGGCAGCAGTGCCTTGGCCATAATTGATGGAGATGCTGGCTACTCTATAGTGAAAATAGATGGCAATAGCAATACTGAGGTGCTCAAGAACATTGCCAATACCGTGGAAAGGGTCGAAGATGGTTGGATAGTCGGCGGAGATAAAGGTTCGATAGCATCCTGCAAGGATCCCTGTGAGACATTAGCAACCAAGTCATTCAGTGAACAGGGTGGCGAATCAGGGCACTGGACCAACAATACTGACGGCCAGAGCATCATTGATATTGTCAGCGAGGATGGATCTTCGGGCTTGCTTCTAATCAGCGACGAGAACAACAAAGCAACAATACGCTATTTCGACAGCGACAAGATATCCGCTGCTGCAGATTCCCTCGATATCGATGTCTCGCTTGAAAGCATGAGCGAACTTCCAGATGGAGAAATCATCGCAGTAGGTAATCTAGTCAGCAAGTATCCGACTTGGGCTGAAGGGGACAAGAACCCTGCATCGCTACCCACTAGAGGAGTAATCGTTGCTATAGACCTCTATGAGAACAATGTTCTCAATGATTTTGCTAATGTTGCAAACAATTCTGAATCAAACGAATCCGCAGAGATGACATCTGATTCTATGATAGTCGAGATGGTTCTAGTCCACATAGGAGACAATGGCAAGTATCATTCCATCATGCCAGATTTGAGTTCTGATGGTATCGCCATCATCGCTGGAACCGGTGGAGCAATGCGCCTTGCTGCAGACATGAGCGTCACATCGGTCGAAGGGGCCCCGGGATCAACCTCAGCCGTAGCAGACAATAATGGAGACATATGGTTCGCTGGAGACTTGAACTTGGAACGTATAGGACTCTTGGAAGCCGGAGAAAAAGTAGGAGAGACCGTGGAAGTGCCTCAGGGCGCAACCTTTGACTCTGAACTTGCAGTTGTTGCAGGAGAAGAAGTTCACTTCCATGGTGCTTCAAAGGGAGAACGAGTAACCCTTGACCCAAATATTAGGGACTCGATGCAATCCCTCTCGGTTCTTGGAGACATACTATTCGTTGTGGTTAGCCTAGTCATCCTCTCAATGATGGCTTGGAACATGTATGACAACTGGCACCTAGGCGGTTGGTGAGTAGTTTTTCGAGCCCGTAGGGCTCAATCCCTCTTCCGCTCCGATTAAATAAGGGAGGGCGGTCGCCGCCATCCGGAGTCGTTGATATGGCACGCAAACCCGCCAAGATGTACCGCCGAGTCAAGGGGCCTGCATTCACCCGTCGTAAGTACATGGGTGGCGTACCCAACAACCGAATAATGCAATTTCATGTCGGAAACCGCAGTGCTGCGGAGACTGGCAAGTTCAAGATGCATTTCGAACTTCTAGCTGATGAATCCTGTCAAATTCGCCACACAGCCCTTGAGGCAGCCCGTGTTATCTGTAATTCAACCATCAGAAATGCTGCTGGAACAGATGGATACGCCCTGAGAATCCACACCTACCCACATCAAGTTCTCAGAGAGAACAAGCAAGCGACTGGTGCTGGAGCTGACCGTGTATCACAAGGAATGCGCTGTGCCTTCGGAAAGAACGTTGGAACTGCAGCACGCGTCAAGCGCGGACAGAGAGTCATCTCCTTGCACTTCAACCCAGAGAACTTCGCTGAAGCAAAGGATGCTCTGCGCAAAGCCAAGATGAAATTCCCTACTCCGTGCAGCACCAAATTGGTCAAGGGTGCGGAGCATGTCAAGGGCCTGGTCTGATATGGACGAGCGCAAACGAATCCTACGGGAATCGTTCACTGACACAACAGTCGTTTGGAAAGATGATTATCCATACTTCGTTCATCCGTTGACAGATGGAGTTCCTAGAATCGATGCTGACCTGATGAGAGCAGTTGCCGACCTTGTAATCGAAATGGTCGATTGGGAAGAAGTCGACGTAATTCTCGGAATTGAAGCAATGGGACTGCCCCTTGTAGCAACTGTCAGCCTGATGACCAACGTGCCGATGTTGATTGCTAGAAAGCGAAGTTACGGGCTGCCTGGAGAAGAGATTGTCAATCAGAGTACGGGGTACAGCAAAGGTGTACTACATCTCAATGACCTCACGGAGAGCGACCGAGTGCTGATTATCGATGATGTTCTCTCAACTGGAGGCACTCTCGATGCAATCCTCGAAGGCGTAGCCAATACAGGAGCACAGGTCAGTGAAGTCGTCATCGTGGTCGAAAAGGGTGAAAACATGCAGGAACTTGCCGGAAAACATGGCACCAAAATCAACAGTCTTGTCAAGATTGAGATGGGTGAAAATAGCATAGTCATCGTAGATTGAAACTTGAGGTGGATGTATGGATCTAGACAGACATGATTTCGAAGTTGATGAATTGGTAGAGCGGCTCAAGGCAGAAGATACGCGTTTGGTTGCGCTACAGATTCCAGAAGGACTGAAGATACAGGCCTTGGAATTGATGGACAGAATCGAAGAGAAGAGTGCTGCCAAAGTAGTTCTCGCTGCTGACCCTTGCTACGGAGCCTGCGATCTCGTACATCATAAGATGAAGATGATGGGAGTTGAGATGGTTGCTCACATGGGCCACAGCCAGATGAATATCGATTCAGGTATGCCGACTCATTTCATCCCAGTCACATACGATGGAGAGCCTGAATTAGAGCCCGTCATGGAGATTCTTGTCAGTCATAGAGAGATGGCGATACAACGCTTATCAAATTCAATGTCAGAAGATAGTGACATCACTGAAGAAGACGCTCGAGACAAATTCCTAGACGCCGTGGGGAGGGTTGCTCCACTTAACGGCAGCAAACTAGGCTTGGTTGGATCAATACAACATCTGCACCTCTTACCCTCTTACAAGGAGAAACTGGAAAATGCTGGATTTGATGTCTGTATTCCAACGGGCGGGGCACGTCTTTCTTTCCCAGGACAAGTTCTAGGGTGCAATTATTCTGGAGATGATGACGACATTGGTCACTACCTATTCCTCGGTTCTGGAGATTTTCACCCGATTGGTTTGGTACTACATACGGGCAAGCCATTGGCAATACTAGACCCCTATACAACTGAAGCAAGAGAGATTTCACTCGAATTCATAGAACGTATACTGCGCCAGAGGTTCGGCTTGATAACCATGTCTCAAGAAGCAAAAAGTTTCGGAATTCTAATCGGGGAAAAACCAGGGCAAATGCGTCGTTCTCTAGCCTTGCGAATGAAGCGAATGTTGGAATCGCACGGTCGTAAAGGATACCTGTTGGCTCTGGAACACGTAGGTCCTGAACTGATTGATTTCTATCCCGTCGACGCTTTCGTGAACACTGCCTGCCCACGTATCGCTATTGACGACTCAGTCAAGTATGCTAAGCCGTTGATTACACCTTACGAACTTGAGGTCGCACTAGGAGAAAAGAAGTGGGAAGAAGGATACCAGTTCGATGAGATTCCCTGATTCAAACAGATCTTGCAAATTCAACGATACCGAGGCTACCCTATGCAATACGGGCGTTGTATAGCCTCCCATTCTAAATTGAATTAGTTAATCTCGATATGGTGGTTCTATTTCTCTGCCCTTGAAATATCCAAAAGAACCTAGTGAAATGAACATGCTTGCAATTGTAAACATTGCGCTGATTTTTATCACTTGAGTATACTTTTCTGCCCAACCCCCAAATCCATATAGGATCATAATCAAAACAAGGCCAAAAGTCAGGGTAGGGAAAATAATCGAGAACACGAGTGAAATAATAGTAGTAGGATAGAGATCCCACCTACTTGCGAACAACTGATTATTCAGAACAGCAGATTTTCTTTTTTGAGAGAGGCCGAACCAATATTTTGCAGTTCTAACGGTATCAGGGTCGATCTTTTTGGCGTCATCACTAGTACAAGCAAACAATATCTTACCACAAATATCAATGAATTCCAACAGTGTTTCTTGTTGTTCTGCATCCAATATTTGGCGTTGTTCGAGAGACCTATTCTCTTCTGCAGTATCATACAAGATGTCCTCTATATCTAGCATCCCAAATATGTGAGGAATCGCTTCCGGTTCTGTTCTCCGATAATTATCCCATCTTGCTTTCAGAAACCAACTGTATCTTTTCATATCCTCAATCGGAGTTTTTTTGAGTTTTCGACATGCCCACCACCCCAGAGTCAACCACATACTTTCATTAGCAATATCAGGTGCTAATATATTCCAATCATCTTTCCGATAATCGGCATATTCGCTCTTCATGAATTTTTTATCATTAATCATTTCTTTAACGCGTTCCAACACTTCTTCAGGTCCAATCCCAAATGATAAATTAGTCCAGCTTGACGACATAATGTCGAGGTTCTAATTACAGTATTTAGAATATCCGTGACCTTTTGCAGGGAAATTTGCAATGGCCTATCCAAATACCCACTGAAACAGATTCTGAATTTCAAAGGGCTTTCAGTGCGTCCTTCGCATCGCTACCCTATGTATCGGATATCGTTAGATGGAAAGCCCATGCAATTTTCGCAAGGGGAACTGATCATTTCATTCAGATTCCAATGTTGGTGAATCATCTCGCCAACGCATCGTCATAACAGAAACTGAATACCATGTTGCGAGGCATATCGAAATGGAGATCACCCACCAGATAGGAGACCAACTCCAAGGATCTGCCACCCCCTCGATCTGGCCAGGGAAAGGGAAGAAAGGCCATATTGACCATGCCCCGGTGTGAGAAAGGATGTCGATTGCTGAATGGCTTGCCCAAACTGCCAACATCCACACAGGCCATCCTTTGTGACGGAACCAGAAATAAGCGATGAATGGCAAGATCAATGAATGTGTCAACCAATATCCCAAGAGCCAGAGTGAGTTTTCAACACCCTCCCAATGCGAGGCATCGTAAACCCATGGCCAATCACCAGCCGACCAAGAAAACACGAAATGGGCAGGAATTGCTGCAAGATCTGGGGCTGCTGAAATGAATGCTCCAATCCATCTGCCGCGGATTCTTTCTTGCAAGGGCTTCTCCCAAAGAACGAGCTCTGCAATGATTGCCCCGATTATGGCGTGAGAAACCATGTCCATGAAGTCGCCCAAACACTTTCAACAGAAAATCGTTACCCGATTTCCACAAGGTATCCTAAATTGAACAATTGCAGTAAGAATTATTGCGCTGATTTGTTGACTTATACTATATTCTCAAGGCTATGTTCAATAACGGTTGGCGGCTACCTTGAGCGGCTATGGCATCTTGGATTGACCGTATCGGCGCAGGCCTCGTCCTGAAGCAACCAGAAATGCTCGACCATGATTGGATTCCAAGCGAATTAGTAGGCCGAGATGATCAATTGGTCGCCTTGGCCAGTATGTTCAGTGGTCTAGAGGCTGCCAACGGCAGCGGCAGAGCGGTAGTAACTGGACCTGTAGGCTCGGGAAAGAGTGCTATGAGCCGTGTATTTGCCCGAGAGATGAGTAGGCATCATTCGGGAAAACGGAATATTCAGTGGATGCATATCAATTGCCGTAACAATCCTAGCGAATCTCAAGTTCTACAACGTATCATCAACGAACTAGATCCAAGACACCCCGATAGAGGATTGGGGACTGGAGAGATTCTCAGCAGTATCAGAAGAATGGTGCGCAAGGATGATTCCCACATGATCATCATTCTCGACGAAGTTGACCACCTGATGCGAAAGTCAGGTGATTCCCTCATCTATAGACTGCTGCGCATAGATGAAGAATACGGTGAAGGTGGGACCCTTTCTCTGATTCTTATCAGTCAGGAGCAGGTGTTGGATATGTTTGAGACAGCAGTTATCTCTCGTTTTGGCCGCCTCAATCACCTACGCTTGGAAGGCTATGATGAGGATGGCTTGCTAGGAATCGTACTCCAGCGTGCAGAATTAGCACTGATTCCAGATAGTGCAGACGATTCTGTGTTACGCTTGATGGCCGAAGCCGCGGCACCATCGGGTGATGCTAGAGTTGTCATCGATCTGTTGGCTAATTCAGCAAGATTGGCAGAGAAGGAGGGGAGAACAGAGATTTTGCCCTCGGATGTGCAGATTCTTTCGGTCAACAGACCTGAGAATAGCGATGACAGCCTGATAGAAGAGTTGCCTGCACATGCGATGTTGCTGCTCATAGCTATATGTCGACGACTCAAGAGTGCGGCAGAGATAA
>CAZGIY010000059.1:0-10069 GCA_964526445.1 uncultured Candidatus Poseidoniales archaeon
CGACTGTACCTGTACGGTTTTCGTTGACTGCATGGCAACAACACCAAGACTTCCTTTCGGGACTCTGGTGGGAGATAATTCCGACGCATGAAATTCACCCAATCCAACACCTCTGGATCATTCAATGAAGAGGCGGAATGGGCCCGCAATGCTTGCCCAATGGGCACTACTACCGATAAAGTAGAATGGGCTTTTTCTTCGCACACCATCGCATCATGATAACGTAAGTGCTCAACCATTCGAGGACTGGATAGGACTCTCTGTTCAACTAATTCTCTAAGTCGCCCTTCTCTTATAGCCTGTTTTACATTGGCCAATTCTTCATGCCATATTCTCACATGGGCTTCTCGGGATACTTCTTCTGACAGAGACGATTCGGGATGGCGCGGACCACTAGAGGTCAACAATAGTTCATTGGCTTCACATTGGATGGTCCTTGCCATATCGTGAACATCTGCTCCCATCCATGTGAGTAGGGCAAGATTGTCAGGGCCAGAAATTGCGGGACACCATATCAACGAAGAAGAAAACCTGCTGCGTAGAATAAGTAAGGCCGAAGCCAATCTCCCAGGGTGTTCTGCCAATTGTCTCGCATCTAATAGGACCACAATCTGCGGTTTCAATTCAGGATCGACCAATTTCGGATCATGGCATAATTTCTGCCAAGTAACCACCAATATTGGGCCATCATTGCGGTCTTGTTTGTAATCTGCATCCTGCATGCTTGGTGGCAATACATGTGGCAACCTAATGCCCCAATCAGGGCCATTTCCTTCAAACGGTATCGCCAAAGAGAGCCTAGAATGGATTCTCAAATTACCTGGTAATTCTGAATTATCCTGTTCATGGATGAATGGTGCCATCTGCTCTGGAATCAGAAGCGCATCTTCAGTTCCCACAATCATACATGGTGTCAAGACTGCAGGATTTTTACGGTCCCCTAGCGCAATAATCCTACCCATTCGGTGGTTTGCCAGTAAAGTCTGACCCATCACCTGTGCTTCCATAAATCGAGCGATGCGAATCATTGGTTTGAATGATTTGAAAGACCACTCCCCCACGCAGAGTCATGGCCGCAGCGGAGAACGGACGGATTCTAGCCGTTCTACTTGCAATTCTAATGCTTGGGATTACAATCTCTACATCTTCTTCGGCCAACTCTACAAATGTACAGGAAGATGTCCTTGAAAGCAAGTCACTACGACTCGGTAGTGGAGAAAGTCACAACCTTTCATTTGAAGCGCAATCAGGATGGTTCTGGATAGAGGCATTGTGCTCAGTCGATTGTCAAGATCTCGAGATGGAATTAATCGATTCAGATGAAACCATTCACTCTGCAACTGTGACGTCCAGCGCTCATATGCAAGGTCAGATTCCTGCTGGTAATACTACCATCAGTCTGAAGAACAATGGTGTGGAAAACATTGAACTCAACATTCAAGCCAGTCTTCCGGAAATTAATTCGTTGAGCGAATCGCATGGACAATCGAATAGGGCACATTCGACACCTTTGAATTTTGCAAGCAGTGATGAGAAGAATAACATCCTCAGACATGATCCTGATTACCTCTCCGATCCTGATGCCACGTGGGTAAATGCTACTCTAGAAGTCGCTGGCGAGATATATTGGCCATTTGAAGCCGAGCAAGGTGATTTGATCGAATTGGTTCTATTGCACACATCAGATGAGTTAAGTTTCCAAATTCAATCAAACGATAGTGAATACAGCTCGATTGTAGAACTTTCAACTCCTAGTAATACCTCAGCGGGATCACTGGAACAAAGAATCTGGACTGGACTTGGCGAAGGTAAGTATTGGTTGGTTGCAAAAAGCAGCCAAAGTGAAGTTAGTTTCACCGCCAGAATGGCACAACACTCAGCATCTTCGGATACTGAAAGTGGAGATTGGCCAAGCACAGGGGAAGCCAATACTGTGCAAGAATTGGATGATGAAGGAATGGTGTACAATACCGGGATTCTCGGTACTGATGACACAGACGTTCTAATCATCAATGCAAGTGGATTAAATGCATGGGATCTTGTGTTCAGAAGTACTGCTGAATTGAATATCACTTGCGAGGCACTGGTTGACGGAATCTGGGTCTCCTTGACCCCGATGATTGGATTATATCAGGTAATCAATAAACAGGAACATATGCAATTCTGGAGTCTAGAAAGCACCGAACTATTTCGCTTTACCTTCACCTCAAATCATGCCCTCATCTGGGCATTAGAAGCAAGTCGCCAAACTTATTCCGATTATGGAGCGCAAAGCGATGCACCTGGAAATATTCCTTGGAATCAAAGCGTAGCAGTGGAGAACTTCTACGCTCTTCCTATGGAAGATGGGGACTCTTACTCAGGATGGTTGACTACATCCATTTATGATGGAAGTGACACATACCTCATCAATCTGGTAGGCTGGGAAGAGAGTAGATTCAGGGTCAGAGTCTAATTGTTTGCCGACAATGAACTGGTTGGCGCCGAGATTATCGAAATGGATTGGGGAGATCGAAGTGTTATTTCCAATACTGCTACTCCAAGAGGCTCGGAAGAACAAACTGAAGCCTCACTCGAAATTGGACCGGGGCTCCACCTAATCAGAGTAAAGAGCATGCAAATCAGTGATTCTTTGGCAAATTGGACATGGGGGGACTACAACCAAACGCCAATTCCATGGACGATACAAGTTGAATACATACAAACTGAAGAAGGGGAAGAACCGTGGTTTGAAGCCGATGACTTCGTCTTCGATGTCAGTGAGGCACTGCTTTGGTTCCTTGGCATGTTACTATTGATGCCGATGTTGATGGTTTTATGGAATTACAGAGCACATGCTCGCCAAGCAGAACGTTTGGCCGCAGACAAAGAAAGATTGATCATTTTGAGAGAACTACTGGCAAAGGGAGAAGTCAAACAAGCAAGACTCGACTTGAAAACCAGTTTGCGAACCATAGCAAGTCTAGAATGGAATACAGGTATCAAAACGTGGGGTAAGCCTGATTTAAGACATCGAACTGATGACCTCGAATTGGTTCTTTGGAAATTACCCCTCCAACTAAGCAAGAGTTCTGGTACGCCAATCCTCTTGGGAATAAATATCATCAATAATGAGTGGGAAGTTGCTGCAATACGTTTTGAATCCAGTTCTGGTGAACATTGGAAAGTTCTTCGCTGCCAACCCAAATTCCTATTCAGAGAAGACGAATTATTTCTCGATACCCTTGCAGCAGGAAGCAAGATATTCCTACATGTCGAATTATCCGGCCAAGGAGATGGGCTTGAACTCTCTCTCTCCGGCCTAGTAGGAGGAGAACCTACTGCTGCTAAACCATCACGATCAATTACTCTAGAAGAAGAGTGATTACAAATTGCGCCTTCTTTGATTCGCTTCATCCTTGATGGCTTGCAATGTTCCTTCATCATTTAGACCCAAAGATTCCCGTAGTTTTGCAAGTTCCTTCTTGTTTGCTCCAGACAACTTTGGAGGGACGTAGAGTTTGAGTAGAACAATCACGTTACCACGGCCCCTGCCCCTACTGGATGGCAAACCCCTTGCTGCAATCTCCAGTGTATTTCCAGCGCTAGAACCAGCGGGAATCTTAATCAACAAATCCTTACCATCAATATGTGGAATCGAGACTTGAGTCCCCAATACCAAATCGGGGTAACCTACCGGTAGAGACATCAGTAAATCAGGTCCATCTCTCTCAAACCAAGGATGATCTTCTACACGAATCTCAATGAATAGATCTCCAGATTCTCCGCGGCCAAAGGGTGCTGGTTCGCCCTTACCCTTCATTCGCAGGCGCGTGCCGTCAAGTGCACCAGTTGGCACATTGAAACGTATTCGCTGCTCCTTGTGGACTTGGCCACTGCCATCACAATCAGTACAAAGGTCGCCTCGTTCTTGACCGCTGCCCGAACAATCTGCACACGGCCTAGTAGTTTGATTGATGAATGGACCCATTTGCTCGCGAACTGTTACCTGACCCCTGCCGGCGCAAGTACTGCAAGTAAAAACCGACGAAGGATCTTCTGCACCACAACCCTGACAGGTTTCGCAGGACCTCGCTAATTCAATCTCTACTTCTTCTTCCGAACCATCAAAGATAGCCTGCAAGGAGATATGGTGCCTAAGCAAGACATCGTGGCCGCGAGCCACTCTCTGCCTTCGTCTAGAACCGCCGAAGAAAGATCCGAACAAGTCTCCGAGATCCCCTGAGAAGATATCGTCGAAATTCATTCGGAAGCCTGAAAATCCACCTGCACCAAATGGAGAGCCGCCAGGTGGATTGTGCCCGAACCTATCGTATGTTGAACGCTTCTGAGAATCCGATAATACTGCATATGCCTCTTGACTCTCCTTGAACCTCTCGTCTGCTTCAGGGTCTTCATTCTTGTCTGGATGATATCTTCTGGCCAAAGAACGGAATGCCTTCTTCAACTCCTTGTCATCGGCCGAACGGTCAACGCCCAAGACTTCGTAGTAGTCCCTCTTGTCAACCAAGGTCATCCCTCCAAAGCGCTCGGGCAGACGGCATCATATGAATCGAACGATGCTACGTAATCATAACTCAGTACCGCAATTAACACAGAATCTTTCTTCCGGCGGGTTCCCATGTCCACACTGACATCGTCGTACTGCAAAGGAACTGGATGATGTTTGGGACATCGATTGAGAAACCTGAGAGCCCTCGGCCATAGATGCCATTTCTTCAATGGATTGCGAACTCGAAACTTGAGAGACCTGGATAGCCTCTGGGGCAGGGTTAGTAACTTCTTGAGAAGCAGAAACCTCTGGGGTCGAAACAGAACTCACCTCCACTACTTCCTGCAACCTTGCCACCTCATTCTTCTGGTGAACCTCTGCAAGGTTGGTATTCTGTACCGGAGCCTGCGCAGCCCGAGCACTCAACGCTGTTTGCTTCGCCTCTCTCCTCTGAGATGCTGCATCCTTGTCCCTGAATCTCTTGGCAATCCAATCAAAGAAACGATCCATGGTACTTTGTCTGCGAATGGCCCCAATAGTGGAATCGACCGCTTCATCATCGAAGTTCTCATCTCCGCTGACCCTTCGGGAAGCCTTTGCTACATGGTCTGAATCGACCAACATCTTGATTCCCTCAGCATCCGTTTCTGGATTGCGCTGAATTTCGTCAGTCACTCGTTCAGACATCAATTTACCAATACTTCCCTGTATTGCGGCTTGAGCCTCAAGGCTAAGTTCAGTAGTCATCGCTGTCTCCTTTGTCCACATACCCTTCTCTTCCTTGTCATAGTGTTTCTTCAGGCCTTTCATCGCCTTGGCCCTCTGCCATTCATGGTCTTTGAGAACCCCAGAGGACTTGCGAAGATACCAGCCGATTACCAATGCAGCAGCATATGCGACAAATGGTACCCATACATGGTCTCTAAAGGCCAGTCGCAAGGGTTCAATCATACTTGAGAAAAGATAGACTATGAAAGCCGGAAGAAGTAGAATAACCAGTCCGAACAACTCGTTCTTCCTCTGTTCCATGCATATACGCCCACAATCATACTGTTCAAAGTTGCCGTGACCTGAACGGAATTGAGTCATCTATCTTCAATTGATAGACTACGTCGAATCGAGCCCTCAAACAGTCCTAAAGTGAACATTGTATGTAGAATCGGTAGCAATAACGGCAAACCAAAGATAAGTGAAACGTCCTTACTACGAATAGCCTCCATAAATCCAACTTGAACTATAGCCAAACCATAAGCAGCCAGAGGGGCAAACCAATATTGGAAGCCCGAAAAGAACATCGCCAGTGTCAAAATGACTCCAAGCAATGGAAGAAACTCCCGAATATTGAAACGGCTTCCATGTCGAAATAGTGTCTTGGTTCTCCAGAATCCATATCTTCTGCACATGCGAACAAATTCTAGAGGCCTTCTTCGCTTGACCATATGGAATGGGCTGACATCTGAACGCCACAACTGCCAACCCCTATTGATCAATCTCATGCTCAAATCAGAATCCTGATTGGTCGGCAAGGATTCATCCCAACCTTGTGCATCCTGAAGCGCTTCCATTCTATGAATGACAAAGGCGGGCACCTTGTGTTGGTGCCTACCAGTAAACCTAGCAAATTGACCACCTCCGCTTCCAAGGGGGCAAGAGAGCGTTGATTCAACCCACCTTGCAAACAATCCCATATCTTCATCGTCAGAGGGCATGACCCTGCACCCAACTCCAGCTATGTGAATTCCTAATTCCGCCTCGATTTCAAGCATGTCAGACACTCTTTTCCCAAGATGGTCTTCTGGAACCCAGCCATGCGCATTCACTTCGAATACCAACTCCACATCATCCTGCATATTTGCAAGACTGAGGTTTCGAGCATGTGGTACTCTGCGTTGAGGGTTATCGAAGATAGTTATCTGCGGACCATCACTATCATCCTTCAATCTACGAACTATTTCGAGGGTTGAATCGGTGCTACCGCCATCGACAACGTGAATTCTATGCTTATCCGAAGGATAGGTCTGAGCTAGAAGTGATGAAAGACAACGTTCAATCCATTTCTCTTCGTTATAGGTTGGCACAACAGATACCACAATTGGTCGCTCGGGGCCCTCCATGTTGCTTCCCTACGCGGCGAATACCTGAATATTGCCCCCCTTCAGGAGTATTGTTGATTTATCTCGCAGTCATGGCCAAGACATGCCGGACGAGACAATTCAGGTCAGTTGCTCCACAACCTTGTCGGGAGCCGATGACCCTGTAGAGGTTTTCAACTCGCTGCAAAAACTGTTTCCAGAGGTAGTTGTGGATGAGTTGGAAGAGAGACCGTGTTCATTTCCCATGCCAAAAGGAAAGGTACAGTGGAATTTCGTGAATCTAAACCTTGACGCTATTCTTGAAAGGATGGCAGAGGAGAGAATACTGGACACCGCTTTGGATGCTATGAGTCAGTCTTTGCATCAAGATAGGACGATATTCAGACTATCTCGGCAGGCTGCGATAGCAAACAAAATCTCATTCTGCCTTAACGATGAGCAACCTCTAGGAGGTAGTTTCAGCGTCGAATTATCTGGAAAGAATCTAGGTAAGTGGTTGGAAGATGCAACTTGGCACCAAGGCAGACAAATGGTGCCGCGCAATATCGGAGATGACCATCAGATGTCTGGAGACGGCACTTCAGGCAGCAGTTTCTGAAGTGCTCAAAGCCTTCTGAATTTCAGCAATCATAGGTAAATCGGCATCAATCCATTCCACATTCAACAATTCATCAACCTTCAACTTCCTCATAGCATCATGTACATTCAATTTTGGAACTCCATCCGTTATCCTACAATGCCATGCATGTAACTCGATCTCCAAGTTTGGCATCACGTGTACATGTTGAGCCAACGGAGCCAAGGGCTCGATGACAACCTCCAATTCTTCATCTAGTTCTCTAATGAACGCTTCTTGCAGAGATTCACCTCGTTCGACTTTTCCTCCGGGAAATTCCCATGCTCCAGCAAAACTTTGATCTGCGGATCTGCGGCAACTGATTAGGCTCCCTTCATGATTCTCTAATACAGAACATGCAACCGTGATACGTGGACGAGTAAGTAGCCACGCAGACAGTTGTTTTACCAATGCTAACTGTTTCTCTATACCCCCCTCATATGCATCAGGAAGATGAAGAAACAAACACGGCAAGGGACGTCCAAATGTGTCTTGCACAGCATTCTTTTTGATTGCAGCCAAAGTTCGGTAATATGTTTCATTGCACACGAATGAACCTGCATCATTGGAATCCTCCAAAATCATGCAAAATTCATCCACGGGTAGACGGTTCAAAGGAGCAGTACTCTGAATTTGTTCCAATCCATCCAAAATGATGCTTTCTCCCTGTAAACATCGTCCAGAGTTGTCTTCAGTACGCATATCCAAAATGTTCCTTGCGACAGATTCCACTCTAGGTTGTTCACAAGTATTGCAAAGGCCAAGGTGAAGTATTGCATCGCATTCGAGAGAAGCCACCCTTTCTGAAGTCCATCTAGAGCCCTCTTCATCGCATGATAGCAACTGAGTGTTCCACTCTACCTCCATCTCTTCCCTCTTCAGCGAAGGAGTGCCGTCATCATTTACACGAGGACCCGTAGGTATTGCGATTCGTTCAAATCCTGACTTAACGAGGCTCTCAATCAATATTTGACTGATATTCCGATCCCCTCCTGCAAATGGAGGATAGCCTGTAACTAGAATCCGCCCCCTACGCATAGACCCCAACCGCATGTCTTGGGTTCAAGACAGCCACAAGAGCATTATGCCATAACCGCGAGAGAATGTCGATGAATGACTGGGAACTAGAGCAGATGTCACTTTCTAATTCGCATTCTCACTTCAGAGATGATAGTGGTGAAGAAGCCGCAGACCTCGGAATAATTGTTGCTGATGTCATGCTATATTCGGTTGCTGGCGTATCGGTATTCTTTGCGATATCTTCAATTTGGCAAAGTGAGTTCAATCCGCTGAACTGGTTGTGGGGAGAAGTCGATTGGTGGCTACTTGGGCCAGGAATAGGTTTGTGGCTCTGTTCTCAATCAATTAATGACTTCAAGCGACTATTACCACTTTGGCTGAGGGCGATGTTGGGGATGCAGATGACCCCAAAAGATGTTGCAGATATGTCGGAATCTGCAGTCAGACGGAGGTCCAACACTCTGCTCTTGGCAGGTTTACTAGCAGGAACCGTGGCTTGGAGATTCAGCACCATTGAACATGGTTTAGAAAACCGAACTGGAGTTCCCTTTGAGTATGTCGTGGGAGTTCTTGCTATCGCGCTGTTCTTACTGGGCCTGATGTGGAAAAAATTGGCCGGCAAGGAATCCGGTGTGGTCAATATTTACGACAGATGAACGATGACGGTAGTGTTGGAATGAGCGAAGAGGAGATTGTAGTCCAACTTGCGGTACAGCCCAATAAAAAAATCGGGCTACGCAAAGTCATCTGGAGAGAACTAACTGCCGGAGTCGGGTTGTGGGGTTCAATTCGCCCTCTTGTTGCTGTTCTGCTCGCTGCAATCCCACTCTTATTCCTCGGACAGCACTTCAACCGACAACATCGCAAGGCTGGAGATTGGACCCTCCTTCAGATCCCTCTTGCCTTCACTGTGATTCTTTGGGTAGGAATCTATCTTTGGTCTCTAGTAGATGCTTGGCAAGTCTCAAGCAGTAGGGTTGCGACAATTCGAAACAAACGCCTTGGTATCTGATTAGGACCACAATTGATTGCTGGCTACTAACTCACCCGATGCTAAATCTGCAAGGTCTGCCAAATCATCACTATCAAATTCATCTGGCACATCATTGCTGATGAAACTACCAATATCAGCAGACTCTACAGCCCAATACATGACACTATCTTCATTGTTTGAATGGCCAGAGTGGTCTGCATCTTCATGTGGCCTTGGAGATTGATATACCAAATTCACCAGTCCTAGCAAGTGCCCTACTTCATGAACAGTAACAGCCTCCTCTATCTGCTCTGCACTGGGCCTTGTTGACCAATGTTCTGCATCCCTTACATCATCGAGAAACACTGCTGCAGTTGAAGCATCTACCGCTACCCCAAGCACACCATCATCCTCGTATGACCCGCTTGGAAACAACAAATGCCATCGCAAAACGTTTCCATCTTGTGGAACCCCTTCTCTGGTATCTCTACCTATTTCCCTGACATCATCTGCACTCCAACTTCCTTGGTGATCAAAATTAGTCTCCGACAATTGAATGTCGATTCCACCCGGTTTGTCACAAACTTGATGCAGACGTGTTTTCAAGGTTGAAACAGTACTGGAATCAGGTTGGTATCCTGTGGAATAATCAATCTCCACCACCATACTGTCAAAACCGTCAGATCTCAAGCAAGCCAAAGTCAATCCACCTGGTTCCCCAAACAGCTCTTCACCATCGCCATCACCGCCACCTCCAAAGCAGCCGCTCAAACCGCTTAGCAAGAAGACAGTAAGCATAGCAAACAATCTGGATTGCATGTACCGGCCAAGAAACAATCACTATTCAACCTGTGCGGAGACTGTTTAGTGGTCTT
>CAZGIY010000060.1:0-9955 GCA_964526445.1 uncultured Candidatus Poseidoniales archaeon
CTTCTGCTCAATCTGCTCAAGGATTCCATCGTCGCTCAAGGCAGAATCGGGGATCTCGGGCACTTCCTTCTTGGTCGGCGCCTGACCTTTTGTTTGATCACCGAATAGTGCAGCCGCCTCTGCTGCCGCCGCCAATTGAGCCGCATCCAATTCTGGGCCACTTCCTACTCCTGCCATCGCAGCAAAATCAACGTCACTACTAGCACGGCTGGAGCCCGCAGGCATGAAGCCTGCATTAGGGTCACCGGATGATTGAGATCCATACAACCTCTCCATCTCAGCCTTGCGTGCCAAAATAGCGCGCTGCTCTTCGGTCAATGGCTGGTCTTCTCCATGCGACAAACCTGCTAAATCAACTGCTTTGGCGAAGAAAGAAAGGTTGCTATTAGCGAGAACATTTTGTATCCTAGTATCGATTTCTTCAGCATTCAAACCGTGCGAAGCCAGTAACTGTCTTGCCAATCCCATCTCCTTTTGGCGCCACATGAAAGCCCCCACTCCACTAACGGCAACCAGTATGATGATAATGATTGAAATTATCATCGTGGTATTCGATTCTGGTGGGGCTTCTACTTGGATAGTGTACCCCTTGGTGATAAAATTTCCACTTGAATCGACAATGGTCAGACGTATCGATGTCTCACCCACATCTGGAAGCATGACCTTTACCGTCTGACCTGTTAATTCTGGATCGTTATCCTTGATTCCATCTCCATCCAAATCTACGTCCAAATCGAGATCCCAACGGTACTCTAAATCGGAATCATCATCGAAAGTATCCGATGCTGCCCCCACCGCACTCAGAGTGAATCCTTCACCTGCAGTGACCGAGACTGGAACTATGACCTTGGTAACATCCAGTTGTGGTTCAGTAGTATCGATGACATTGATCACTAAAGTCGCGTTGGCCTTGTTTCCAGAAACATCTGTAGCCTCGAGAATCAAAGTGTGAGTTGAAGGACTCATCCAACCCTTGCTCCATTCATCTCCCGAACTAACCTCTACTCCGTCAAGCGTCCAACGCTTGCCTGCAACTGTATGGTCATCGCTTATCCCAGCGGTGAATGTAATCAATTCACCAACTGGAGCCAATGCCTCATTCATCGTGTTTGATAAAGTGTCATGGGTGATTGAAACTACAGGAGGAAGAACATCGATGACACTGACATCGTAGGTTGCTTGCGCTTGTTGCCCATCTGGTGAAATCACCGTCAATTTGACTCGCTGATTGCCCGGGCTTGTCCAACTCTTACTCACTGTCCAGCCGGTAGCATCTAAGTCGTTGTCGAGAGTGCCGTCCCCGTCAGAGTCAACCGCTACATCAAGATCCCATTCCAAGTACTGAATCTGCTCCTTTCGGTTGGGACTGCTCAATGCATTCAACTCGACTGATTGTCCCATGATTGCGGCCTGTGAACCTAGGTTATCGCTAATGATTGGATTCCATACCGGCAATAGGTCGACTCGAACTGTTACTCGAGCCTCGGATGAGCCGGGACCACCACCTGACGGAGAGGCCTCATTGTCCAACATCAGATACATCGGCTGGCCTTCTTGTTCTTGGGTAATCGTCCAGCGCATCGAAGTTTGACTGTTGATAGAAGTCAACGAAGCACCTGGAACATGGAATGCTCCACTATCCCCATTCAGATAGGTGGTTCTGTGTTGCTCAGTCATCAGATAGATGTCGGGTTCACCGCTCATCGGCCACACCGTGACATTCACTTGAGTTCCAGCATCAAGGCTCAATTCATCACCGGCCAACAACTCGATATGGGTACCAATATCCATGACGACGAGGTTGTGGAAATCCGTCCAATAGGAATCCTGCATCTGCATCATACTGGCTTGCACTGTCGAGGTGGAGCCGCCCTGATCGCCCTCCCAATCACCAGCATCGTTGTCATGCGCTAGATTATCGAAGACGAGGTAGAATTGCTTGTTGATATCGTTAGCATCCGGACTCCAATGGAAATACTGACTTCCTTCCACAGCCAATAATGAGGCTGCCTCAATCACGTGTCCATATGCATGACCGCCAATGTATGCTTCTTCATACACATTACTCGTCATCAGCATGATATCTATGGCATCGGCACTGACTGTGAAATCAAACTCAAGCACCTGTCCACTTGACAGGGTCCCGATATTGTAAGTGGCACATTCGCCATCATCCAACTGAAATACTGCTTGACTCAAATCTCCAATGGTCTGGCAAGAAGGTGGTGCGCGCCCCTGTTCGATACCTGAGGCAAGCGGAAGAATCGCCAACATGCAAAGCAACGAAACCAATACCATCGCTCTGCGCATGCACCTCTCTTGCAAGCCCTTCATTTCAAACAATCCCCAAATGGTTTCACCCGATTCAAGAAAAAAACTCGCTATCTACGGGTCCACCTAGAAGGTCAAGCGCGCCTACGCGAGCGCGGGTCTACTCAGGTGACAATTCACGCGCACACGCGAGCGCGCGCATGTGTCTAATCATGACACTTATTGCACGTGAGAACATGACAATTATTGCACGTGAGAACATGACAATTATTGCACGTGAGAAACTGACGGTTTGTCGCAGAAGATTCACTGAACAAAAGCATCCTTGATTTGCGACCAACCACGACCATCCCAACGCAATTGGCTAGCCCCTTCATAGGTCAGACGGATGATATCTCCATCATCTGCTGCGCTACAAGAAGAGTGCAATTCCTTGGCCTGACTGACCGAAGTAGATGTCTCCTCAAGACTAGAGCTGTAATGCGTCAATAACAGGTGCTTTGCCCCCATCGCAAGCGCCGCTTTGGCAGCATCTCTAGCCGATGAATGCATCCACTCATCCGCCTTGTCTTGCTTGATATCGGTATAAGTCGCTTCATGAATCAACAAATCAGGGCCAGCACCGCTTTTGCCTAATTCCTCAAAGGAAGGAACGCCAGCCTTGGTATCGCCACTGATTAATACCGAAAGCCCAGCCTTATTTGGCGCTCTGAAATCTACAGCCTTGAGCGATTGCCCTGAAAACTCCACATCGTGACCATCTGCTAAACTGCTGACCTGTTCCACGCCAAGACCCAATTGGTCCGCCTTTTCTTTATCGAAACGCCCCAGTTTATCGGCCAACCTTACCGACCAGGCACAACTTGGAACCGAATGCAGAGTCTCGTGGCTTAAAATCTTCAGACCATCCACCAAGTCAACCAGGCCAGCCAATAATTCGCACTCACCACTCTCAGGGTTCAATCGCATCCAACGCTCGCCCGTACTATGGTCGACAGCGTACCAAGCGATTTCGTATCCTAGTTGCTCAATAGTTGCTCCAAGACTCCACCAATGTTGCCATTGTCTTGCCAAATCTACACGCGGAATCCCAACATCGTTGAGTTCGGCATATGCCCCTCCCTGAATCAAAGTATCAAATGCGATATCGCTGATTGGTGCTGCGATGACCAACGGTTTGGTGCGCCCATCAAGGGCCATGCTTTGCAACAACGGAAGCACTCCCCAACAATGATCCAGGTGGCCATGCGTAAGGAGCACCGAACGCAACCTTGTATGGCGTAACCTTTGCTGCATCCCACAATTCTTCAAACGTGCAGAATGGTCCTTCATGCGCTGTTGTAAACCCTCTCCACAATCGACCAAAATCTGCCCAACTGGAGTATCGATGACCGAACCAGAAACGGATCTTCCATGCGCAGGACGCGCCGAAGACGTACCGAGAACATGGACTTCAAGCATCTGAACCAACCTGCGCGAGGGGTCAGGGGTTCTTTGGGATAGGGGTTGCAGGAAACCAACGCAAAATGACTGCATCATTGATGCCGCGCACCCATCTCCAAGGGACCGCCAAGTGAATGCTATCCTCAACAAGGGCCGGGTCGGTCTCCCTGACAAAGAGATGTGAACAACTCCAATCCTCTGAATCAATTACCGAATCGTGGACCACACCTACCTTCCTGCCATCCGGCAAAAACACGTCCAAACCCCGCAAGGAGGTCAATCTCCTCTCGCTCACAATGGGTCAAGATAAGCCCCCTCCCATCAACATTGCCAAACTAAAGGCGTATTTCCACATCAGATGAAGGAGTATGAAGACTCATAACGGAGCAGATTCACCGGCAATACATGTCCGACGTACCGATGATAGGTCAGATGTCCATCACAGACGAACACAAATTAGTTCCTGTAAAGACCAAGATGAAACAAATTCTCAGCATTTTGAGAGAAGATCCCGCTACTGCTGTTATCCTTCATGATGGCAACAAAAAGAACATGAAAATCGTAGGAGTACTAACCGCTGAAGAGATTGATGCGGCAGTTAATGGTGGAGCCAATCCCAAGAAACTGAAGTTGGAAGACGTCATGCTAACCAAGATTCTCGAAGTGCCAAGCGACGTGCCGGTGACTCGCGCCATAGAAGTGATTCAAGAGAAAGGCCCAGATGCGGTCATCGTTCGACACAGAGATGGCGACTTTGCCGGATACTTCAGCGTCAGTGACTTCCATGAAGCAAAGGATATCATTGCTCAGCAGCAAGAAAAAGCACAGCAATTCCAACAGAATACTCAGGGCTTTGGCGACAGAGCCAATGAACTGCAACAACAACTTGAGGAAGATGGTGATGATGATGAATCATACATTCCAGAAGCCATGCGAGGACTACCTCTGTCCCCACAGATGAAGAGGACATTCAAGGCACAGGCCCAAGGCGGTGCCGAAAAATCCGGAGGGCCACCTAATCGTCCTCGTGGACCACCCGGACAAGCAACTCAACCCGAGCCAGAACCTGAGCCAGAACCTGTAGCTCCAGCACCACAAGGTCCCTCAAGAGGAGGACCATCAAGGCCTGGAGGAGGACCACCCGGCAGGCCGCCAAGTGGCGGAGGAGTAACCACCGTGACCGATAGTGGTGCAAGTGATTCGGGAGATGTCGGCGGTCATCTACAAGTGGAGAGTTCAGGCGCGGCCTCAGGCCCTGGTCCTACAGGAAATGTGCAACGGGCTGGACCGGGAGATCCAATAATTGACTTGGATATAGGTGGCGCAGCCCCTGGCTCTGCTGGAACCACAGGACTGGCTGCTGATGAACGCTCTTGTCCTTACTGTGGCGAGACCATCAAGGCCGCAGCCAAGAAATGCCGATTCTGTATGGAATGGCTAGATGCTTGAACCCGGAGATTGAGGGATTTCAATGCAGGCAGAATGTCCAGTCTGTGCAGAACAGATTCCTGCTTCAAGTGAAGTATGTCCTGTATGTGCAGAGGCAACTGGATTCTATGGCTCCACCTCATTGGACTCTGGAGATGCAGGAATTGAATGCCCAGTCTGTGCGGAAGCGATTGATTTCTCATGCGACGTTTGCCCAGTATGTGCAGAACCCACCGGATTCGGTGAAGCAGTACCATCGGGAGGATTGGAATGCCCAACATGTGCTGAAGTGATTGAACCCTCTTGCGACGTATGCCCAATCTGCGCTGAGCCCACCGGATTCACAGACATGGGATATGTCGGGGATAGTATTGAATGCCCAACATGTGCAGAAACTATTCCCTCAGCAAGTCAAGTCTGTCCTATTTGTGCAGAGCCCCTTGAGATGGAGGCACCCGCCCGACATGACGCTCCCGAGAGTGCCCCTGCACCAGCCGCCGTACAACCTGCTCATTCGGGAGGCGACGAGGATTTGAGTGCAGATGAAGAGACATGGGATCTTGTCAAAGACAGCAATAACATCGCCGATATCGAGTATTATCTCGAGAATTATCCAAATGGCAAGTATGCTGTTCCAGCCAAACTCAAACTACGGCAATTGACCCGTTGATTGAATAACTGATATTGAGGGGTTCTTTCATTCATTTCCAATTGCAAAAGCATATCACAAACTGCTACTATCACATAACATGGCAAGAGATAGAAGACCACCACCTCGTAAAAAGACGCAAGGACCGGCGGACCCAATAGACGGTATTGTCATCGGTGGCGCAAAAACAGGACCATCGGACCCACTAGAGGTCGATTTCGGCATAAAAAAGGATGAGAAGAAGTGCCCTTATTGCGATGAAATCATCAAGAAAGCAGCCAAGAAATGCCGTTGGTGCATGGAATGGTTGACCGCCAGTGGAAGAAAAGAGTGAGTATTCTCACTCACCGATTTTACTCAGGCCTTGGCGAGGATGTAGTTCCTCTGCAAATGTGCAAAATAACCTAGGTCGCTGAATCGTTGATTAGAAGTATGCTTGGCTTCCACAGCCCCTTGTGAGTTGGCTAGTACTGGTATCATTCCTCGCCTTTCTCCTCCTTTTTGCGGGAGTGGGATTGGCCAGTATCCGCGTTAAGAAGGATACTACCGATGATTACCTGGTTGCTGGCAGGGGAATGCATCCTGCTCTCGCGGCATTATCGGCAGTTTCCACTTGGAATTCAGGTTACATGTTCATCGGTTTCATCGGTTTCATGTGGATGATGGGATATTCTGCGATTTGGATTTCTGTGATTTCTACCATCGGTCAATTGGTCGCTTGGATTTGGTTATACAAGTACATCCAGAATGAAGGTAAAGAGAGGAATATCCGCTCTCTTTCATCCCTAGTTGCAAATGTGAAGGGGGCACCAGAAGCAAAGATGGCTGCTATCTGTTCTGTTGCTTTCCTGTTGATTTATGCAGGTGCTCAATTATCAAGTGGAGGTAAAGCGCTGTTTGCTATGCTCGAATGGGCTGAATGGGTGGGTATCCTGATTGGATTCGTTCTTGTGGTAGCATATTGTTACGCAGGCGGAATCCGCGCATCTATCTGGACAGATGCTGTACAATCCTGTGTAATGCTTGTCGGTTCGACTCTGCTCTGTTTTGTTGCCTTGAGCGAAGTCGGTTGGTTCGGAGGGTTGCACGGTTCTCTCAACAATATCGACCCCGCATTGACTTCTATCACCCCTCCTGATTTGATGTTAGGTCTAAGCATGTGGATCTTTGCCTTCTTCCTAGGTGGGCTTGGAGTCGCTGGTCAACCGCAGGTAGTTTCCAGAATCATGACTCTGGATTCAGAAGAGGACCGAAAGCAAGCATGTCTGTGGTTCTTCGTTTGGCAGACTCCTTTCTTGGCACTGATGATTATCATCGGTTTAGCGTCGAGAGTAATCTTCCCAGTGGAAGGAAGTTTCGATCCTGAATTGGCATTGCCAATGCTTGCCATGGATGTTCTAGGGCCATTCTGGGTAGGCCTGATACTCGCTTCGATTTTTGCAGCAACAATGTCAACAGCCGATTCACAAGTGCTGGCTTGTACAGCAGCGATAACCGATGACGTCATTCCCGAGTGGTCTGAGAATCACAAGAATACAAAGCTCACAACTATTGTAATGGCATTCATCGCAACCTGTCTTTCCTTGGGGGCATATTTCTCCGGAAACAATTCGGTATTCTCACTGGTTGTTCTTGCAGTATACGGATTGGGTGGAATGTTCATTCCATTGATAATCATCAGAATGGCCGGTTTCAAGCCATCATCTCGGCATTCAATAATTATGATGACATCTGCTCTGACTGCAGTCATTCTGTGGCGATTGTTGGGACTGAATGTCCACATCTTTGAATCGGTTCCAGGGGTGGGGGCTGCATTCATTGCTCACTTCATCATGGTATTCAAGAATCAAGATCCTTGGTTGGAAGTATTACCTGAAAGGAAAAAATTGACGACTTTTGGAGTTGCTATTCTACTAATTATCATACCCACAGAGATCTATTATCTCACCAGCGCGCCAGAAAAGGCAGAGACTGGACCTGACCCAGAATCGATGTGGAATTTGAGCATTGTATTTGACATGCAAGTCGAAGAACAAAAGGCAACGATTGCAAATGGAAATACACACAGTTTCTTGTTTGAAATTCCAGCCGATGTAATAGCAGTCACTTTCATGTTGGATTATGATGAATCCAATGAAGGTGGAATCGGCGAGGCATGTGACAATGTGCAATCGAATTATGATGACACAGAGGTCCCTGACGAATTCTCGAATATTAATTTAGAAAATATTTCCGTTTCTGAATGCAGCGAGCACCCGCTAGGTATGATTGCCACGTGGCAGAATTCCTCTCAGAACAACACATACGAAAATCACCAGAATACAATTGCAAATTTGACTGTGGACAAAGATGCCGGTGATATCATCTTCAATGTAAAAGTCGATGTGAATATCGCAACTCCAGTCGTCAATAGTGACAGCGGTGAGGAGATTACGGTGTCGGCTACTTTCACCACTTTGAGTTCTTACGAGTTAACCGAGGCCTCTTGACCTGTGAAAACATTGAAGCACAAACGTGTAAACAAAATGCTCTCAAGATGGAGCACGCTATACAATGATGGCCTTACTTGCCGAAGTTCCCACGAGCCTTGAGTGTAAAGAATCAGATGATTGATTTCAAAACGTGTATCCTCATGTGCCGGCAATGGGGACGCATGAGTATCAACAGGATCCGCGCAACGAAAATGTTTGGATTTCGATTAATGGAGAATTATTTCGACGTCCAGATGCCAAGGTATCCGTATTGGATGCGGGCTTTCTTCTAGGTGATGGAATTTGGGAATCATTCCGCTTACACGAGGGCGTATTGGTATTCATTGACGAACATCTCGATCGTTTGTTTCATGGGGCGGATGTAATCTCTCTTGACATTCCATATGGTCGTGAAGAAATCATTTCAGAAATCCAGAATGTTGTCAAAGCCAATGATATGCATGATGAGGTCCACATTCGTCTGATTATCACTCGCGGATTGAAACCCACTCCTTATCAAGCACCTTGGGTCATTTCCAGCGAACCCACTATGGTGATTATTCCTGAATACAAGAAGGCGAATGTAGAGCGTAGTATCAATGGAATCTCATTGGTGACAGTGGATGTCATTCGTGGCCCCCACAATGTACAGGACCCCCGAATCAACAGCCTATCAAAACACAACTGTATTGCGGCGTGTATTGACGCTGCCAACAAGGGGGGTGAGGAAGGTTTGATGCTTGATCCGGATGGGTATGTAAGCACCTGCAATTCAACACATTTCTTCATGGTCAAGGATGGAGAAGTATGGACTTCGACTGGTGAATTCTGTCTTGATGGCATCACCAGGCAGAAAATCATCAATATCTGTAGAGAAAACAGTATCCCATGTTTTGAGAAGAATTTCATTCCAGAAGATGTGAACAATGCAGATGAAGCATTTGTCACGGGAACCTTTGCTGGATTGACTCCTGTTGTAGAATTTGATGGGGCGCCTATGGGAGATGGCAAAAGAGGTCCAATGGTTGAAAGATTGCAATTGTTGTATCAAGAAAGAATCAGGAGCGAATGCAATGTCTGAAACAAGGATTGCAATGTGGTCAGGTCCTAGAAACATCTCTACTGCCATGATGTATTCATTTGACAATCGACAAGATTCACATTGCAGCGATGAACCATTGTATGCTCATTATCTAGCCAATACTGGAGTAACACATCCTGGGGCACAGATTGTTGTTGAAAATGGCGAGACTGATTGGCAAAAGGTTGTGAAATCAATCTGTGGGAAGATTCCGAATGGGGCAGATATATGGTATCAGAAACATATGACACATCATCTATTACCTCAGATCGGTCTTGATTGGATATTGAACCTCACGAATTGTCTTCTCATTCGTGACCCTAAGGAGGTGCTGCTTTCGATGTCCAAGAAAACAGATCAAATCGATGTGATGGCAACAGGTCTACCTCAACAGAATCGCCTTTTTGATTATCTTCTTGAAACAACTGGAGAGATTCCAACCATCATCGATTCCGGAGATATTTTGAAGAATCCGGAGAGAATGCTTTCCAAGTTGTGTGACGTGCTGGAGATTCCGTTCGACATGTCGATGCTATCTTGGCCGGCAGGGCCTAGAGAATGTGATGGAATCTGGGCTGAATTCTGGTATGATGCTGTATGGGAATCAACCGG
>CAZGIY010000061.1:0-9700 GCA_964526445.1 uncultured Candidatus Poseidoniales archaeon
CCCATCCCAATTCAAACTGCCGCTTAGATGAATCTTCCATCTAAGCGTTGAATTGACCCCGTTTGCATCTTCAGATGAGCAACCAAAGGAGACAGTAGCCTACCACATGTTTTGCCATGATATGTAAGGTTGTATTCCACCTTTATGGGCGGCCCATCCACAACGGTTCGTGCTACAAGGTTCTCATCGGCGAGAAAGCGCAATTTGTCGGAAAGAGTACGACTGGAAATACCTTCCAATAAATGCTTGAGTTGATTGAAGCGCTTTCCTCCAGTGATGTATAGTGCGGCTAGAATTTCGATGGTCCATCTGCTACCGAATACGTGCAATGCTTCCACAGCAGCCCGAACTTCCCATTTTTCATCCCAGGGGTGTTTTCCTGAGAATTCAGCCAGGATATTGCGGATGTGACCGCCGTTAGCAATGGTTGCAGAGATATGCGTCTCTATGTCTGTAAGGCTATCCTTTGGAATCTTCATCGCTGGTTGCGGCATCCTTTCACCTGCTCGTGGTTGTCACGAACGCTTTTGGTGTAGAGGATGCACTAGATGAGTCCTTCCCCACTCAAGAATCGGTATAGGTAGGGCGGCGATTCTCAATAAGTGCACTCAAACCTTCGAGTGCGTCATTGGTTCCGAATATCTGTTCCAGCCCGTCTAATTCAGCTTTCAGCCCGTGTACAAGTTCTTCCTGAGCCTTGTCGATTAGATTGCTTGCCATCCGCAGGGCTATTGGAGCAGTTCTACTCAATGCCTTGATCTGTCGTGCAACAGCCTTGTCTTCGGCATCGAATCCTTCGGGACATTGCCCCGATAGCAAGTTTGGCAAGTTGTCGTCAGAGAAGAAACGGTGAGCGAATTTGGCTACGTTACTTTCAGGATTAGCAGGTTGACCTGGGTACTTCTGAACTGGTTTCTCTAGTGTCTTCAGTAAATCATCAATTTCAGCCGGCTCCACAAGATGAGTGACCAAACCTAGATCAGTTGCTGTTTGTGCATCCATGAAATTACCTGCCAAAACGGCCCATCTCGCTACAGGCATACCACAGATTCTCGCTGGGCGCTGAGTTCCTCCCAATCCAGGGTAGATTCCGATACTTGTCTCTGGGAAACGGAATTGAGTTCTGCGGGTTCCTATTCTGTGGTCGCAAGCAAGTGCTAACTCCAATCCTCCGCCCAGTGCTAGACCGGTGGTCAAAGCGATGGTGGTCTTCGGGGAGTTCTCCAATTTGTCCAGAACTTCATGACCATAGGCTGTGAATTCATAGATCTCGGAAAACGAATCGGCGCGAATCTTGTCCACGAAGAATTTGACATCTGCACCTGCCACAAAGGCCTTTCCTGCTCCTTCAAGGACGATGCTATTGACCGAATCATTTCGATTCAATTGATCAAGCGTATTGCCTAGTTGTTCGACCAATGTTTCGTTGAGAGCATTCATCGCTTCAGGCCTGTTCAGTTTCACTCTAGCGATGCCATCGGAGATTTCTGTATCGACGTAATTGAATGCGAAGCCACCGCCTGCCGCTGCCTGTTCTGTAAGTACTGAAGGAACATCATAATCTGCGATACGGCAGTAGGAACTTGCCATTTCAAGAGCGGTCCCAACCCCAATTCGATTAGCCAATTCAAATGGGCCCAAGGCCCAGCGCAGTCCTACTTTGGCACCACGATCTACGTCTTCCATAGAGCAAACTTCTTCCTCGACTATTTGCGCAGCCACAGCGAATACTTGGCCCAATAGTCTCTCTGAGATGATGTTGGCAGTTTCTTCATCACAATCGATTTCTTCATCGATATCCCACATTCGGTTTTCTGCCACCAAGTCTCTTAGGTTCTGCGCTCCATGATAACGAGGACAATTCAGTTGTTCTGACAGGTAATCGGTTGAGTGCAGAGCAATGGGTGGCCCGGTCAAGTTCATCAGGGCAAATGGCCCCATGCCGATGCGGAATGCCTTGCATGCTACTGCATCAATTTGTGCGGTGCTGGCAACTCCTTCTTCGAGCAGACGGCAGGCCTCATTGAGCCAAGGCACAAAGAATCGATTGACCACAAAACCCGGTCGGTCTTTGCAGACGATTACGACCTTGCCAGAAGTCTTGCAATATTGCTCAACCTTTGCCAATGTTTCGGGACTTGTTGTACTAGCAGGGATGATCTCAATCAATCTGTTCTTTGCAGGATGATAGAAGAAGTGCAAACCAACGAAACGGTCTGGACGACCACTTGCTTCGGCCAAAGCCTCGACGCTGAGAGAGGAGGTGTTCGATGCCAAAATGGTGTGTTCATCACAGACTCCATTCAGGGTTGCAAATACTTCGCTCTTGATTTTCAAATCCTCAAATACCGCCTCAATGCACAAGTCGGTTGAGGGGTCGACATTTTCAACTCCCACCACACCTGTAATTCTTGACTTGATGGCTTCGATCTGTTCTGGTCTGAAGATACGGCGTTCCAATGCTTCATCAAGAAAATCTGAAATGATGCTCTGACCTCTTTCGACCCACTGTTCCTCGCGGTCGACCATCTGAACAGAGAACTGTTCTTGGGCGCTCTTCTGAGCGATGCCTGAACCCATGTTTCCAGCACCGATGATGGCTATGTTCTCGATTGCCTGCATGATGTTAGCCAACAGCATTGTGTTGAAGAATCCGACGCTTACACTTCCTCGCTATGAATTGGTAAAAACAAAGCATTATCAATACAAGTGATTCGGCAGAAGCATGTCAGATTCCTCGTTGTTACAGGTTGTTGAACTGAAACGTGGATTCGGTAGTGGTAGCGAACGACTTGAGGTACTCAAAGGCATAGATTTGAAGATTCACAAGGGCGAGTTGGTTGCATTGATGGGTCCGTCTGGATGTGGTAAGTCCACTCTTCTGAATATTATAGGCGGATTGTTGGATGGTGATTCAGGTAGTATTCGTCTAGGAGATATGGATTATGGAACAGATGTTCCAAGCCGATTAGTCGAATTGCGTAGAAAGGGAGTTGGCTGGATTTTCCAAGATTTCCATCTGCTGGCTCATCTTTCTGCATACGACAATGTTGCTCTTGCACTAGATATGTCTGGAGTCGGCAAACAGGAAGTCGACGAGCGAACTCGAAAGGCTTTGGATTTGGTTGGATTAAGCGACAGGATTGAACACGTTCCCGATCAACTATCAGGAGGTCAACAACAGAGGGTTGCAATCGCAAGAGCCATCGCTGGAGAGAGATTGATGCTATTGGCTGATGAACCTACGGGAAATCTCGATATCGCTACCGGAGAAGAGATTCTACAATTGTTCAAGGATTTGTGTCACCGAGAGGAAGACCCTTTGTCCATCTTGATGGTGACTCACGACCCTAACCTCGCATCTCAAGCGGATCGAATGCTGCTTCTCAAGGATGGTAAGGTCGCAGCCTCAGACATCCGTAGTGCTTGGGGAATAGGGGGTGAGGAGGAATGAGTAGATTGCGCGCCATCGCCGCCAGCGCTCGTCGTGCCCCCGACAGTATGCGCATCGCCTCGTTATCGGCTTGGCGCGGCAAAGAGAGAGGTCTTGCAGTATTCGCAGGAGTATTCTTGGCTACTCTTGTCATTACAACCGTATTCGCATATGGAATCGGTTTATCGCAGATATTTTTCCAAGAGACTCTGAAGAACGACCCGTATGATGCGAAGTTGGATCTTGCACCTGAACCTTGGCAAAACAATTCGGGGCGCACCAATGATACCGCTCTTTTCACCAGTATATGCGATGATTTGGTAGCGATGGAAGAGATTGCAGACTGTTCTTTGATTTACGGGCGTCAAGGAGTGCGTACGAGTGGGTTCTTCGATCCAGAGTTTGGGCGGGCTCAACCATTGAATGTGGAAATGATATCCAGTTCTACGGGCGATTGGAATAATGTCTCATTATCATATCCCGAGGCTCTCGATAGTGGACCGCCAATCAATGGTGACCGAATCGTACGTATTGCTGGTCCAAGTTTGTTCGATGGAGAATTCAGAGAACGCCATGAGAGTCAGATTCTCTATGGAGAATGGCCTTCAGTAGAGCAGGCAACCACTTCTTCATTGGTCATTCTACCATCGCAATTGGCGAATCAAGCCAGAGCCGAGGTCAACGATACAATTGATCAGATGACGATTTCCTATGTTACAGAATCGATTCGTTTACCAGGGGAAATTGAAGATTGTACTGGAACAATTCAGGCTTCAGCCATGGAATATCTCTATTGTCGACAAGAGATGACATTGTACAATTTGACTGTAGTCGGAATCTACGAAGAATGGATTCTTGGAAACCCAACTCTGTTGTTCAATCCAATCTTCATCACGGATAATGCTCTGAGTGATGAACAAGAAATCATCTTGATGGACAACGACCATGCCTATCTTGGATTGGCTATCGACCGAAGTAAACTACCTACTTCTTCTACCAGCGAGGCTGCTGATTGGTTGGCAGACCTTGCTGAAGAAATCGAAGGCAAGAACTACACGGAACAAGGTTTCGAATTGTCCTACACTGACATCATTTCAGGTTCCATAATTTTCCTCAACATATTCCTCGGTTTGATTCAGGTTTTCGATTATATCATCATGATTCCAATCGTCGTCCTTTCGATATCTGTATTGATTTATGGATTGATTCTCTCTCTAGAACAACGTCGTAGAGAAGTATCGATTAACAGGGTGATGGGAGCGACATCTACAGGTTTACAGCGGATGGTTTTGTTGGAGATAATGGTCATTGCATCTGTTGCTTGGATAGCCGGTTACATGTTGGCAATGTGGCTGACGCCTCTAGTTTTGGATTCGGTAGGGTTCATGTCATTCCGTTCTAGTGACTTCGAAGTTGATCCGAGTTTAGGTGGGGGGACGATATTCACCGTTGCTTTGCTAACTATTGGTTTGGCCTTGTTGTTTGGCCGTTCGCGCACTCGCCAATTCTTGGAAATTGAAATTGAAGAGGGCGTGAAGAAGGTAGCAACAGTTCGGGAACCCCGTCGTTGGTTGCATTGGACAATGTTCAGCATCGGTATTCTGGCCATGTTGGAGAGTTGGATTGAAGACAACGAAGGCTTTGAATTTGCTTTCATCAGTATAGGACCAAGGGGACTGTTAGAGAATTTCTTCCTCGATAGTGTGGTCGTTTTGACTGGGCCGTTCTTGCTATGGATTGGTGGAGCGTTGATCTTAGCAAGAATAGGAGCTGCAGGACCTAGTTTAATGCGCAAATTGTTTGGTCGCTCTGCTTTGTTGAAGGATGTAGAACGTGGTCTTTCAACCTCGGGTTCAAGCGAATCTATCAATCGTCTAGCGGTGATTATGTTGCTGACTTTGTCGATAGTGACACTTGCCGCCGTTCAGGGATATACCGGAACTTTGGTCGATGAGAGGACCGCTAATCTACAGTCAGGTTCCGACCTTCAGGTACAATTCAATACGCCATTGAATGAATCACAGGCCAGAGATGCTCTTGCAACAGCTATGCTCGGGGCTGGCATAGAGGATAGTTCAGGCGCTTCATTGATGACTACAGTTCCAATAATGATCACAAATGAACAAGGAGAGAAGGGAACAACATACCTAACTTGGGTATTGCTCGATGGTCATGAAGATATTTTGGAATGGGATTCTCAAGCCATACCTGGAAATGATGTTGATAGGTACAATGATGCCATTGCAGATGGATGGTTCAGTACCGGACAAGATTCTTCTGAGGGAATCGGAGTTCCCGATGCAAAAGAGAACAGAAATCGAGACAGTGGCGACTGGATGGGTGACGAAGAAGAGATCTTCAGCATTGTATTGGAATATGATGAGTTTACAATCATCGCTGGTGATTCTGAAGAACCCGACCTATTTGACCGATTGTCGGAAATATTGGCAGTAATACCGTCGGATGCCAATTGGAGCGAGATGAATTTCTCAGGCGCCGACTTCTCAGGTAGAGATCTTGGCAGTGCGAATCTTACCATGACTAATTTCTCAGGTGCCGACCTTTCAGGTGCCAATCTCTCCAATACCATTCTCGTATTGAGCGATATGCGCGGCGCTAATCTTTCAGGAGCCAATCTCACTGGTGCTGCAATCCTTGGTCTGAATCCACAGATTCCAACTTTGAATTTCTTTGAGGGGGCCAATTTGACAGGTGCTGATTTGACAGGAGCGTGGGGCTTTGCTGAATTCACTCCTGAACAGGTCAATGGAAGCACTTGCCCCTCTGGAGAACCAGCAAATGAATCAGGATGTATATTGGAATTGGAATCGGAATCAGATATTCCACCTGAGATTGCAGTATTGCTTGGAGCAGGATTCGATTTTGAAATCGAAACCACAACTCGCAACGCAACCGTAAGTTATGCTGGAAAGCACACGTGGGTGCCAGGCCTTTCAAGTTCAGATGCAAGTCAGGCCATTGTCATCGGTGAATCTACTTGGAGACAATTGGTGGGAGAAACAGCGGCCGATTCATTGAATCAAACTCGTTGGTTCTTCAATATCGGCGATTTGGCCGACGAAGATGATGGAGATATTCTGCGTCTAATCAGGGTCTCCTTTGAGGCGGATTCCAGAGTATCCAGCGTCACCGATTGGTCGACCACGCACCGAGAAGTTGAGCGCAATGGAGGAATGATCTTCGGAACTCCTGGTCTACTCAGTCTGCAGTTCGTGGTGGCATCCTTGGCGAGCATCGCTTCAGCATTTGTTTTCCTTTCACTAGTGCTTTCTCAGAGGCGCAAGGACCTCGCAATTCTGCAAGCCATCGGTGCCAGTCCAAATCAGGTAATTCGCTTGACTCTGTTCGAGATTCTATCCATAGTTCTGGTCAGCATGGTGCTCGGAGTGATCTTGGGAATCGGAATTTCCAGAGCCTTCAACGGATTCTTCGCCGTCTTCGGATTCATCTTCCAAATATTCGGGGGTACGAACACCCCGATACAACGAGACTTAGTCTGGCCTTGGTGGGAATTGTTGCTGGTAAATGGAACAGTGATGGTTGTGGTTGTATTGGCTTTGTTCTTCACCACACGTCGGGCTTTGAGAGCGGATTTGGCCACCGTGCTGAAGGGTGAATGACATGATAGACGATGAAGCGATACTAGAGGCTGATCATCTCTACCATATCTACGAGTCCAAGGCTGAAGACGGAAACGTAGTCGCCTTGAGAGGCTTGCATTGCAGAGTTCGTAGAGGCGAAGCAGTTGCTGTAGTTGGGCCTTCAGGTTCTGGGAAATCCACTCTACTGAAGTGTCTTGGAGGATTGATGAAGCCATCTTCAGGTTTTGTTCGCTTGGCCGGGAATAACATGACTAGGTTGACAGGTAAGGAATTGGTCGAATTACGCCAACAAACAGTGTCGTTCATCTTTCAAGAGGGCAACCTTTTACCCAATCTTTCAGCAATTGACAATGTCGCTCAACCATTGCGCCATCAGGGTGTAAATCCGAGACAAGCACGCAGCAAGGCCAAACAGATGTTGGAGGATTTGTCCATGGGACATCGCGCTTCCGCCTTACCCGCCCTGCTGAGTGGTGGAGAACAACAGCGTGTGGCAATCGCTCGCGCCTTGATTACTGAGCCAAAACTCATTCTTGCTGACGAGCCGACTGGGGCCTTAGACCCAGTGACCAGCGAGCACGTACTCGAGATATTCAGGGAGCTTCACCAGAAGGGGAAGGTAGCCTTCCTGATAGTCACCCACAGCAGAGAAGTTGCAGATTTTGCGGACAGGGTTCTTGAGTTGAGAGATGGCAGATTTGTCGCACAACGAGGTTCTGATGTCGACTTGTCAGACCTTACAGAGGGCGAGAGAGAGTTGTTCATGGATGATTTGGGAACAATCAACATCCCACCGGATATCGTTGTACAGATGGGCGGCAGTGGTTCATATCGCATCGAGAACTTAGAGAATGGTCGCTTGGGATTGGTCAACAGCGATGAAGAAGCACTAGACGATAGACAGATGCAACTCCGTTTGGTCGATGATTGTCCAGCCTGTGGCTTCAGTTATTCAGATGAGGAATCCTTGCTATGCCCAGAATGCGGTTCGAGTCGACCCAAGGTAAGTGCTTGAATTGAAACAAGCATGAGCCACAAATCAAGCATGCTTCATGCAATCATCGAGTAGCCGTTGTAGTGCATCAGCTTGAACTTCAAGAGTGAAGTGCCCCTCGACGTGTTTACGACCTGCTTTGGCCCATTTCTCTCTGATTTCGGAATCTTCGGCCTTTTGGTATGCTGCCCTCCAATCCGCATCCCTTGACAGCAGCATACCAGAATCAGCATCGTGCATGGTATTGTGGAAACCACCTTCGTCCACAAAGAGAGCAGGCGTACCTACAGCCATGGCCTCAATTGGAGTCAAGCCAAATGGCTCGCTATAAGCGTGAGAAACCATCGCAACAGCACCTTTGACCAGGCTTCTCAATTGCTTTTGATCAAGCCGAGGCATACAAACCAATTCTATGCCGATTCGGTCAGCCTCTTTCTGTAAAATACGGACATCCTTTGCATCGCCACCTCCAACTTGCACCAGCCCTATTCCAGTCCCTTCTAGGCTGTGTAAAGTCTGCCAAGTGCCCTTAACATGAGAGATTCTTCCAATGGTGACAACGTATTTCTCTGGAGTTTTCGGTGACTTTGCGCTTCCCTTCAAATCCCAATCCTCTAGGTCGATGACGTGCATCAATACAGTCGCCCCTCCACATAGACCATTATTGCGCACTGCAGGTTGCCCATTGTCCAGTTCAGGATCATGAGGAATCTCATAGATTCGAGAGATTTGGGACTGAATCCAGTGACTGTTTCCACTGATAGCAGCACCTTTTCGGCCCAATAATTGCTTGACTAAGGCCATGTCGCGTTTACGCTGTCTAGAGAATAAGAGATTGGTCAACCACGCAGGGCGTTTGAGCCTGCCATCCAATCTACGGTGCAGGACATCCTCATGCAACCAACGCGGTGGCTCGAGACAATGGTAGTGAATTCCCTTGCCTTCCGGAATCAATGGCAGAATCTCAAGGCTACCTCTGCATACTGAGAGATGAATGACATCTGATTCTGCAATGACCTGCCTAAGTCCTTCCACCCCAGACCATGCCTTGGCCGCAGTCTTTGAGGCGCTACCAGTTATTTCCGCAATCATTCCTGAAGACGGAGTAAATGGCTGAGAAGGGGAAATGATTCGAACATCCAGCCCTTTGGCCAGTTTTTGAGCCGCCTCGGGAAAATCTAGAGTTGCAACGGTTACTTCCCAACGTTTTGACCATTCTCGCATGACGGTAAGCAGTTCTCTTTCCGCTCCTCCTAAGTTGGCGAAAGAGGCGCGCACGACGAGCAACTTGAGCCGCCCGTCAGCACCTGTCATGAATCGTCAGGCCAACGTTCAGCCTATGAAACCGGCGTGAACAGGTCGATTCCAGCGACTGTTCTCTCGTCATTTCATTGAAAAGGGGAACCGGAGTGGGCGCACCATGACGAAGGGCAAGGTCGCTTTGATTACCGGAGTGACAGGACAGGATGGTTCCTACCTCTCAGAGTTGTTACTCGACAAGGGATACAAGGTCTACGGACTGGTTCGCAGGACTAGTCAACCTACACTTGGACGTTCACTCATCAACCATTTGAACGCACATGAGAACTTCCACCTCATCAACGGCGACTTGACCGACCAGGCAAGTATCGATAATGCCATCAAAGAGGT
>CAZGIY010000062.1:0-8984 GCA_964526445.1 uncultured Candidatus Poseidoniales archaeon
GGCGTCAAGACCATTTCTGATCCACACATGGTAGCAACGCTCCTTAGCCATCTAGAACTATCTGAAGGACAAGATGTGGTTCTCATCGGTGCTAAAGGAGGATATTTCGCAGCCCTGATTAGTGCGGTCGTTGGTGAAACCGGAAATGTCGTGGTCTACGATCCTTCCAACGCAGTAATCGAGCATGTGGACAATCGATTACACGATATCGAGAATTGCAGCACTATCTAAAGCCCCAGAAGATCTACCAGATTCCTTGAATAGAGTACTAATCAGCGGTTCTCTGAAAAAGATACCAATATGGCTAGAAGAAGCATTGGTCGAAGGTGGATTCATCATCGCTCCCCTAGGAGGTGATGTGAATCAACGCTTAATCAAGAGAGAAAAGCAGGGCGAAGAAATGTATGATACTGAACTGGGTAGTGTTGTGTTCGGACCAGTTGATATCAAGGATAGTGAACCAGGCATCCCAAGTCCCGATACACTTGCTGATATGCTAGAGGAAGCCGCTTCCTTTGCTCGTATGTATGGAGTGTTAGAAGATGAAATGATCAATAATTTAGATGATCTAGCTGCTGACTTGAGAACTTTACCTCCCGACCTCGCTCCGCCAGAATTTGTGATTCCTGAAAACGATGATGATTCCGAGAGTGAAGATCACCCGCTACTAGATATGTTGGATGATGCAAAGGACTGGTTAATGGGACTCTGGCCCTTGCTTTCCCAGATGTTCAATGTACGCTTACAAAGGCCCGGAGCGCCCGAAGACGAATCGGACAAGGGTGGTTTCTCCGGAGGGCACGAAGACCTGATACCTTGAGGCGATGTTCTAAGGTCTGTCTTGTCATCATAGCAGGTGAGAGAGATGATGCAGGCCAAGATTCACCATCGTGCCTCGTGCCTCAATCCTGCCAGCCGATTATTGGAGGTCCAGTTACTGCTTCAAGGAGAATTCGACTCCAGTATCGACATTGAGATGCCGCGTTGGGTCCCTGGGTCGTACATGATTCGAGAGCCGTTGAAACACGTGAGGGACATTTCTGTAAACAACGGCGCAAGCATTGCGCGACACGGCGAATGTGGCTACCGAATCAAGCCGCCGCGCAACGGCTGTAAAGACCTCTTAATCGAATATCAGATTCTATGCCCAGATCTTACCGTAAGAAGCAACCACATGGATGCCAGTCATCTTCACTTGGTGCCCACGTTCACTTGGATGATGCCTAGCCGCGGTTGGCAAGGTAGTATGGACTGTACTGTAACCTTAGCTATGCCTGAACATTGGACTGCTGCTACACAATTGAACTGCCACGCTGGCAATGCTCCTAAACATAAATCATGGGGCAAGGGCAATGAGAAAACTTGGTTACCCCCCAATGTCGACGAATTATACGATGGAGTCATCGAAGCCAATTCCAACACAGATGATAGTCGGATGATGTCTAGTGCAATGCATCATCTAAGAATCTGGGATGCTGGTTCATACGACATCCCAAAGGAAGCCATTACAAGAATACAGAATTGCATGGAGGCACTGGTAGCTGAATATGTTGCTCTATTCGGACCACTACCGTTTGATGAGTACTGGACCATCTTGCACCTTACTGGAGGTGCTCGAGGAGGATTGGAGCATTTGCGTTCTCAGACCAGCATGGTTCCTAGAACTGCGATCCAAGTAGGTCAAGAAGAAGGATGGAGAGATCTCGTTAGTCTGTTGTCGCACGAGTATCTGCACTTATGGAATATCAAGAGACTGCGTCCCGTAGAATATCTAGAATACGACTTATCCAAAGAAGTGCGTAGTAATCTGCTTTGGTGGTTCGAAGGTGGAACATCGTGGCTAGGTGACGTCATCTGCCTGAAGAGTGGAGTTTGGAGTGAAGAAGATTGGCGCAAGGATATGAAACGCAAGATGAAGAGATTCCTAGCCGGAACTGGAAACGAGCATCAATCCTTGGCAACTTCGAGTCAAGAAGCTTGGATTCACCTGTACATGCCCCACACATATTCCAGAGAGAGTACGATTTCCTACTATCTTGAAGGTGAGATGGTTATGATATGTCTAGATGCAGAAATGCGGCGCAGAAACAAAGGAGAATATGGTCTAGAACAACTATTCGCACTGCTATGGAAGAAACATGGACTTGATTCACCGAATTTAGAGAAGTTGGGGCTTAGATATTCAGACATCCGTAAAGGACTTGTTTCCTTGAAAGGTGGTGTAAGACTTGGAAGCATGCTCGATGAACTAGTGCAGGAAGAAGTACGCCCTGATGTGGAAGCGGCCATGGCAACGTTAGGGTTGGAATTCTCTTCCAGCGATGATGACAAGAAGGAAAAAGCATGGTTGGGCCTGAGGTTAGCGACAGAAAATGGCCTCTTTGTTAGAGGATTCTTGCCGGGGTCTCCTCTTCGAGACATCCTCTTACCCGATGATGAATTGGTAGCCATCGATGGTTTACGAGTTAGGAATAAGTCCCAACTCGACACCCTGCTTGTAGGAAGACAAGGGGGCCTTATCTCCCTAACCATCTCTAGACATAGTGTACTTACTTGTATCGAAGTTCAAACTGCTACTGAACCATCCCTTGCGACCTCATTGAAAGGCGATGGAAATAGACTTTGGAAGTCGTTAATCAAGAGCGATCAAGATTCTTGACGAAGAACATCCAATGGGACCAGAATAGGGGGAACCTCTCCCTCTACAATGTGGCGACTTGTCTTCGGTGTGAACAACTGCGGGGATTCAGCCATATCAATCACTTCCTGCTTGCTCAATTCAGTTATACCAGAAGAGGGCCAAGCCTCCACCTTTATCGTATCATCAACCAGATAATCATACAGTAGTGCTGGTACTCTCTGAAGTTCTAATTCGATGGCGACTTGATATCGGTGATGGCCATCGAGAATACATCCGCTGAGCGAATCGACCAACAGAGGCTTGGTATATCCTCCCCAACGCATGGTCATATCCTGTAATTTGTCAGCATTCTTTGTAAGAATCTCCTCATGAGGCTTGAGCCAATCAACAGGAACAAGATATACTGGGGGTTCACCAGAATCCCATCGGCGGATTCGCTCGTCCCCGTATTCCATGGCTTGCGGAATTGGTTCTGAACAACATTCTTTCGCTTGTAAATTGGGCAAGATTTCATCATCGGAACTACTCAGGCGCACGCATGGCCCAACTAGTGGAGGGTATGGTGAGCGACATCAATGCTGCTCCACTCAACGTAGGTCAACTATCTTGGATCCATGATTTACCAGAAGCTGTGAAGACTATCCACAACACAATTGCCAGTTCTGGAGGCGGCATCTGGCTGGTGGGAGGAGCGGTCAGAGAAGCCATGCGTGGAAGACAGCCAAAGGACCATGATTTGGCTACCAGCCTTACTCCTGATGATGTAGAGAGTTTGTTTGAGCATACAGTTCCTACAGGAAAACAATTCGGCACCATAACCGTGATTATCGATAAAATCGAATACGAAGTCACAACATTGCGCTGCGAAAGTGGCTACAGAGACGGTAGGCGACCTGACAAAGTTCAGTTGACATCATCATTAGATCTAGATTTGGAAAGAAGGGACTTCACCATCAACGCAATGGCTGTCGATATAGCGAGAAGAGAATTGTATGACCCGCACAATGGAATGAGCGATTTGACGGCAAAGAGATTGAGGGCAGTAGGTTCGGCCAGTCTGCGTCTTTCTGAGGATGGACTAAGGGTGATGCGAGCATATCGATTCCTCGATCAAGATGATGGGGATGATTGGCGTACCGATATGGAACTTGAACTGGCTTTAATCGAAAGACAGGATATGCTGGAAGGTGTTGCTGAAGAGAGAATCTGGCAAGAAATGTTGAAGATTTTAGGAGGCAGAGGTGCGGGGCGCGTATTGGCTAGAATGGCAAGAGATTCCGTTCTCGATAGAATTCTGGGGGGCAAGACTCCTGAAGATGACCGTAGAATCAGGGCACTACGTTCTGTTGCAGGCAAGAAAGAGGCCAGTCTATGCATGGCGGTATTGCTCAAAGATAGGGACGGGGATGCCGTCAAAGCATCCTTGAAGAAAATCAAGGCACCGAATGCATTCATCTCTTCTTGCATCGATTATCACTCTTGGCTTGGGACCTCACCTATCGATTCAGATGAAGGGCTCATTCGCCTGTTCAGACATTCAGTAGACAAGAAAATGAAGGGTTTTCTCAATATGGATGAATCTTGGCAGAAAGAATGTGCAGATGTTCAACCACAGGCATTTGCTGAATTACGACAAAGATTGCGTGAGTTGCCAGCCAACAAATGTACGAAACCGATTGCAGATGGGCTATGGCTGATGCAACATACCGGACTACAGCAAGGCAAGAGAGTTGGGCGCCTCAAGGCATGGCTGCACCGAATTCAACTCGAACGTGATCTCGATAATCTAGAACAAATTGAGGAAGTGCTCTGTAGCATTCCTTGGCAACACGGAGAAGTCGAAGGATGGCCGACTGCAGATTGGCCATAAAAGGAAAGTGTTCAAGTCCATTGGCTCAGTGCGCGGTTCATGTCTGCATCGAGTATGCTTATTCAAGCCCAAGAGGCTCAATCCAAGAAAAAGAATCCTTGGTTTGGTTTGGCTGGGTTTGCTTTCTTCTTATCTTTCGTTTGGGGGATTGTTGACGGAGGTCATGGAGGACCCTTGGAGGCGATGAGTAGCATTGCCTGTTGTCTGAGCATGATTTTCTTGGTAGTTGGAGGTTCGGTAGCCAGCGCTTCAGCAGCAGCAGCGAAAGAAGCCGCTCAACACGGTATCCAAAATCCCCTACAAGTTATTGCCCCAGGTTCTGTACCAGCACAGGCACCCGTTATCTCAAAGACAATCGATAATTCTGTCAGCCTGACCATAGAAAAGGAACATTGGAGCGATGGTGAAGAAATCGCTCTGAGATTCAAAGCACCACCATGGCCCGTTTCAACCAAGGCATGGGTGGGCATTGTGCCAGCAGATGTAGAGAGTGGAAGCGAAGCACGCAACGACGAGGCGACAGTTAGTTTCCTCTACCTGCAAGGACACACAAGTGGAAAGTTGACCTTCCCCTCTCCTGGTATAGGAAATTGGTCTATCAGATTGCACGATGCTGACGATCCCGAAGTCGCTGAGCAGGTCGCAGAAGTTGATTTCATCGTAGGAGATTCACCGATTGGAATACCTGGAAATATTTCTGAGCAAATCGCAGATTTCGATGAAGAGAAGATCGAGCAGATGGTCGAGGAGTATTCTGGTACGCTACAGAAAGTTGTAGATGAATCCGATCTGGACATTGAGCAGTTACAACAACTGACTACTCAGTCATTGAGCAGCGAACTCAGTGCATTACCAGACCCTGTCAAGACAAAGGTCGAATCTGGAATCTACAAGAAACTCGAGGCTCTGAAATTCGATGTCGATGCCAAGAAAGCCAAGGCTGCCGCTGGAATTACTGCGGGATTAGCAACTGCAGGAGTTGTTGCCGGAGTCACCGCTCAAGCGATGGAAAAAACTGGAAAGGTTGCCGAAGAAGTTGAGGAGGCGGTTGCACAAGAAAAGGACGAGATTACTCAGGCCGCTGATGAAACAAAGGCGGCGGTAGAAGAGGCAATGAAACAGGCAGAGGAAGCAAAAGCAGCAGCTGAAGAAGCGGCAAAGCAGGCAGCTGAAGAAGCAGCGAGAATAACCAAGGAAGCAGAAGAAGCAGCAAGGAAGGCTGTAGAAGATGCAGGTAAAGCCGTGGAAGAACTCGAAGCGAGTAGCAAGGCAGAAGCCGATGTGGAAGAAACTCTGATTGTAGAAGAGGTAGTTGAAGAAGTGGAGGTCGTCGAAACTGTGGTAGGAGATATCTCCTCAGGTATCGATTTGCATGACTTGGTTGTGCAATTATCAGAAGCGCGCTTCGCCAGCGAAAGAAGTTCAATCATCGATTCTGTCAAAGGTTCAACATATTCATTCGCAATCAAGGTTGACAGAGTTGAGAGAAGCTTAGGAATCGGATTGGCCGAGTATCTGAGAAATGGCCGTTCATTATCCGGGAACATAGAAGGAGACGATATCGATGTCAGCGTCAGGATGCCATCCTCTCGCAACGATGAGATGGATTCTATCGATGAAGGAACTGTCGTCGATGTTGTGGCATCTGTCAGCGATTGGAACAGCCTGAGGAAGCGACTCGATCTCGACCACGTTGGATGATTCAAAGATGTCGTGCAATTACTAGGCGTTGCACTTCCTGAGTTCCTTCGTAAATCTGTGTAATCTTTGCATCGCGGAAGAACCTCTCAACTGGGAATTCGGTAACATATCCGTATCCACCAAGAATCTGAACGGCTCTTTCAGCCACCCACATAGCGGTATCTCCAGCGAATAACTTAGCCATGCTAGCCTCCTTGGAATGACGTGGGGCTCCCTGTTCGTAATGCATCTGCTTGGCAAAAGCAGCCTTGTATACCAACAATCTAGCAGCCTCAACCTGAGTTGCCATATCCGAAAGATAGGCGGTAATCATCTGGTGGTGTGCAATCGGTTTGCCAAAGGTTTCACGCTCGTGTGCGTACTTGTGCGCAGCCTCAAAGGCTCCCTGTGCAATACCCAGAGCCTGAGCAGCAATTCCGATTCGGCTGTTGTCCAGTGCGTTCATTGCAATACCGAATCCCTTTCCGACTTCACCCAGTACATTGTCAACAGGAACTTTGCAGTCGTTCAATTCAAGGGTACAAGTATCAGATGAACGGATTCCCAATTTGTCCTCTTTCTTGCCGACACTGAAACCCTCAAATGACTTCTCGATGATGAAAGCCGTAGTGCCACCATGCTTCTTATTTCCATAATCAGGATGGTCGACCACTTTAGCGAACAGAACGTAAATGTCTGCACTAGCGCCATTAGTCACCCACATCTTTAGCCCATTCAAGATGTAATGCTGTCCATCATCAGACAACTTGGCTTTGCAGGACAAGGCCGCAGCATCAGTTCCAGCACCGGCTTCCGACAAGGAATATGCCCCCACTTCATTTCTTGCTAGACGCGTAGCATAACGTTGTTTCTGTTCATCGGTTCCATGAAGAGTTAAGGTCTTGGAACACAGACCCACATGGACTGCATAGAATACTGCAAATGAAGGATCAACTCTTGCCAATTCTTCAATGATTATGGCTTCAGAAATATCATCCAAAGGATTGCCGCCATACTGCTCTTCGAGAGTTATTCCCTGTAGTCCTAACTCGACAAAATCCTGCCATTCCTCAATTGGCGGTGTTTGGGTCTTATCGCGGTGCTCAATGGTCGGCGTCAAAGTACTCTCAGCAAAGTCCCTAACCAACTCGCGAATCATCTGATGTTCTTCGTTCTCAGTGAAATCCATGGTCCTCAGGGCTGCGAATAAGATGTTTCGTTTAAGCCCATGCAATAGGTGTTCTGTTGCAAAATAGCATTTCGTTGGATTCAAATAATTAATCTTGGTCGCCGCGAAATAAGGTGAACTGAAATGGTCGATGAAGACATCTTGGAATTCACAGTCGCACACCGCCGAAAATACTCGATTGAACATCTCTGGTATCAGGAGAAGGATGACAAGGTCACTGTAGGCTTGTCGGACTTCCTTGCCAAGGAAATTGGTGAGGTACTAAGAGTGATTCTACCTCATGCAGATGATGAATTTGACGTGGATGACGAGATGTTCAGCATCTGGACTGCCGATGAAAAATTGTCTTTTAGAGCACCATTCAGTGGTATGGTTTCGGAAGTAAACGGCGAAGTTGAAATCGATCCTGATTTGGTCAATGAGAGCGCCTATGACCTCGGCTGGCTAATCATCATTGAACCACATCATCTAGACATGGAAATATTCCTCGAGCCAGATGAGTACGTCGAAACCTTGGCTGAATTGTAATCAACCTGTTATCTCAGTGACCGCAGCCAACTTCTCTGGGTGCAACTCGAAATGTTCTGCAAGCCTAGCAAGGCCTTCAGACAAAGCATCAGCAACTGCGAACTTAACGTCCAATGGATGTAATTCACCAGAGCCTAGAGCAGCGCGAATCGCATCGAGTTCATGCCACTTACTCGGTTCCCCAAACTTGGGGTTGGGTACCACATTTAATTCGCCCATTTCAGGCAGAATGATGTGTTCGAGCAATTCGTAAACCGTGGAATGTTCATCGCTCGGATCGAGATATGCATGCTTCTTCATCTTCTTGCGAACCTTACCCGCCTCGTCATGCAAGAGAATAGCACTACTAGGATCTGATTTACTCATTTTGTCATCAGCCCCTCCAACCATTATTACACCAGTTTTCTCTATTACAGCAGTCTCCATTCTAGCACCAGGCTTGAGACTGGAGATTATCGGTGTATGCACACAAGTAGCCTTGTGCCATTTCCATTTGTCTGCAACCCTCCGCATGTACATATGCGCCTTGCGCTGGTCCATCCCCCCCAATGCGATATCGATGTTCATCTCGAAGATATCTGCTGCCTGCATGGCTGGATAGAAGAACTTGGACAAATCATGATCTGCAGCGTCTTCATCTCTTCCCATTATCGTGAAAGTCTTGCGAACCTTTGAGAGGCTCATATTCTTTGAACAACGCAATACTCTAGCCCAGTAATCTCCACTATCCATTATTGAACTGGCATACAAAAAGCGCAACTCTCCCGCACCTTCCCCTTCGGGTGGATTTCCTAACAGGACTCTGAATGTATCTTCCATGTAAGTTGCAGTAGTGTGAATCTTTTCCATATCCCCTCCAAACTTATCGTTCACCCAAGCGTGCCAATCCGCCATGAAAATCAATACGTTGGCTCCAGCATCCAACATTCGTTTGAGAGTGATTGCGACCACTTTCCAACCAATATGTGCCTTTCCACTGGGCTCAAATCCAACATAACAACGGATGACATCGTCACCTCCGGCGCTTTCGCCGCCAAGAATGATTTCAACAAGATGATCGATTCCGACAACCTCCT
>CAZGIY010000062.1:8994-9668 GCA_964526445.1 uncultured Candidatus Poseidoniales archaeon
AGCATCCATGCCAAACGACGACTCTGTGCTTGATCTAATTCTGAGATCCGAGGGCAATTCTCTAGATGAGGGCTGAGAACAGCATCGATGCTTATAGCATCCATCTCAGCCATATCCATCATAATCACCCCTCAACCAATTTACTGAGTTTCTCCGACAAAGATAGCGCTCTTGTGCCATTTCCTTCCTCAAGTTTCTCTTCAATCTCAGCGATTAATGCGTGTGCTTGCTCCTTAGTTGCATCATCCATGGAAGTCGACATCTCCATAAACTTCAGTGCTAACTTGATGTTACTCTTGGATTTGGATATCTTCTTGCCGGCCTCTTTGGCCTTATCGCCTCTCTGTTTGGAATTATACCCCGTAGCCTGATCAAGGAATCCTGACCAACGCTTTCGTGATTCCATTGCTTTCTCCCTTCCTCCATCGCTGTTCAGAACAGCCTCTAAATCTGCTCCCTTCAACTGTTCTACATCAACAACCAATTTGCCATCGTCGGAATAATGTGCGCTGACCTTGGAAAGAATCCCAAATGAGGCGGAAAATCCTCCCTCAACTCCACTTGAAACATTCTCAAAGAACTCCCCCCCTAACTTTGCTAGACCAGCATTTCCACCGCATTGTTTGATGACTCCTCGCTTAACTTCAAATCGCTCCATGTTAGGGGTCCAGCGG
>CAZGIY010000063.1:0-9657 GCA_964526445.1 uncultured Candidatus Poseidoniales archaeon
CCTTCCTGTTCCGGAAGAATCAGGGCACTTACGGAAGACATTTTCCGGAACTTGATCAGATTTCATCTACATCTTACGGAACCAGACAAGCCCGGACATGGTGAATCAATATTTTCCGGTTAAGTTGATGAAGTGGTGGATGTTGCGAATAATAAGCACCATTGATTCAGAATCAACAAATAATATACGAAGGAAGCGAAATAATGGCGAGTAACTTTGTTGATCAGACAATAGATTTCAGTGAACTAAATGAAATGTATAATCTCATACTTGCTCTGATAGTAATTATTTACACCATGACTAGATATTCAAAAGTAAAGGCTTTCGCTAAATTAGAAAGTAAAATTCCGCAAGTACATGTGTTCCATAATCGAAAAAGCAAGAGAAGATACAAGAGAGCCAAACGTGCTGAAAAAAAGATGTTGAACAAACGAAAGGATAGACAAAGTTGGTCACTGCTTGCGATTGCCATTTTGTCTGTTATCTTGATATTTATGGGTTTCAAAGAATTCGCATTCCCCTCTTTGGTGATTGTCGCCAATGCTTCTGGAACCAGAATCCCTTCACGCACTCCGGTTCTAGGCGGCTTTTCTCGTGACCTTGATGTGTTTTGGAATGCTATGTGTAAATCAAATCTTCACCATATAACTGATGAATTGGGACGTACCAATGAAAGCCTTGAATTCAAGTCGAATTTCACCTTCCTTCCGTTCATTGGCAGAATGATAAAAAAGGATCCAAGAATAATGATGTTGAAAAAGGCAAAAAAGGCAGAATGGCGATATGCATGGATACTGATGGTAAATTATACCAAAGTGATTATTGTTGCTATTGCTATCAGTTTTGGTCTAAGAGAAATAGTTCCGGGATATGAATTCAATGATAAGTTGAGTTGGTTTCCTATAGTATTGGCACTATTGGTAGGTTTCATCGCCTGCAGTTTTAGCCTAAATTTATTGAAAATGGCTGTTCGTGAGAATCCAGTTGAACGGACGATTTCAGATAAGAAAGAATCGTTTCTATTGAAACGATTCATGAGCGGTATGAGTGAAAGAGAGGAATGGATTGTGAGTTCTGACTTTGTAAAAAAAACTGGGTCAAGATATACATCTGCAGAGTCGAGTCTTTCAACGCCAAAGAGTAAATCACGATATTTGGTTGGAAGTCAATCAACACTACCACAAGAGACCGCAATTGCCAGTCCAGAAGTTGCATCTGAATCTGATGGAACTGATTCCAACTTGATGATTAATCTCAAGAGCAATAAACGAATCATTGATCACAAAAAGATTAGAAGGGGAATGATATTTCTTGTACCTTTTCTTATTGCACATTTTCTTATCCTTCCAGCCGTAGAAGATTCGGGGCAAAGCTCACAAGAAGACGGCGAGGAAAGTAATATTGTGGAGGATTTCGAGTCTTGTAATCTGTTTTGTGGACTTGTTGCAACACTGTCAATTATTTCTGGGCTGATTGGAAAGAAACCTCGAACTAAAGGATCGAAAACTTGTGTGTCTTGTGGAGTAGAGATTCCCGAAGATGAAGATACTTGGACTTGTGATGGATGTCAAACCAAAATTCCTGAGAAAGACAAGAGGAAATGGTGACTCGATGGATTCCATTAATCTTGAGTCGAGTTTGGTCAATTGCGAAATGTGGTGCTCGTAGCGGGAGGTGAGTGAATTGTTTGCAATTCACGAAGTCCATAACTCAGCATTATTCCTATGCTATGAGCACGAGAACAGTATTCGACAATACAAGTGCTCGTAGCGGGATTCGAACCCGCGTAATCGCCTCGAAAGGGCGAGATGATGGACCGGGCTACACCATACGAGCAGCAAGCCTTGCGGCATGGGTCCTACCCATGAAGATTCCTCAGCCTATTCCTCAGAGCCTGCCCCTTCTGGAACAAGCCCTTTCCACCAGTTCCAGGCCAATATTGTAAGGCCAATTATTCCGAGAAGTAGAATTCCCATCAGGAATTCATTATCCATGAACCACTCAAATGCCACCAATACCTTGTCTCCATAGAGCCCGATCAGCATGGCCTCTATACCGAATCTCATTCCTCTGCCAATCAATCCTGCAATGACGAAAGAACGTTTGTCCATCTCACCCATTCCTGCGACCCAACCGAATACCTTGTATGGAATTGGGGATAAAGCAGCAATGAAGATTCCAGCCGTTCCATAGCGTTCGGTAAGTGCTTCTAATCGCATGACTGAGCCGCGGCTTGCATAGCGGTCGAGCAGATTACGCCCCCACTTCTTGCCAATCCAATATCCAACTAGGGATCCCGCAACGCTAGCGACGGTTACTACCATCCATAGCCATATTATGAGGTCAGTTTCCCCATCTGCATTGATTAGTTGAGGGATGTACATCAAATCAGGTGGAACAGGTTGGATGATGGCTTCGGTAAATGAGAGCAATCCAAGGGCAGCGGGACCGAATTGGGCGAACCAATCGAGGATGGAATCCTCAAGCCCACCAAGAATGCCCATGGATTCGGGCGCGGACCTGCTGCATATGAAGGCTGATGTCCTTTCGTCGCAAAGGAACCATATCAGCGAGGCTGTACGAGGAGCCGATGGCGGAGGTTCTGGATACCGCAGCGTTGTTATTCTGGCCAGTGGAACGCATTGCGCAAGGCATCTGTGCAGAGAGCCAGATGCAAGAGTTACGCCGCCTTTCTGAGCCGAGGTATCTGTTGGTGGAAGCCAATCCTCCAGAATTGATGAATGCAGACGATGTAGCCTTGGAGGCAGCTAGAGAGGCCGCATCACGCACTGGCGATCTAAACGGGTTATCTCCTGTGGATATCGAAGTGCTCGCTCTTGCTCTGCATTTGCAGGCGGTATTGCATAGCGACGATTATCGCTTACAGAATATCGCGCGCAACGAGGGTCTTGAAGTCAAGTCGGTGAAAACCAAAGGAATAGAAAAAGTATGGAAATGGCAGTTGCGTTGTACTGGTTGCCGTGCGGTGACCGATGTTGAATCAAAGAGTGATGAAATCCCCGATTGTCAAATCTGTGGCAGCCCTCAACAATTGAAGAGAGCCTAATCATTCCTCGGAGCCCATCGCTTCAAGTGCCTCAACCTTGGCCTTCAGAGTCTTGGTGTCCATTCCAGTTGGGTCTATGCCTACTGAACGCGCCCTTTCTGCGAGCGCTTGTTCCGGTGTCCTACCACCTGCTTCGAGGTCGGCCTGAGTGTCGCGAGGCGATTCTGTGATTTCATTCAGGCCCTTGTGGAATTCTCCCTTGGATTGGCCGATGGAACGTGCCATCTTGGGTAGTCTTTCTGCTCCAAATAGAATGAAAAAGAAGACCAGTATGATGATGAGTTCAGTTGAGCCCAAGGAACCGACCATGACACTACCTCATCTTGCCGTGGGGAGTCCAGCGTTCAAACGTTGCTACTCTCATCCGCCCGATACCGGCGGTAACATGGCTAGTTCTACACCTTCCGATAGTATGTTGTCAGGAGCACAAATCTGCCCATTGATTGCAAATGTTAGTCCGGCATTCAACCAATCAGAAACACCCAGAAATTCAGCAATCTTTCTCGGAGTAGTTCCTTCGTCAACATTCATCTCTTGGGATTTCCAACCAAGGTGCTCGGCTAATGGCCCGAAGCAGATGAGCTCTATGCGCATGTCTCGACCTGAGGTCGCTGGTTATTCAGTCTGTGCATAGCCTTGCTTATGGCATCCTGCTTCATCGGCAGGGCATGGCGGCGGTCATCGAGGCACGTAGTGTGTGGAAGATATACGAAACGGCAGCAAATCGAGTCGAGGCCCTCAGGGACCTAAACGTGTCATTTGATGCCGGAGAGATGGTTGCTGTCATGGGCCCTTCGGGATGTGGAAAGACAACTTTGCTGAATTGTCTATCCGGATTGGATGATCTGACTGCAGGAGAGGTTTTCATTGAAGGTTCCCCACTATTCTCCTCGGGAGACCGCATCCGTACAAGCCTGAGGGCTGAACACTTTGGTTTCATTTTCCAAAGTTTCAATCTGATCCCTGTGCTTAGTGCGGTTGAGAATGTCGAGATGCCTTTGCAATTGGCAGGTGTAGGAAGGGCTGAGGCTCGCGAGAAAGCAATGCAGGCATTGGAGATGGTTGGGCTTGCGGATTGGGCAGGTCACCGTCCTATGGAGTTGAGTGGTGGACAACAGCAAAGGGTCACTATTGCTCGCGCATTCGTCCATGAACCGGCGATGATTCTCGGAGACGAACCTACTGGTAATCTTGATTCGAAGACCAGTGAGGAAGTGATGCAATTGCTGTTCCGCCTCAACAAGCAGAAGGGTACAACCATGTTGGTGGTGACCCATGATTCCGAAATCGCCTCCCGATGCGGCCGCGTCTTACACATGGAGGACGGTCGAATAGTCAAGGATGAGAAGTCAGAAGAGGAGTGATGGAGGGATTCACTTGTCTTTGTTGCTATTTGCGCTGGCTTTTGGGTTGCATCTATTGTGGACCTGCTTGGCTCAGTTTGCGAGTAACCCTGAGGTTCGGCGCATATCTTGGTTCAAGCATCTTGCAGTATTGTCCATCGTTCCAACGGTAGCCGCAACAACGTTTTCGATTTCATATGAATCTGGCTTGAACATGTTCACTGCTGCCTGCTTATCAGTGGTGATTGGAATATTGCTGCATCAAGTTATGTTGGTTCTTCTCTCATCAAGACACCTGGTTCTTTGGCGACTTGCATCGAGCAACCTCGTTCGGCGTAAACGCAATACTGCACTGATGATATTGGGGTTGTTGGTCGGTTCTGCAATGGTTTCATCCAGTCTTGTGGTTGGAGATTCGATGGATGCTACCATCAAGGCTGAAATTCTGTTGCGCCAAGATACCTCGGATATCGAGATATATGGAATCGATCCAATAACTGGAACTTGGAGTGAATTGAATGAAACTCGAATGAGGTCTTTGGGTGACCTGCTTGGTTCAGACCAGTCGAGCAAGAATCTTGTCGATGGATTTTCAGTCGGTAGAATGAGGTCCGTTTCTGTATTCAATAATGCTTCCTCGCTTGGCGAGCCAGACGCGTCGTGGTGGGCCATGGACCCGAGTTTAGACGCTGCTGGAGACTGGGGATTAATCGGAGGTGAATCCGGAATTTCATATTCTGATATCGAGGCTGAAGAGTTAACTCTAGGGCAGCCGGTATTCGTTGCCAACGATGTACTGGCTGATGCCATAGAAGCAAAGGAAGGAGATGAAGTATCCATAACTTGGAGTGTTCGAGACCAGTTGGGGGAACGTAGCCAAAAAAGTGAGACTTTGGTTTTGTGGAGAGTGCTTGAGACAAAGGCTGCTGGAGCAGTAGCGGGAAGCAAAGGCGGAGTGTTGTTCTCAACATTGGCCACCGCTCAATCACTACAAGATGCTGAAGGGCAAGTGAATCTAGTAAGAATCTCGGCCTTGGGCGGAGTCGATGACAGTCTTGAATCGGAGGCTGAACTATTCCCTCATGTTGAGCGCTTTCTCGATGAGGTTCTGTTAGCAGAAGATGCAGGGTTCTTTGCAGATGGAGACTCTGAATCAGGGATGATTTCGATTGGCCGTAGCAACTCAGTCGGTCGTTTGGATGGAGAAATGGTAAGGGCGTTGAGGAATTATTCGATGGAACTCGGAGACGAAGTTTCTGCTTCTGAATTATTACAGGCACCATTGATCAGCATGAGGGCTTCCAATACGCCGTTAACTGGATTATTACAATCTGAGACCTCAGGTTTCATCGATGACAATTCAGGGAGGTGGTATTTGCATTCAGGCGGAGTCAGTTTTGAACCATCTAATAGAAGGATACAAACTTGGCAAATGGAAGAAGGCTCGCTGCTTCGAGGAGCCTTACTGCACCAAGATGGCTTGCTGGTAGCACATGACTATGGCTTGTCTACATTGGTAGCCGGAGATGATGCGATTGAACACGACATACCTGAGGGTAAGGTTCTGGGATTAGCCCAATCAGGAGAAGAACTCCATCTTTTGATTCACGGGGACGGTGGTCCTGAATTGCATTCTTCATTAGACCTGAATGTCTGGATGGTTGAGGAATTTCCCGCTGATGCAATATCTGCTGACGATGGCTATCTCAGGTATGCAGATGAGGCTTTAATCTTACATCTAAAGGGCCTTTTAGAAGTTGAAACTTGGATTCGCGATGATGGTCAATGGCAACTATTGGATAGCGGCCCGCATGAGGTTACAGCCTTGTCGTCGGAGGGATTTTCTTTCTCGGCAAAGAGGTTGCAACGATTGGATGGAACTCCAGCAATAGCTTTGGGTCTTCCAGATTTGGATGTTGAATCTTGGGATTCAGATGATGTGTGGCTCTCTGACAATTCCATCTGGCATTATGATGGCACTTCTTTCAGCAATACTTCTGTGCCACCATTCGAGTCATGTGATGGTACTTCTTTTAGTTTAGTAGATGATGAATTGTTGTGTTCTACCACATATGGAGTCCTAGTCAGCGATGCAGGGAATCGTAGTATACGCATTCCAATGATTACGGAATTAGAAGGCCTTGGGCAGATTCCTTTGTTCGTAGTGGCAGCATCAGGACAGGTCGAAGGGATTCCAGAAGCCTCTGTGGATGAAGTGCGTTTTAGCGGCTGGTTGGACGAGGCCTTGGAGGATGAAGCGGAAGTTACCCTTGTGGGATTCATCGCCGGCAGCAGGGGAAACCATTCTGGTTTGACCTTGCAAGTTGGACAAGCCATACCATCATTGCCAACAGCTCCCGGACAGACAGATCTCGCTGCCGTCATAGTTGGAGTAGTAAATTTCAGCACTGCAGAGATTCTTTCTGCTGCTGCTGAGGATGAACGCAGTCTAGTAGTATTCAGTTCTCAATCATATCTCGAAACAGAGTTTCTCAATGTCTCGCTTGCTTCTTTGACCACATGGCTTGATGCCAATGCTGATTATGAGGCAGCAGGGTTGTTTGTAGATCGTTCCAAACGCGATGGTATTTTGGCTTCAGAACAGGCTAGCGACAATTTGGCAGCCCTGTTCATCGTCTTCGGTTCCTTCACCATGTTGGCTGGTATGTTGTTGGTGGTCAACATCTTTGTAATGGTTGCTGATGAACGTAAGAACGAGATGGGCATGGCCCGCGCTCTTGGAATGCAACGTCCTGATTTGCGCGCCTTGTTTGTGCTTGAAGGTTCGTTGGTTGCTGCGGTGGCCAGCGCCCTCGGTTCAATACTTGGTTTACTGGTTGGGTGGTTGGTTGCAACCGCATTTGCTTGGGCCTTGTCTTCAGTAGAAGGTGCCTTTGTGCACTCATGGAGTTGGCAGAGTCTCGTTGCTGGATTCGCTGTTGGATTCTTGGTTTCATGGGCCTCATTGTGGGCTACTTCGATGCGCAACAGTAGGCTCAACGTTGTCGCTGCTATGCGCAATCTTCCTCCACAGAAAGGAACAGGTCCCGCTTGGTGGTCATGGTTACTGCTTCTTTCGCTAGCGGGGGCTTCTGTCATATGTGCAGGGTGGTTCTTCTTGAGCGGTGGTAAAGACGGCTCTGCCCATGGCCTATGGTCTCTGACAGGGATATTTGCTCTGCTTGCTTTGGTACCATTCTTATTCCACAATCTGCCTCATTTGTTGGCGGTAAGGCTGCCATTGGCCGAACGTTTGGCTCGGCATTCTGCTCGAAATACTATGGCTGTTCTCGGTATTTCCTTGGTTCTTTGGGCCATGTTACCCGATTGGTTAGATCCAGTCAGGGCCGGACTTGAGCCAAATGAGTTCTCTTTCATCATCGTAGGAGTCTCTAGTGTCGCTGCCGGAGTATTACTGCTGACTTCTTTGGCGCCACTATTGGCTGGAATAATTGGCCGAGCGGCTAGTGTAACCAAACGTATTGGCCCGGTGGTTCCTACGGCCTTGGCATACCCTTTGTCAGCACCGTTCCGTACCGCATTGACTATTGGAATGTTCAGCCTTACCGTATTTTCAGTAGTAGTGTTGGCTGGCTATAGTGCCCAATTCGAGTCATACAGCGATTCATTCGTTGACGATGTTTCTGGTGATTTTGATTTGTTGGGGACGACTTCATCTTGGGATAGACCGCTACCCTTCGATGGGCCTTCGAGCGAATGGCAATGGCCGGATGAAATCAGTACGGACAAATTCGATGGTATTGGAGTAGTTTCATTGTCAGTCATTAGGTATGCAGCCTCAACTGATCCTGCACCTATGGAAAGTGAAGATGCGTATTATTTGAGAGGAATTGACCCTGGATTCGCCGAACATGGCGGTCTCCCACTACATATTTGGGATGACTCCTTGGGCGACGACCCCCAGACGGCTTGGGCTGCGATTTCAAGCAATCCCAACCTCTGCATACTAGATGCCTCATTTGGTATGGAATTCCAAGGACTAGGGGATGAAAATTCACCATTTATGCAGCAGACTTTTTCAATTGGAGAATCAATAATTGTAATTGATTCAAACAACCCCAGTATCACTCGAGAATTGATAGTCATAGGTTTCCTCGACGAAGGTTCTCTTTGGTCAGCTCCAGGAATCTGGGTTGGGCATCCAGTGGCCGAAGAATTCGATGCTCGTATAACCCGCCTCTATCTTTCGATGCCAGAAGAAAGCGATCTTGAAGAGAAAGAGGATATTGCTGAAGAATTAGAACGAGGATTCATAGACGCAGGCATGGAAGTCAATGTTATTGAGACCAGTGTAAAGGAATTTCAAATGGTTATTTTCGCAATTTTCGACATATTCCAGTCCTATCTGATGCTTGGCCTGGTAGTTGGAATCGCTGGACTGGGAGTGGTTACTGTGCGCTCAGTAAGTGAAAGATCGCACCAGACGGGCGTACTTCGTGCCTTAGGTTTCCAAAGAAGGATGGTTGTGGGCGGTTATCTTCTAGAATTGAGTTGGATAAGCATGTTAGGCATATTCAATGGCCTTGCGGTTGGGATTGGCTTCCATTGGTATCTATACGATAGATTTTGGAGTAGTGAAGGAGTGCGATTCACTTTACCGTGGCAGACCTTGTTTTGGGTTGTAATTATTGCTTGGCTGCTGATATTATTATCAACTGCTTTACCGGTTAGGAGGGCTGCCCAGATACATCCAGCCGAGGCACTGCGTGAGATTTCCTCGTGATTTTACGCCCGAAATCAATGAAACAATTGTTCATTTTTTAATTGAAGAGTACCAAGAAAAATATTGGAAATGTAATTTATTCGAACTAAAAATTACGAAAATCCGCCTATACTATAAATATGGTAGGAGTCCTCAGCGAACGCACCGACTGGTAGTTGGAGGACTGAATATGAAGAAAATAGTACCGATGACCCTGATTCTACTGATGTTTGCAAGCGTATTTGCTAACACAGCATGGATTGATTTGAATGAGAATGAACACAGCGAAGCCGCGGATGGCCGCGCTGCACAAGATGCTGCGATACATGGTATCCATGAACCGCGTGCGAGCAAGTTGGATCCGAGCACAACTGAGTGGAGAAACACTGTCAAGGCTGGCGATCCTGTCAACATTGTCGTCGCTATACAGAACCTTGGTGATGAAAGTATCACCAATATGAATGTTGAAGCAACTGTATTTCTTGATGATGGAACTCCTGCTGTCGACGCAGGACCTGATGGTG
>CAZGIY010000064.1:0-9390 GCA_964526445.1 uncultured Candidatus Poseidoniales archaeon
CATAGCACTCATACGGAAATCGAGAGAGTCATACTTAATGATTGAGCCAACAAATCTCCAACACCAATGTATGACCTCGGTATCCAGATGTGTAAGGCGGTGGGGCAGAGGGTACCTAGTGGTTCAATAGCCTCAGAATGCGTCAAAGTCATTTGCTTGCAACGATTCGGCAATACAGTTCAGATGTCACAGATCTCGGTCACCCTACCCGATGACTCAGTCAACGAGTACGTCGCAGGCATAACTGCAGGCGAGGTCGTAACTGACATCCTCGGCCGCAAACACGGTTGCGTTGCAGCCCTTGTTGACGGCGCCGAAAAGGACTTGAGCACTGAATTGGAATCCGACTGTTCAGTCGAAGGAATCCTCGCAGACTCTGAAGCGGGTTTGGAGATTCTACGCCACTCATGCGCCCACCTATTGGCCCAAGCAGTGACCGAACTCTACCCTGGTGCAAAGCCCACCATCGGCCCAGCCATCGAGAATGGATTCTACTATGACTTCGCCATGGACCCCATCGGGGAAGAGGACCTCAAGGCCATCGAGAAGAAGATGCAGGAATTATCGAGAAAAAACCTGCCAGTATCGCGAGAGGAATACACCGACGAAGAGTTGTTGGATCTCTTCCAGACCAACGAATACAAGTTGGAGATCATCAATGACAAACTCGAGGATGGTGATGCCTCGACCATCTACCGCCAAGGCGACTGGTACGACCTATGTCTTGGCCCCCACGTTTCAAGCACTGCCAAGTTGATGCACAGTCGATTGCTATCCGTTTCAACCGCTTATTGGAGAGGTGACCAGAATCGGGAGTCTTTGGTTCGAATCTATGGAACCGTTTTCCCAGACAAGCACATGCTCAAGGAGCACCTACAGAGGATGGAGGAAGCAAAGAAGCGTGACCACCGCAAGTTGGGCAAGGACCTACAATTGTTCCACATCTCCGAAAAGGTCGGACAAGGCCTAATCCTCTGGACTCCGAGAGGCTCCATCGTCAGGCAGGAACTACAGGACTTCATCGCTCAGGAGTTGAGGCGACAGGGCTACAGTCAGGTCTTCACCCCCCACATCGGAAAGTTGGACCTCTACCGCACCAGTGGCCATTTCCCCTATTATCAGGAATCTCAGTATCCTCCACTGGTCGAACGCGACCTGATGAAAAAATTGGCTGACGAAGGCTGCTCCTGTTCTGAATTATCCAACTTGATGGACGAAGGCGACATCGAAGGCTACCTGCTCAAACCGATGAACTGTCCACACCACACTCAGATCTATGCCTCACAACCACGCTCTTACCGAGACCTTCCGCTACGACTGGCCGAATTTGGAACCGTGTACCGCTGGGAACAATCTGGAGAGATATCTGGAATGACAAGGGTCAGAGGCTTCACTCAGGATGATGCTCACCTGTTCGTCACCGAGAAACAGATCGCCGAAGAAGTACTCGGATGCATCGAATTGGTGCAGATAATCTTCGGTACTCTAGGCATGGATGATTACCGTGTCAGGGTTGGAAAAAGAGACCTTGATTCGAGCAAGTACGTCGGCTCAAGCGAGGCTTGGGATATGGCTGAGGAAGCCTGCAGACAAGCAGCCACCTCGCTTGGTGTACCGTTTTCTGAAGAGGAAGGGGAAGCAGCATTCTATGGACCGAAGGTCGATTTCATCGTGCGCGATGTTATCGGTAGGGAGTGGCAGTTAGGAACCGTTCAGGTGGACTACAATCTACCAGAGAGATTTGATCTCACCTATCAGGGCGCAGATGGCTCGCCACATCGTCCAGTGATGATTCACCGCGCACCCTTCGGTAGCATGGAGAGATTCGTTGGAGTTCTCATAGAACATTTCGCAGGAAAGTTCCCCACTTGGCTATCTCCTACTCAGGCGCACGTGGTCACCATCAGTGAGAAGCAGAGCGAATATGCCGACAAGGTTGCTAGTGAACTCAAGGCCAATGGCATCAGAGTGGAAGTTGATTCATCTGACAACACCATCGGCAAGAAGATTCGAACTCACCGTAAGATGCAGCCCGCTTACATGTTGATTCTCGGAGAAGAAGAAGAGGCAAACGGCAGCGTCAGTATTCGCGCAAGGTCGGGTGCCCAGGACAATGGCATTCCGCTACAAGATTTCATCTCAGCTATCAAGGAAGAGATTTCCAGCAAAGCCGCAGTTCCTTCATTGGTTGAAGATTAGACGCTGAGCGATATTGGCGACACTCTCAGTTGCTGAAGGCAAGGTCATGACGTAGAGAGCAGCCTGACTGACTTGCCTGGTACGCAGTGCATCGGCCATCGGAGTATGTTCCTTGAACCAACGATAACGTCCATCCTCTCCGCAGACCCTGATATCAACATCGGCCATTCGAGGTTCCGAGAGCAGTAATTTCACAGAGGGCACATCGATGCAGACATACCCTTCAGGAATGTTGGCACGGGCTGCGATATCATCTTCCAGAGCACGCTTGCGCTTACTGTCCGTAGCAATTTCAAGCAACGTCTTCACTTGTTCTTCATCGAGATCTGATCGCCTTCGGGTCATCGCCACCTTGAACAGTTGACGATACTTGATGCGGCGGATGATGTCCTTCTGGTAATCACCCTGCTCATCGAGAACCTGCCATATCTCGGCATCAACCATACGCTGCATATCCACCGGGTTACTATTCTCATGATCCATTCGGTCAACTGCAGAGGATAACATCATCTCAGTGATACGAGTGACTCGGTGGAAGTAGACGGCGCTATACATCAGGGCGCGCGCCGTAAGCATTCCTTCAAGAGCCGAAAGGCCACTCTCTCCGATAGCGACATCTCCAGCGTGGCGATGCAGATTGTGTATCAGATGACGGTGGTCGATGATACCATGCCTGACACCTGTGAAGTGAGCATCTCTGAGCAAGTAGTCAATTTGGTCGCAATCAACTGGCCCGTGTACAATATTTGCTAGAGTTTTGTCCTTATCGCTGAAGACATCCTGTCCTTCGTTCCAGAACAAGTTTCGCTCGCTTCCCGATGCATCTGTTCCGCGAATCAGACCAGCGATCTCTTCTGGGTCGATTCCATTCCTTTCGAGAATATCGGGAATCCTGTCGCGATTTTCAAAGACTGATGCTTCGCCCTCTCTGAGGACATCATGTTCTCCTGTGATGATTCCCTCTGTGACCGACATGTGGTCGATACCACCGCGCTCGTGCAAGATATGTTCGAGGGTGTGGCTGTATGGCCCGTGTCCGACGTCGTGTAACATGCCTGCAATCTGTACCAATTGCTTCTCATTTGCATCTAATTCCATCGAATCTGACATCAGTCCTCCAACGTGACTAACCCCTAGACTGTGTTCGAATCTGGTATGGTGTGCACCTGGAAAAACAAGATGGGCCAGCCCGAGCTGTTTGATGTGTGACAATTTGTTGAATTCGGGCGTCTTGAGGAGTTGAGTCCTTACCTCGTCGACATGAAAAGAACCGTGTATGGTATCGTTGATCACCTTGGAAACCATCTACTCACCTGATACGGGGATGGATATGGAGGTCATCAAAGGACCGCATGTTTTGACGGTGGATTGATGCGTTGAATGGTGGTGGTCCATACGGTATGAGTCAGAACTGCACCATAATCGCCATTGCCGGAGGCAGTGGTTCTGGAAAGAGTGTGTTGGCTCATAGCATACGTAATCTACTCGGCCTGCAACATTGTAGTATCATCTCGCAGGACTCCTATTACCATGATCACAGCGAAGATTTCGATGAAGATGGAGGGGTGGTTAACTTCGATCATCCCGACAGTATCGAGTTCACATTGTTAGCAGAACACATCTCCAAACTAAAGATAGGTAAGACGGTAGAGATACCGAATTACGACTTCGTTACCCATGCTCGTCAAAATGAGGGATGTATCCAAAGTCCCAGTGAAGTTATTCTCGTAGATGGCATTCTTTTGCTCAGTCAAAGTGAGATACTTGCACAGGTGGATGCTAGTGTTTACATCGAGGCTTCAGAAGAAGTCAGATTAGAACGTAGAATGGCTCGCGATGTAAAGCACCGTGGACGCGAAGCAGAAGGAGTTCTCGCGCAATGGAGAAATCAAGTTCAGCCTATGCATGAGATATTTGTTGAGGGCTTTGCAGAAGGTGCAGATTTGCGTATCGACGGTACGGCGGATATTGAAGAAAATGCTCGTATTGTCATTCAAAAGTTGAATCTTGCCCCTGAACAGTAAATACACAACAGCCTTGAACCCCGAAGGGCCTACGGCCCTTCATGGTAGACATCGGTATCGTCGGTGATTACCCGTTTGTCGCCTTGGCATCGCCAATAATTGCGGGTTTCATCGCATGGCTTCTTTGGAGGTCATGGATACCTCGTTCATTAGTCGACCTACAGGTTGCATTCAAGACCGATGACCACGAATTCGAGGTCCACACAGTGACTCGAAATATCGAGGATGCCAATGCTTTGTTGGACCACCCAAGAGCCCGTTTAGGTACTTCGTTGTACGTCATGTCACTGGTTGGAGTATTCATTATCATCCTTGAATTCACCCTTGCTTACATCGGCTTGTATGGTGGATTAATCGCCGGAAATATGGCCATTGCCTTGATGTTGATCTTCGTCCCAGCAGTAGTTTCGGCAGCCTTTGCACTTACCGCCCAGATTTCTCCCCCCAAGACTGCAATGAGAGCGACCATGCAGGATGAATCCACTAAGAGACGTGGCCTGATAACCGTCATCGCAATCCTTTGGATTTTGGCTCTTGGAATCCTTCAGTTGGTTCTCAATAACATGATGAAACTCGATACAAAAGATATCACCTCAATAGTGCTATTCTGTCTACTATTGCCAGCAGTTGTCGCTTACGGTAGAGTATTGGGTTCTAGTTGGCTGCCGCTGTTCCGCTCAAACTGGACTCTGTCCAAAGGGGAGTCGAGTCAACTGCATCCACACAAACCTACTCCAGTCAAGCAAGGTGTAGCGTTTCTAGTTGCCATAACTGCATTCACTATGCCAATTACCGCAATCAACACCTTAGTGACGTTGGTACTGATGTTCTTGTTCCCAGACATGTTCGCTCATTCAAACAGAGTTCTGGAATTACCCGAGTACACTGAACAAGCGGTAGTCATGGAAGAAGGTGGTATCATTGGTTTCCTCGCTATCGAGTTATTCTCATTCATCCCTATCGAAGAGATTCGCATGCCTTTGGTAACTTCTGTACTCTTGTTCCTACTGCTCAATGTCGCACTGATCGGTGTTGCATTCGTATATGATGTCGCCCGCATACTTTTCCTTGGAGTCTCTGATGCTGGGGGCAGGGGTGGGATCAAGGTCGCTGAAAGCCGCCTGTTGCGCAGTGAGAAACGACACCAAGCCAGAGTGCTGAACTTCTGTTTCTCGGCCTTTGCTGGCCAATCGATATTCCTTCTCTTCCTCGCACTAATCACTTTCTGGGATTCTTCTTTCCTACCAGGTGGCGCAACCTGCGGCCCTTGGGAGAACAGCATTTGTGCAATTATCGAGAAGGATGCTATGGAGCAATTGACTTGGATGTTGGCCGCAGGTGGACAAATCTCTTTCCTAGCAGTCTGGTTGGCTAGTCGCAGTATGTGGGAGAATTACAACAAAACACACTTCGATGCAACCGCAGATACTGAGCGCACCGAGATGTCAGCTTGGGAAGACGTAATCTTCCTACAGAGAACTCCGCTTGCTACATTGTTAGCCAATGATGATTGGAATGGTATTGTCAAGCGCTGGCAAACTCATACGAGTGGTCCTGAAGGATTGACCACTGTCAGAAAAGCACAGGATGAGATGATGTTACAAGCGGCAATTGGCAATTGGGACGAAGCTGAACAATTGGCTCTCTCGGTATTGGCTCTCAAAGGAGGTCAGGCCAAGGGCGCGCGAATAGTACTGGCTGCAGCCTCAGTAGCACAGCGCGATTTCAAGGAAGCAAAGCCTAGAATCGAAATGTTGCGAGGCCAGTCTCAACAAGCGATGCATCTAGAATGGATCGCCGAGATTATTGATCCTGAAACGATTGAATTCGATGCTGACACTTTGCCGATGTTGGCCCTTTCACCCTTGGCTCGCCTCAACAAGGACCTTTTACAGAGGTGGGCTGATTGGGAGCCTTGGTCCGAAATAGAGCACAGGAATGACCCGATTGGCAAGAAGTTCTTGCTCGGAGATGTCGCAAGAATGAGAATTGTAGGACGTTCTCAAGAAGCTCTTGATAGACTCGAGTTCTGGATGCACAAGAACGAGATAACCGATTGGGTGATGGGCGATGTTGCTCGAGCACTATTGCTCGTAGATACTGGAATGCCGTTGTCCTCCCGAAATATTCGCAGAGATTTGTCCGCCAAGCACCCACATCATATTGCGGTCAGAGCATTACAAGCACATCTTCTCAAGCATGGAATTGAAGAACAACCGATCGAAGTTATGGATGGCTCTGAATTTGACTGGCCTGTCAATGATGGCACACGCAAGCCGATTGAAATGCAGATGGCTTGGCTTTCGCGCTATAACTTGGTGCCCTATGAGGGTGAATATGACGAAGCCTGTGGAGTTCACATGATGGATGGTAATTCTTGGTTAATGTACAAGTCTTCCGAGAAGGTAGGAATCCATCCAAGTGCTGTCAAATCTAGAATTTGGTCCAAGGCGGCAGGTTGGCCCAAGTTAGGGGAGATTCCAGCGGGTAATCATCTACTGATGAGTGGCCTGATTGCTAATGTCAATGGTGTTCCGATGGATATGGGTCTACCAACGATGATTAATCTCGAGGACCCAAGAGTTCGCTTAGTGCTTGAACTGGATGATTGAGGTGAAAGGATGGGGCAAGCATCTTCTCTTCTGCGCAGCACCGCAGTTCTGATGCAGTCTGAGAGTCTCTCTTTTGAGGAGCGTTTGCAAGCCGAATTAAAGGCACAGCGAAAGAGACTGGAGAATTTAGTTACCATCTGTGTATTATTGCTGATGTTGGCAACTCTGTGGATGATGATTCCAGATTTGACATCCGCTATGGCGGATGACCATCCATTGCTTCCTGAATTGGGCCCCGCTCTGATTATGCTGGCTTGGGCTTACTTCATGCAGGATTTACTTACAGAAGGTGCTAAGGAGAATTCCAGAATTGGTGCAGCCTCAACCGTCATGTGGTTACCTCTGATGGTTATCGGCTGCTGGACCTTGAATGGCTCAACAGGAGAAGCACTAGGTGGAATCGGCTGCATGTTTGTCGGTGGTTTACTGCTACGTGAATCCCGTAATCGATTGCAAGGAGGATGGCAAGCCACGCGCTATCGCGCAGTAATGGGCGGTATTGGTTTGGTCATGGCTCTCTCCTTCTTTGTTGTAGAAATCCCACAAGGATCTGTCTTGACCGTCAACCTCCTATTGCTCGCTGGTGCTGCGGGCCTAGTCATTACTGACAGCATTGGTGGAGACGAGGACCGGCAATTGCGTAAAGAATTCAGAAAGCGTTTGGATTCGGTACAGAGCCGTATTCTCAAACTCAAATCCGAAGGCGTATCGGTGGATCAAGCGTACTCTTTAGTCACCACAGCATCCGAAGAAGGGCATCTAGACCCTAGACTTGGAATGCGTTTGCTTAACGAGGCCGAAGAAGACATTGAACGGACCATAGCCTTCGCAGATGACGTCGATGCAATTCGTGCGGATGCTGCAAAAGCGGTTGAAGAGGCAGAGGACATCGCAGTCACTGCTAAACGTCCTCGTTCGGCTTTAGTACAAGGTGATAGAGAAGTCGAATTGGGTAGTCTACGCGAAGGAGAACTGCTCTACCGTCAAGCCAAGAAACGGGCTACCGACATCATCGAATGGTGGGAAAAGGCTGCAAAAGCCATCGCTGAAGCAAAGCGTTTGATCAATGATTTAGAAGGCGAACAAGGCAAGGGCTTGAGAAAGATTCTAACCGAAGCCGAAGAATGTCTCGAAGATGAGAACGCCAAGAAAGCCTGGGAATTTGCTTCTGTCATCCCACAGCAGGTTGAGGCGGTGGGTGAAGCGGTAGGGAATGCAGAACAGGCAGTCGAAGAAGCGCAGCGCGTACTGGATGGAGTCGATGGTATGGATACCGAACTTTGGCAGTCTAGGATGCAGAGTGCAAATACCGCCTTGCAGGATGGTGACCATGCTTTGGCCCGAGGCCTTTCAGATGGAGTGGTGCGAGAGATAACCGCTGAGAGAGAGGCGATGGAAGATGTCCGCCGAGCCATGCGTCAGCATAGCAAAATGAAGAAGCGCTGGAGTGAACGCCCAGATGCAGATGAATGGCAGGCTAGATACGATGAGGTTGAGAAGGCAGCAGATGAGATGCAATGGTCCCATTCAGCCTCGCTGTTGGAACGTTTGACCAATGATTTGGATAAGGAATCCAACGCAGGCGCTGAGGCCAAGGAATTGCTTGAATTCGTGCAAGAGGAATGGATGCGTCTGAGAAATCAACTCGAGGCTAGCGGTATAGGTGTCAAGGATGATGAGCGAAGACAGTGCGAGGCTGCGGTTGGAGAAGCCGTGGAGGAGCATTCTAACAGTCGTTGGGAAGAGTGCCTCAAGGCGCTTGGCAATGCTGATGGTTTGATGGAGAAATTGCGTAGGCGTGTTTGATTGCAAGATTGAAACCACAATTTCGTGTATATCAGTTCAGAATTGCTTGAAAGTATGTTTTTTCAATGAATCTCGCCCTAGCCTTTGCATGGGAGAAGTGGATGCTGATATCAGAAGGGCTTCCACTCTACCTTCGAGATACTATACGGACTCAGAGTTGTTTACTGGATTGTTGAAACACTTCAAGCAACAATGGTGCTTCGCCGCTCATCGATGCGAGACTCAAGAAAACAACGTCCTGCCCCTGCCTCATATTGAAGCGCAAACCGGTGAGCCGATGTTGTTGACCGCACAGAATGAAGAGGCCCGCATCCTTTCAGGAGTCTGTACACATCGTGGCATGATTCTTACTGACAGACCCTGCAAAACAAACGTGATTCAATGTCCTTACCATGGGCGAACTTTCGGGCTAGACGGTTGCTTTCGCGCAATGCCAGGTTTCGAGGGAGTCGAAGATTTTCCTACTGACAAAGATGATCTCGCTACCTTTGACTCTGGAGAATGGAATGGATTTTTCTTCGCTAGCCTTGAGGCCAAAGATTTCGCTACTTGGTTCGCTCCTTTCACTAAGCGGATGTCATGGTGGCCTAGTAGTTCTTCGATAACCTATGATCCATCAAGACATCGGGACCATAGCATCGAAGCCAATTGGATCGTCTATGTTGACAACTACCTCGAAGGTTTTCACATTCCCTTCGTTCATGGTGACTTGCACGCTACCCTTGATCACGATGATTATCAGACCGAAT
>CAZGIY010000065.1:0-9314 GCA_964526445.1 uncultured Candidatus Poseidoniales archaeon
ATTGTTCGTTGGGTTGAAGATTCTTTTTCTGAGACCTTTGTTATTGACTCGAAATGTTATCTCTGTACTGTTGTCATTTGGATATAGCCGTGCCAAGTACTACGGCTGGTAGAGCAGGTTATCAAGCCGAGCCAATACGGATGGATGGAACAACATGTGGGGAGCAAGCCTTCCAATCGCCTGCATAGCAGCATTGTCTCTAGCTGTTGACCTACCGAGTAGGCTTCAGAAAAGGTGGCTGCAGCATGCCTTACACATTCTCGTCTTGTTGCCATTTGTTGTCATGGCCTTCCTCTTCTTGGCAGATGTCCATACATATCGACTGGTATGGGAACACGGAGGTGCTGACCTCCCCTTGAGATACCGCTTAGCAGCCTTGTGGGAAGGTCGAGAAGGTCCAATCTTGATGTGGGCTGCTTGTATGTCATTAATTGGAATATTTACCCTGAATGGCACTGGTGGCGAATCTGAATCCAGCAGAAGGTTACGTATGGCTTGGTTTCACGGTTTCACCACATTCATGTTGTTCTTGGCTTGGGGGATGGGTGCTTTCGATGCGGCCCAAGATCCGAATGCTCCAAGGTCGCAATTGAATGAATTGCTTCAGACCGATTTGATGGTTATTCATCCACCTATCATTTTCCTTTACTACTCTCTTTGCATCGCTCTGAGCAGTGTTGTACTCGCCGCCTTCTTTGATGCTGAGAGCGAAATCGACACTCTTTCAGAACGCCTGATACCATTGGCTCGTCCGACCATGTTCGTAGGTGCACTAGGTATTGGATTGGGTGGGTTATGGGCATATACTGTTCTGGATTGGGGTGGTTATTGGGCCTGGGATCCCGTTGAAACTGCGAGCCTCCTCCCTTGGTTAGCAGTAGTTGTACTGCTGCACTTGCCACAACGCCCACAGAGAACTGATGCTAAGTGGTGGGCATTGGCAGGATTGATGCCCGGCGCTTTGGCCATACTTTCTACTTTGATTACCAGAGCCAATGGAGTATGGGTCAGCAGGCACGCTTTCGTTGGAGATGGCAGCGGTTCTGTTCCAGAGGATGTATGGGGTAGAATGATGCTTATTCGTGGTGACATTGGAGTTGGAGTCGAAGTTGTAGGCTATCTCTTGTTGGTTATCTTGCCTTTGTCTACTTGGGTAGCTTGGACAATGCGTCAGCAACTACGTTCTGCTGAAGATTCTCACGCGCTTCCATTTAATTGGTCAATACCATGGATGGTTGTTCCATTATCGGCGATTCTGATGCTATTGATGCAACCTTTAGGTGAGGAACAAGTCGCTGAGATTCTGTGGGGAAGCGTTTCAGGATTGTTTGTTTCAATAGTTGCCTTTTCGCCCCTATTTTCCCTGTTGAAGTATCGTCATGAATTGCTTGAACGTTTGAAAGAAGTTCCTAATCTTCTAGTTCTTTTCGGTACCATCTCGGCTGCATTCCTTTGCGGGGATGTTATTCTTGCAAGTCTGTCAATTCTCATTATCTTACCAATAATTGCACAGAAAGATGGCTACAAGGCTGGATCTTTACTCGCTATTCCTATCCTCTTCTGGATTTTCACCGCATGGGCGCAGGTGGTCGAAATCCCAGCTGCTGCTGTGGGCATGGGTGCTGTATTGCTACCTTGGCTGATATTTTCTGAGGAAGTAGATGAGCCTAGGAAAGCCCCCAATCCACAAAGATTGGCCTTGATGGCCCCTTCGACCCTAGGTTCTACATTCATTCTCTTGACCTGGATGCTATTGTTCGCTAGTATCGATTCACCTAGATTTGAGGCACAGGAATTGTTAGGTTCGATTTTGATTTCACTGGTGGTTCTTGCCTTGACGATATTTGGCTGGCGCAAGAAAGTCGAGAAACAGCAGCAATTATTGCTGGCTGCTGGAGTGTTATTGCTGGCCTTGTTATTGGCAGCAATGGCGCACAATTCTCTGCCGGGGGATCCCAACGAGGCCTTGTCAGGAGCCTTTGTCAGGGGGCATGTTGCTTGGCTGTTGATTCTACCATTGATGGTGGCTATTCCTGCAATGATTGTCGAGATTTCTACCGCCATAGTCTCACTACGCAAAAGGTTGCAAAGAAGAGGAAGCAAGGGGTCAAGTAATCGTTGGAGGACTCTCGGAGCACATGTCGTACACCTCGGCATCCTGTTGCTGCTACTAGGCCATGTTTTCACTACCACGTTGATAGATAGAGGTGATGCTGACCATCGACATAGTTTGGAAAAAGACGAGGCAAAGGTGGTAGGTGATTATGCTTACATATTCCGTGAAGTGGTTATCATCTCTGATGACGATCAAGAATTCAGTGAGCGCTTTATCGTGGGGGATGGATACATTGGTGCTAGGGTAGATGTCCACACTCTAGATGATGGAGAGGTGGGCGAACTTTTGGCTACTTTGGAACCAGGAGTATTGAGGTTCGACTCACCAAACGGTCGTGTCAGCGCTCGAAGTGAGATAGACAGCAAGGCAAGATTGCATGGAGACCTGATAATGATTTTCGATTCTAGCCAAGCGGGGGGGTTGATGACCTCTTCATTGATGGGTGGATTGGATGATGTTGATTCGATACGAGTGACTATTCACGATCTCAAAGGAAGTCATCTGGTGTGGTTTGGTTGGACATTGATTTTAGCGGGATTGATATTGGGTTCAGCGACTTGGCAATCTGGCGTTTCTTCAAAGACAGAGGAAGAGTGACCAGCAACTCGGTATGCTGATTTGAGTTTTTTCCATCTCCGTTCCAATGATAAAGGGGGAGTGGGTCGGCGGGTCGCCCTTGAAGGGTAGGATGCGTTTGAATGGAGAACGGAACCATCGTCCATGTAGACTATGAATTGTACAATGCTGATACCGGCGACCTGTTGGAGACAACGATTGAAGAGGTTGCCAAGGAGCATGAGGCGCATCAGGAAGGAAGAGGCTACAGTCCTTTGGTCACCGTAGTCGGTGCAGGTCAGTTAATCGAAGGTTTCGAGGACAGTCTTTTGGAGGCTGAGGCAGAGACTGAGTACGATATCGAGATTGAACCATCCAAGGCATATGGAGACAAGGATACCACCATGATTGAGACGATTAATCAGGACAAATTGATGCGCGCAGTCAACGATCCACAAAGTCTAGCCATTGGCTCTCCAGTTGAAATTGGCGGCCGAACTGGAATCCTCACTCTGTTTGCAGCGGGTAGAGCACGCATCGATTTCAACCACCCTTTGGCAGGCCGTACACTTCGCTACAAGTATACCATCGTCAAGGTAGTAGAAGACCGAGTAGAGAAGGTATTGGCATTGTTGAAATCAAACTCTGGACACGAAGACTTCGAAGTAGAATTCGATGGTGATGATGTAGCGATTACTGTTCCGCAAACTATGCTATTCGATACCAATGCAGCGATGATGAAATTCCGTGTAGTAACCGTACTCAGAGATGCTTTGGAAGTAGGCAAGGTCTCTTTTGTGGAAGTTCATGAACCGCGAACAGTTGCAGATGCCGAAGAGCATGATTGTGACGACCCTGACTGTGGACACGAATCCCATTCTCATGGCGAAGAAGAGTGAAACCTGCTTCGTTGAAGACAAAAGGTGATGATGCACCTCTTCTCAGGAGGCATGAGAGCGATGTCCGAAGAGGAAGCCCTTTCTGAGGAAGTGGATGATTCTCTAGAAGAGGAAAACGTCGAGGAGGCGGGTTCGGATTCACCTATTGTTGAAGAAGAAAGTACTGATGAAGAGTCGGAAGAGGTTGTACAGAATCAGTTTACTGCCCCGTTACCCTATGATAAATTCAGTCGATTTGAGACCTATTCGACATATATCTTGGTTGGAGTCATTTCGTTGCTGTTGTTGGGTTCCTTGCTCATTCCTTCGGTGTTTTGGGAAGGCCTGCTCAAGCCAACAGTTTGGGATCCGATAACTCAGGATGCTGTAGAGGGTGATGCAGGCTACAACTCGTTCAATACCCTGCTATTCACCAGCCTATTGTTGCTGTTTGCGGTAGTTCTTTCTGCTTATTTTAGAAAGGCCCGATTTCCCGCAGATGCTAATGTCATCATTGCCTTCGTTCCATGGGTAGTATTGGCCAGTGTCTTGAGGGTGTTAGAGGATTCTGAATTATTTCCAGAGTCCTACCAGATTCTATTCATCTCTCCATTGATTCATCTCCATCTTGCCTTCTGGGTGATTATGACTGCAGCGCTAGGACATTGGGCTGAGAAATTACCTTCCGATAAAGGAGAAACAATTGCTGTTGGTGGAAGACAACGTCTCGTTGCAATAATCCTCCTTCTCTTTATGTGGCTGCTTCTCTTTTCTCCAGCCTTGGCTGCCGATGAGTCAATCGGCATGTTTTGGCCGGTCATTGGGCTGATATCCGCCATATTAGTCGCATGCTGGCTAGCCAAAGACGAAGGCGGTAGTGGGATGGAATGCAGCCTTCTTGCAGTGGGAAGTGGCGCCGTAGTCTTGAGTATCAGTCTGTGGTTACAGTTCCAATTCACCCCATGGCATGCGGGACATGACCCTACATGGTGGCCTGCTTTTGTGATTCTAGGTGTGCCTACTCTTCTGTGCTGGCAGTTGTATCGGATGGGTAGTGAAGCCAATGCAAGAATGATTGCTAAAGGGTACGATAGTGGTGTAATTCCATCTCATATCAGTCTTGAGGAATGGGAGAAAGGGAATCCTGAGGAGAAGGGAGAGTACGAATTGGATGCAAGAATGGCGTTGTTGGCTAGCCCCTTGGTTTTGACATTCGCTTTTGGGCAGTTATGCGATGGCCTAGCAACTTGGATGGGCATAGATTTCTTTGGCTACAGTGAGAAGCATGTAGTGAGTGCAGAAGTCATCGAATGGGGTGCTGCGTTGACCGGTGGTGCTGGGGCTTGGTTGTTCTTTGTCACCAAACTTCTCCTGACAGGCGCCTTGGTTTGGTTATTCACGCAAATTCGCATTGAATATCGCCATAGGCATCTCCGCTTATTGGTGGTTCTAGCGTTATTGATTGTTGGGTTAGCACCAGGTCTTCGCGACCTCGGCCGATTGATGCTTGGCGTCTAGAATTGCGGGCCTTGCGACCATATGCTTCAAGGTTAGACGCGAAGTCCCTAGTCACAAGAGGGGAAGATATGGACCGACTATCGACCCGAGTTGATACTTCGTCTCCCGATTTTGAACCAAGAAAGCGCCACAATCTGGCTTTGCTTGAGGAATTAGATGGGAACTTGAAGACTGCACGTATGGGTGGCGGTGGAAAATATGAGGCGAGGCATCGCAGTCGCGGCAAATTACTGCCGCGCGAGCGAATCGACAGAATCATCGATGCAGGAACCGCTTTCCTCGAGTTGTCAACTTTAGCAGCCAATGGTCTGTATGATGGCAAAGCGCACAGCGCCGGAATTGTGACCGGTATTGGGATAGTGCATGGAAGAGAATGTATGTTCGTAGCCAATGATGCCACCGTCAAGGGCGGCTCATACTATCCGATCACGGTTAAGAAGCACATAAGGGCACAGGAAATCGCTGAGGAAAATCATCTGCCATGCGTCTATCTGGTTGATTCAGGCGGTGCATTCTTGCCATTACAGGACGAGGTTTTTCCAGATAAGGGGCATTTTGGTCGCATCTTCCGTAATCAAGCAATGTTGAGTGGTAAGGGGATACCACAGGTGGCAGCGGTACTAGGTTCCTGTACCGCCGGCGGTGCTTATGTTCCAGCCATGTCAGATGAGTCGATTATCGTCAAGGGAAACGGTACCATCTTTTTGGCAGGCCCTCCTCTAGTCAAAGCTGCAACAGGAGAAGAAGTGAGCGCTGAAGATCTAGGCGGGGCAGAAGTCCACACTGTAGAATCTGGAGTTGCAGATCATTATGCAGAAGATGAGAATCAGGCACTTCACTTGGTAAGGAATGTCATCGAGAACTTGAATCCCAAAGAAAAGACCAGAATTGACCGTAGTGCTCCCGAAGAACCTGCTTTTGATCCTGAAGAATTGCTGGGTATCGTCCCCGAGGACAACCGCACCCCATACGACGTCAGAGAGGTAATCGCTCGAATCGTTGATGCATCACGTTTCCATGAATTCAAAGCCAGATATGGGACTACATTGGTATGTGGATTTGCTAGGATTCACGGGCACCCTGTCGGAATTGTCGCCAATAATGGAATCCTATTCAGCGAATCCAGCCTCAAAGGGGCTCACTTCGTAGAACTCTGTGGACAGAGAGGGATTCCACTGGTATTTTTGCAGAATATTACTGGTTTCATGGTCGGACGTAGATATGAGGCCGGAGGTATCGCCAAGGATGGCGCAAAGTTGGTGACTGCAGTATCTTGCGTACCTGTTCCAAAATTCACCGTTATCATTGGAGGTAGTCATGGAGCGGGCAATTATGGAATGTGTGGAAGAGCGTATGACCCCAGATTCCTTTTCATGTGGCCAAATTCTCGTATTTCCGTCATGGGAGGTCCTCAAGCAGCAGATGTATTGACCACGGTGAAACAGGATCAAAGGTCCAGAGAAGGCAAAGATGCCATGTTTGGACAGGAATTAGATGAGTTCAGAGCACCGATTCTAGAGAAGTACGATAGAGAAGGCTCTCCTTACCATTCAACCGCGAGATTGTGGGATGATGGCATCATCGATCCTAGAGATACGAGGGACGTTCTCGGGTTGTGTATAGCGGCGAGTCTTAACGCTCCGATGCCTGATACGGATTACGGCGTATTTAGGATGTGAATTACAATTGCAGATTTGATTTTTTCAATTAGAAGGTGACGAAAATGAATGAAGCCCCCAAGACCTCTCTGATAAGTGTGGATATCGATTCTGCGTCCTGCCGCATCAGACTTTCTAGAGAAGACAAGTACAATGCGATGAATGAACAGATGATAACTGAGTTGATCGAGGTATTCAATTGGAGTGCAGAGAACTCGGTTGCTAGAAAGGGAGTACTGAGAGATGAGGATGGCACCCCATACTTCAGAATCTTGACAATTAGCGGCGATGGTAAGCATTTCTGTGCCGGTGCTGACATCAACATGATGCGCGATGCTGGTGCAAAGACACCTGAACAAAACCGCGAAGACTCTCGTAGGTTGGATGCCCTGTTCAACGGCTTGTGGTCGCACCCTTGCTTCACTATCGGTTCGATTCAAGGCGTTGCTCTCGGTGGTGGAGCAGGATTGATTGCTTGTATGGATCATGTCATCGCTCTACAAGGAACTCGAATCGCATTGTCTGAAGGTAAACTCGGTATTCTTCCTGCGGTAATCGGGCCCTACGTGTACCGTCGCGTTGGAAGTGCATGTTTCCGCAGGTTAGCCATGCAGGCTAGTAGGATTGAAGCCGATGAAGCCTTGAGGGTGGGAATGATTGAGCAGGTTGTAGAATCTGCAGAAGATGCTGCGAGCAAAGTGGATGAAATGATTGCAGAAGTCATGACTACAGGCCCCATAGCCGTAAGTAGCGCCAAGGAATTGGCTCTAGGATTTGATCGTTGGACAGGTAGCGACGAAGAATTGCGCCAATGGACCCTTGATTTCACCAGCAGAATGCGCGGGGGAGATGAAGGGCAAGAAGGCCTGAGTTCTTTCTTGGAAGGTAGAGATGCCAACTGGAAGAGTGAACCTGATTGAGGTATTGAGATGAATCGACGATGGATGAATGGTGCTAGTCGCCCATTCACCAAGGTTCTTATCGCCAACAGGGGAGAAATTGCTTGTCGTATCATCAGAGCATGCAAGGAAGCAGGTCTGAGTAGTTTAGCAATCTATGCTGAGGACGATGCAGAATCTTTGTTTGTTGAAATGTCTGATGAATCGGTGTTGTTACCTGGTGGCGACCTCGCCTCTACCTATCTGAATGTTGAACTCATCATCAAAGTGGCTTTGGAAAAAGGAGCGCATGCAATCCACCCGGGTTTCGGTTTCCTTTCAGAGCGCGCAGATTTCGCTAGAGCAGTACAAGAAGCCGGACTGATTTGGATAGGCCCTCCTGCTCAAGCGATTGAGTCGATGGGTGATAAGATGACTGCGAGACGGTTGATGCGGCAAGCAGGCGTCCCAGTTATACCGGGAGAGGAAATCGATGAATTGGATGCTGAATCTGCGTTGTCAGCCATTCACGAAGCATCGCAAAGAGTTGGATTGCCATTGATGATCAAAGCCAGCGCAGGTGGTGGCGGAAAGGGTATGCGAATGGTTTCAGATTTCTCTGAGGTTAGAAGTGCTGCTCAGGCTGCACGACGAGAAGCGGAGTCGGCTTTCGGCGATGGACGGGTCTACATCGAGAAGATGCTTAGATCATCGAGACATATCGAGATTCAGATTCTTGCAGATTCTCTTGGTAATGTCATTCATTTGGCTGAGAGGGAATGCAGTGTTCAAAGGCGCCATCAGAAGGTACTGGAGGAGGCCCCAAGCCCTGTGGTCTCAGCGGCTTTACGTTCGCAAATGGGGGCTGCTGCGGTAAACGCTGCTAAAGCAGTCTCTTACGAAGGGGCAGGAACAGTAGAATTCTTGGTAACTTCGCATGGTACATTCCATTTTCTTGAGATGAATACTCGTATTCAGGTGGAGCATCCGATAACCGAAGCAGTAACAGGAGTCGATCTTGTTTTCGAACAATTCCGAATCGCTGCTGGCTTGCCATTGGACCGCTCACAGAGTGACATCAAAACCAATGGTCACGCTATCGAAGTCAGAATCTACGCGGAAGACCCGGCCTCTGGATTTCTACCTGCAATTGGACCTTTGGTCTTGTATCAGCCTCCGACCGGACCGGGTATTCGAATCGATTCTGGGATAAGACAGGGCGATCAGGTAACTCCAGCATATGATCCGATGTTGGCCAAATTGGTAGTTCATGCTGCGGATCGTAAGGCAGCCATCAGGAGATTAGCCAGAGCATTGTCTGAATATGTAATTCTGGGTTGTACGACCAACATTGATTTCTTACAAGATTTGATTAGTCACCCCGAATATCTGTCGGCTAAGACTAGTACTGATTTCATCGAATTGAATTGGCCAGATGGGTGGAGCAACACAGCGACTGGGACGGAAGTGGTGTTGGCAGCGGCCAGCGCTGAAGCAAGTGGAATGCAAAGGTTGAGCTCAACCATATCTAGTAGCAAGGATGGTGAGCCATTGAGGCATGACCCATTGAATCCCTTCATCAGTATTGGGAGGCATTTGCCCTGAGGTGAGATGATGCGATACGAATTCCAGGACCTGAATGGGCAGAGGTGGCAGGTAGCGCTATCCTCTAGTGAAGCAGGCCTAGCGATAGATTCGTTGGCAAGAGGTG